>CAIOSQ010000237.1 GCA_903860935.1 uncultured Rhodospirillales bacterium | reverse complement strand
CCGGTCACCGCCGGCTTCCTGGTCACGCGCGAGATCGGGCGCGTGCGTGCCGTCGACGGCGTCAGCTTCCATATCGGCCGCGGCGAGACGCTCGGCCTTGTCGGCGAGAGCGGATGCGGCAAGTCGACCACCGGGCGGCTGGTGCTGCGCCTCATCGAACCGACCAGCGGTTCGGTGCGCATCGACGGGCGCGATGTCCTGGGCATGGACGCGCCGGAGATGCGCGAGATGCGCAAGGGCATGCAGATCGTCTTCCAGGACCCCTACAGCTCACTCAACCCGCGCATGACGGTGGAGGAGATCATCCTCGAGCCGCTCTATGTCCAGGGCGCGAAGCCTGGGCCGGAGATGACGAAGCGCGCGCGCAAGCTGCTGGACACGGTCGGGCTCTCGCCCAACCATGTCGTGCGCTATCCGCATGAATTCTCCGGCGGCCAGCGCCAGCGCATCGGCATCGCGCGCGCGCTCGCGCCGCAGCCGCGCTTCATCGTCTGCGACGAGGCCGTCTCCGCGCTCGACGTCTCCGTGCAGGCGCAGATCGTCAACCTGCTGCAGGATCTGCAGGAAGAATTCCATCTCAGTTATCTCTTCATCGCCCACGACCTCGCGGTGGTGAAGCACATCTCCGACCGCGTCGCGGTGATGTATCTCGGCAAGATCGTCGAGCAGGCCGACAAGGCCTCGCTCTACGCGACGCCGCGCCATCCCTATACCCAGGCGCTGCTGTCCTCGATCCCCGTTCCAAACCCGAAGCTGCGCCGGCCGCGCGTGCGCCTGACCGGCGACGTGCCCAGCGCGCTGGCGCCGCCCTCGGGATGCCGCTTCCATACGCGCTGCCCGCACGCCACGGATATCTGCCGCCAGGTCGAACCGCCCGTGGTCACGCCGACGCCGGGCCACGCCGTGGCCTGTCATCACGCCGATCGCATTCCCGCGATCTCTCCGCTCGGCACCGCCGCGGCCTGATCGCGCGCCACGCGCGTCACAGCCTCAGAAGGCTTCGGTGGCGAAGCGCCAGGCGCGGAATTGCGGCGACCAGTGATCCGGCGCCATGCCCGCCTTCTGCTTGAGTTGGCGCAGAAAGTTGCGCGCGTCCGGCAGGGACGACCAGACGCTGGGCAGGAACAACGACTGGCGCTGGCCGTCGCGGATGATCAGGCCGTCGACATCCGGATGCAGCGCCCGCAGCAGTTCCGCCTCGTTCGCGCATGCGATGGGCCGCGCATGCGACAGGATCGAGACGTGGAGCGCGACGCGCGCCAGATCGGCCTCGGTCATCGGCGGAAAGCGCGGATCCGCGGTCGCCGCCTTGCAGGCATTGACGACCACGTCGGTGGCCAGCGGCAGATGCGGCTGCAGCGACCCGATGCAGCCGCGCAGACGCCCGTCGATCTCCAGCGTCACGAAGCTGGCCCGCCGCGCCGCGAGCAGGGGCGTCTTGGAGCGATCGAGGTCGACATGCGGCACGGCGTTGTTACGCAGGCGCAGCGCGATCCCGCGACGGGCCGCATCGCGCAGGGTCTGGCGGCTGGCATCGTCCAGGCGCGCGTTCGACGCCTGTTCGAAGGCGAAGGCGCCATAGCCGACGACGCGATCCGGCTGGCCGGACGTCGCGCCGGAATTGCGCAGGTCGAGCGCGGTGGCCCGCAGGTCGCGCGTCTGCGCCTCGCGCAGCAAACCGGCGATCGCGCGATGCCCGCAGGCGAGATCCCCGGACAACGCCTCTGAGCGCAGCGTCTCGATCGCGTCCGCGGCCGAGCCATCCTTCGCCCGCGCCGTGGCGTCGTCATGGTAATGGCTGAGATCGGACGAGATGACGATCGCGGTCTCCGGCCCGCCCCAGAGCGCGCGCAGCGCGGCGGCCACGAGATCCGGCGCCGCGCCGCCCACCAGGACCGGGCAGATCGCGACCTCGCCCAGCGCCCGCTGCACGAAGGGCAACTGGACCTCCAGCGCGTGCTCGCGCGCAAAGGGCGTGGCGTCGACGGCGACATGCGGGAGGTGCAGGATCCGCCCGAGCCAGGCCCAGTCGACCGGCAGCACGCCCAGCGGCGTCTTCCAGCCCTCGGCCGGCGAGAGCGCAAGGCCGGAGAAGCCGACGCGATGGGCCGGCGCCAGGATGACCACGCGCGCGATCTCGCCGCGACGCGCAGCGAGCGGCGCATAGGCGCTGGCCTGGATGGGACCGGAATAGGCGAAGCCCGCATGGGGCGCGATCACCGCCTTGGGCGCGACCGGAACCCGCCGCGCCGCGGCGAGGAAGGAATCGACCATGTTGGCGCAGGCATCGGCCTGGGCCGGATAGAACATGCCGGCGACGCCGGCCGCCTGGATCTGCCCGTGCATCGCGACATGCTCCCGGAACGCTGTGGCTGGAGTATAGACCGGAACGCGACGGCGGCGAGACTCGCGCGCCGTGCCGCGGGTGGAGGAACGCATGGCCGCAGCGCCGGAGACCGATTTCCCGAACGCCGTTCCGACGCGCTACTGGACGCGGCTCGACGACGGGCGCGTGCGCTGCGATCTCTGTCCGCGGGCCTGCAGCCTCGCCGACGGCCAGCGCGGCCTGTGCTTCGTGCGCGCGGCGCGCGGTGGCGAGATCGTGCTCGCCGAATATGGCCGCGCCACGGGGTTCTGTGTCGACCCGATCGAGAAGAAGCCGCTCAACCACTTCCTGCCGGGCACGTCGGTCCTGTCCTTCGGCACCGCCGGCTGCAACCTCGCCTGCAGCTTCTGCCAGAACTGGGACACCTCGAAGAGCCGCGACACCGCCGCCATGTCGGACGCCGCGTCACCGCTCGCGGTCGCGCGCGCCGCGAAGCGCCTGGGGTGCCGCAGCGTCGCCTTCACCTACAACGATCCCGTCGTGTTCATGGAATACGCGATCGACGTGGCCCAGGCCTGCCATGCCGAGGGGATCCGCACGGTCGCCGTCACCGCCGGCTATATCTGCGACGCGCCGCGGCGCGAATTCTACCGCCATATCGACGCCGCCAATGTCGATCTGAAGGCGTTCAGCGAGGATTTCTACTGGCGCGTCACCAAGGGCAAGCTGCAGCCGGTGCTCGACACGCTCGTCCATCTGCGCCACGAGACCAGGGTATGGCTCGAGATCACCACGCTCCTGATCCCCGGCGCGAACGATTCGGATGCCGAAATCGCGGCGATGAGCGCCTGGATCGCCCGCGAGCTCGGCCCCGATGTGCCGCTGCATTTCTCGGCCTTCCACCCGGATTACCGCATGACCGACCGGCCGAACACGCCGCCGGCCACGCTCGCCCGCGCGCGGCGCATCGCGCGCGACGCAGGGCTGCGCCACGTCTATGTCGGCAATGTCGAGGATGTCGGCCGCCAGAGCACCTGGTGCCATGGCTGCGGCGGGCTGCTCATCGAGCGTGACCGCTTTCAGCTCGGCGTGTGGCGGCTGGATGCGGACGGGCGGTGCCTGGATTGCGGCACCGCCTGCCCTGGGCATTTCGAGCGCGATCCGGGACGCTGGGGCCGTAAGCGGCTGCCTGTCCGGATCGCGCCCTGAGACGGGGCGCACCCCGCCGGTCGAACCAAGGTCAGTCGAGGAGCCGCGGCAGGAACAACGCGACGTCCGGAACGAAGAGCACGATCAGCAGCGCCGTGATCTGCAGCCCCATGAAGGGCCACACCGAGCTGAAGATCTGCTGCAGCGTGATGTCCGGTGGCGCCACGCCCTTGAGGTAGAAGCAGGCCGGACCGAAGGGCGGCGACAGGTACGACACCTGCATGTTCATGCAGAACAGGATGCCGAACCACACCGGGTCATAGCCCAGGTCCTTGATGATCGGGACGAAGATCGGCATCGTCAGAAGACAGATGCCGATCCAGTCGATCAGGCAGCCGAGCACCAGCAGGATCGCCATCATGAACAGGATGATGACGATCGGCGCCACCGGCAGGCCGGTGATCAGCTGACGCACGAAATTCGTCCCGCCCATGATATTGTAGATGCCGATGAAGGCGAAGGCGCCGAAGGTCAGCCAGATCAGGACGCCGACCGTCTCCATCGTCTGTACGAGGGATTCGCGCATCATCTTCCAGTTGAGCTCGCCGCGGATCGCCGCCGAGACGATCGCGCCGACCACGCCCACGCCGGCCGCTTCGGTAACCGCGGCGATGCCGAGATAGATCGATCCCAGCACCCAGAAGATGATGAGCATCGGGAGGATGAGCCCCTTGAGCATCGCCAGCTTCTGGGCGAGCGGGATGTTGCGCTCCTCCGCAGGGGCGGGCGGGCCAAGGCTCGGATCGATGCGGCAGCGGATGAGGATGTAGGCGATGTAGAGGCAGCCCATGAGGATGCCGGGAATGAACGCTGCCTTGAACAGGTCGCCGATCGAGACGCTGGCGGTGAGGCCGTAGACGATCAGCACGACGCTCGGCGGGATCATGGTTCCCAGCGAACCGCCCGCGCAGATCGTGCCGATGGCCAGTTTCTTGTCGTAGCCAAGCCGCAGCATCTGCGGCAAGGCGATGAGGCCGAGCAGAACGATCTCGCCGCCGATGATGCCGGTCATCGCGGCCATGATCATGGCCACCACCACCGTCTGCATCGCGACGCCGCCGGGCAGGTTGCCCGAGAAGATGTACATCGCGGTGTAGAGGTCCTTCGCGACGCCGGAGCGCTCCATGATGCAGGCCATGAGCACGAAAAGCGGCACCGCGACGAAGACGTATTCCTGGACGAAGCCAAAGACGCGGCTGCCGACGAGCGGTAGGCCCGAAGGCCCGATCCACAGGACGGTACAGCCACAGGCGATCGTCAGGAGAACCCAGGCCAGCGGCATGCCGGTCAGCATCAGGGCGATCATCACGGCAAGGACGACAAGCGTCGCCCAGCCGATGCCGAGACCACGGAAGCCGCTGCGGGCTGCATCGAACAGGCTGGTCCAGAGCGACAAGACATCGGCCTGGTCGAGCACGAACAGCGCGAGGCCGGCACCGCAGATCGCGACGAAAACCCGGAACTGCGACGGCGTCAGCAGACGACGGAGGTGAATGAACAACTGGATGAAGATCAGGCACGACCCGACGACGATCAGCGGCTTGAGGAGCGCCGGCAGGGGCGGGTTCCAGGAACTGCCGGTCCGCTCCCAGATCTGGATCGACATCAGCGCCTGGCGCCAGGATGACAGGATGAGCATCCCGATCGAGAGCAGGCCGAAGATGACCGCGACGATGTCGAGGGTGCGCCGCCGTTGTTCGCCGGCACCGTCGTAGAGGGATGTGATCGCGATGTGCCGCCTGCGCTGGGTCACATAACCGCCGGCAACCAGATAGCAGGCCGAACAGAGCATGATCGTGGCCTCGAAGGCCCAGTCGGTCGGCGCGTTGAAGAGGTAACGCGCAAACACCTCGTAGGTCGTCGCGATCGTCGCGATCAGGTAAAGGTAGCTCGCGTTATGCGCCACCCAGTTGATGCCACGCTCGATCGGCGTGGACGGTGGCCCTTGTTCGGCTGCGATGTCAGTCATGCGTCCATCCCCCTGAAAGCCGAAGAGGGGGCCGAGCGGCCCCCTCTTCCTTCGTTACTGCCGCAGCCTCACTGGTAGTCGGCAGGCAGCAGGTTCATCTGCTTCATGAAGCGGATGTTCGCGTCATAGGCCTTGCGCGCGATGTCGCTGCCGGCGGCGAAGTCCTTCCACGCGCCCGCCGCGATCTGGCGGAACTTGTCGCGCTCGACCTGCGGCCAGTCGATGATCTCGATCCCGCGAGACTTGTCGGCCATGTCGCGGGCGACGAGTTTGCGATCCTCGACATCGGCCGACATGACGAGATCCGCCATCGCCGCACGATACCAGCCATTGACCGCAGCCTGCTCCCCCGCGCTCAAACGGTTCCAGGAGGCCATGTTGACCGTGAACTGCAGGATCGGCATCGAGTGGATGCCCGGATAGATCGGGAACTTCGCGACCTTGAAGAGACCGACCGAATCGCTCATCGAGTAGGTGCTGTCATCCGCGGCATCCACGACGCCCTTGTCGAGCGCGGTGTAGGTCTCGGACGGCGGCATGGCGACCGGCGCACCGCCGGCGCGACGGAACACGTCCGCGGCGAGGCCTTCCGGCGAGCGGATCTTCTTGCCCTTGAAATCATCGACCTTGCGGATGGGAACCTTCGAGATGAAGGCTTCCTTGCCACCCGTGGCGCACCCGACGACCTTCACCTGCTTGTTCGAGTACTTGTCGAACAATTCCTGAAGGATCTCGCGCCCACCGCCGTAATAGCAGAACTGGATGACCTGCCAGGGCGTATCATAGCCAGCGATCAGATCGCCGAGCAGCGCGAAGGCCTTGTCACGGCCGGAGAAATAGACCGTCGAGGTCAGGTCGGCCTGAAGGATGCCCTGGCCCACCGCGTCGATCGTCTGGTTGTGCGGCACGACGGAGCCGATCGGCGTCAACTCGGCCTTCACCTTGCCACCGGTCATCGTGGTCAGCACCGGCAGCCACTTCTCGATCGACTTGTAATAGAAGTCGCCAGCCTGGGCCGAGGTCTGGATCTTCCAGTTCTGCGTCTGGGCCTCGGCACCTTGCGCCGCGACCAGGACGCCAGCGCCGATGACGGCGGCAGCAAACAACGTCTTCATGTCTCCTCCGGGAGTGGTTGGTTCTCGATGGGCGGCAGCCTAGGCGAAGCCCAGGCGGCTGTGAAGCGCCGCCTCACGATTCGGGCACCAGGAAAGGTGTCGGATCGAGGAAGCGGCGCAGCACGTTCGCGGTCAGGCGCGAGATCCCGTTGCGATAGTCGTCATGGGCGAGGCTGCCGAGATAGCTGATCGATCCCGTCGACCAGACCGCGCCGCCGGCCGGCGTCTCGAAGAACACGATATCTGCGCGGACCGCAGGCCAGGTCCCGCCATAGGCGCCGGTGAAGCCGCAATTGATCTCCTCGACGACGAGATTCATGACCTTCGAGTGGCCGACCGAGGACGCGACCACCAGCGCATGCGCCGGTGTTCCAAGCACCGTGCTCGCCGAATCGAT
Source organism: uncultured Rhodospirillales bacterium (assembly GCA_903860935.1). GTDB lineage: Bacteria > Pseudomonadota > Alphaproteobacteria > CACIAM-22H2 > CACIAM-22H2 > CAIOSQ01. Next base: position 5,812 of record CAIOSQ010000237.1, on the reverse strand, counting down.
CTCCATCCCCGCCGCGCCGCCGAGCGCGCAGCCATAGTCGCCGAGCCGCTCCTCCGTCACGCCCGCGAACATCCACGCGACGCGCGGATCCTCGCTCTGTGCCGTGCGCCGATAATGGGTCGCATAGTCGAAGCCCTGGGCGATGAAGCCCACGCCGACCAGCGCATTCGGGGTGCGACCGTTGCGCCGCCACAGCCCGCCGAGTTCGCCGGTCGAGGCATGGAGATACTCGCCGGGAAGCTCGGCCCAGGCGCGCGTGCCGCCCTCGGCCCGGCGCACCTCGATCATCCCGGGATGGCTCTCGGGATAGTCGATCTTCCAGTAGAATCCGTTGCCGCCGGGATACATGAACCGGCCGCCACGCTCGAGCCAGGCAGCGAGCCCGTCCCACATCGCGCCGGACCAGTATTCCGGATGACAGCCGCTCATCACCGCGGCATAGGGCTCGAGCAGCGACAACCCCTCGCGATGCAGGTCGTCGTCGGTGATGACGTCGTAGTCGAAGCCCTGCGCCTCCAGCCAGTCGATCAGGCAGAGATCGATCTGCAGGTTCCACATCCGCCCGGTGGGCCGCACATTGACCATCGGGCGCAGCCGCGAGACATGACACACGCCCGAGCCGTCGGGATGCTTGTCGTAGGTCGATGCCCCGAGTTCCGGATGGAAGGCCGGCAGCATGTCGGTGCTGTCGATCTGCTGCAGCGCGCCGAAGGCCAGATCGACCGTGCTCGGCGCCATGCGGGCGCGGTAGTTGGCATAGACGCTGTAGGTCGCGGTCGAGGCGAGGAACGCCGCGCGCGCGCGCGCCTTGCCGCGCGGCGGCCGCACGAAAAAGGTGATCCAGAACGGCGGCGCGGCATCGGTGTCGAGCCGCAGCGCATAGACGCCGCTGCGCATGTCGGCCGGGATGCTCCAGGCCAGCGTGTCGGGCCAGCACGCGTCGTAGAGATCGTCCTCGTGGAAGTGGATCGCGCCGTAATGGCGCGGCGTCTGACGCCAGTCATGGGCGCTGCCGTCCCAGGACGCGCCGGTCACCGCGCGCTTCGGCGCGTTGACGGTCACGCCATGGAGGGCGCGCGGTCCGGCGTCGCGCACGTGGACGGTCGATATGTCGCGTGCGAAATCCCAGGCGGCGCGCAGGCACGCCTCCGGCGGACGCGTGGACCCCACGGCCGCGAGGGCGCGGATCTCGTCGACGGAAAGCGCGCGGTCGGCGAGGCTCGGCGCCTCGATCTTGCCGTTGAAGAGCCACGTCGCGAAGCGGCCCGGCACAGGTCCGGTCCGACCGATGGCGCCGATGCGCACGGCCGAGGCCGGCAGGGCGCCGATCGCCGCGAGGCCACCGGCCTCGAAACTGGCCGGCCGGTCGAAGCCGCGCGCGGGCAGCGGCGTCTGGCGCAGGAAGACCTCGCCGGTCGTCGCGTCGAGGCTGGCCGCGACATGATGCCAGCGTCCAAGCGGCATCTTCGCGCCGGTCGAAATTCGCGTCCCGTCGGCGAAATGGAGTGCGAGCGCGCCCACCTCGTCCACGATCAGCGCGAACCCGGCTCGGCGCTGCCCCTCCACCAGCGTGGACAGGATCGCCTGCGACGGCCGTCCGTCGAGCATCGGCTGCACCAGCGCCATGACGGTGAAGGACGTCAGCCCCGCCACCGCGTCGCCGCGCTCGACCAGAACGAAGGATCCCGCAGGAATGGGCCGCAGCGCGGCGCTGTGACGGCCATTGAGCGGCGCGTCGACGTCGCTGGTCTTGAGACCCGCACCCTCGGGTCCGGTATCGGAACTGATCACGCGCACGAGTTGGGCCGTGTAGTCGCGCGGCCGCGTCATGGCACCGATACGGAAACGAATGGTGCCGCCGGCCGCGACGCTCCAGTCGTCGCAATAGCCGAGCACGTCGGGGATGGGCAGATCGCTCATGACGGGCTCCCTCGATCGATCGCGAGCGGTTGGCCGCTCGCGGCTTCCCAGCGGCGCTTGAACACCGCCCATTCCGCGTCGGCCGCCGAGGCGTGGATCTCGTTGCCCAGCACCACCGGCGGCTTGCCACCTGGCTGCTTGACCGCGAGCGCGTAGCGCTTGTGCGGCTCGAGCACGACGAGCACGTAATTGCCGTTGAAGCGCGGTCCGCGCAGGATCTCGAGCAGCGCGTAGAGATCGGGCGAATGCTTCGCGAAGGGATTGCCCCTGAATTCACGCGCGAGATCGAGACGCGTCGCGTCGATCGCCGGTCCGTCCTGTTCCACCCTGCCCTCCCCTGGCCGCGGCGATCACAGTGCTGGCAGCGGCGGCCCGGTGTCAAACCTCGCGGTTACGCGGTTGCGATGCGATGCCCAGGGGTGGCACGCTGCCGCGACCACGAAGAGTGTCAGCACGATGGGGGATCCGCGATGAACGCCACTCAGCCGAAGAAAAGCATGATCTGGACCGAGGTCGATTACGAGCGCGAGGGCAAACAGGTCGGGTACCTGCACCTGCCGCATTCCGTGACGCGCTCGGCCTATGGGACGATCGCCATACCGATCGCGGTGATCCGCAACGGCGAGGGGCCGACCGTGTTCCTCATGTCGGGGAATCATGGCGACGAGTACGAGGGCCAGATCGCCCTCACAAAGCTGATCAAGTCGCTGGAGCCCACGCACATCAAGGGCCGGGTGATCGTGATGCCGGCGGCGAACCTGCCCGCGGTCATGGACGGCGCGCGCGTCTCGCCGATCGACGGCGGCAATCTCAACCGCGCCTTTCCGGGCGACGCCGAGGGGACGCCGACCTTCCAGATCTCCCACTACATCAACACGACGATCTACCCGCTGGCCGACTATCACCATGATCTGCATTCCGGCGGTTCGTCGCTCGACTACCTGCCCTTCTGCTCCGCAAGGCTGGGACCGGACGAGGACCAGAACGCGAAGGCGCTCGCCGCGCTGCACGCCTTCGGCGCGCCGCTCAGCTTCGTCTGGGCCTTTTCGCCGGACAACCGCCTCGCAGCCTCCTCGGCGATCGCCAACGGCGTCATCGCGCTCGGCGGCGAGTTCGGCGGCTGTGGACGCGTGTCGATCCCCGGCGTGAAACTGGTCGAGCGCGGCGTGCGCAACCTGCTCGCCCATGCCGGCGTGCTCAAGGACTGGAAGATCCAGAACGACGGGCCGACGCGTCTGGTCGAACTCAAGGGCAAGGACTACTACGTCTATGCACCCGAACCCGGGCTGTTCGAGCCGTTCTGCGAACTGGGCGAGATGGTGAAGGCCGGACAGCCCTGCGGCCAGGTCGTGTTCCCCGACAACCCCGGGCGCGATCCGATCCTCTGCCACTTCAAGCGCGATGGTCTGCTGGTCTGCAAGCGCCACCCTGGCCGCATCGAGCGCGGCGACTGCGTCGCGCATCTGGCGACCGACCGCCCGCAGTGACGGCGACGCCCCGCGGGCGCCGCCGCGCGTCCCGCGGGGCAGGTGGCGGCGGGCCTGCGCGGGGCCGACGAAATCCGCTCGGAGAGGGCCGCGCCGTCGACGATCAGAGCCGACCGATCGCCGCGGAGATCAGATCCTCGGCCTGCGCGGCCTCGTCGATCACGCCGCCCAGCGTGAAGAAGGGGTGCAGCATGCCCGGAAAGACCACGTGGTCGACGGGTACGCTCGCGGCGCGCAGACGATCGGCATAGGCCGCGTTCTCGTCGACCAGCGGATCGTGCTCGGCGGCGATCACCAGCGCCGGGGCGACGCCCGCCAGGCTCGGACAGAGCAGCGGCGAGGCTCGCCAATCCGCCCGTGCCGCGCGGTCCGGCACATAGCAATCGTAGAACCAACGCAGCGCCGCCGTGGTGAGCATGTATCCCTCGGCGTTGCGCACATGCGAGTCGGTCTCGCGCGTCAGGTCGACCACCGGATAGATCAGCGTCTGCAGCGCGATGGCCGGCGCGCCCGCATCGCGCGCCATCAGCGCGACGACCGCGGCGAGCGTGCCGCCGGCGCTGTCCCCCGCGACGACGACGCGGCGCGGATCGCCGCCGAGGCGCGCGGCCTCGGCCACGCACCACAGCGTCGCATCCCACGCGTCATGCAGGGCCGCGGGAAAAGGATTTTCGGGGGCCAGTCGATACTCGACCGACACCACCACGCTGTCGGCCTTGAGCGCCAGACGCCGGCAGGTCGTGTCATAGCCGTCGAGACTGCCCACCACCCAGCCGCCGCCATGGAAATAGATCGTCAGCGGCCGCGACGCGCCGTCGTCGCGCGGCCAATAGAGCCGCGCCGCCACCTCGCCATCACGCCCCGGTATGGACAATTCCACGACCCGCGCGATTTCCGGACGCGGCGGCTGGAGCCGCGCGCGCTGCGCCGCATAGACCCGCCGCAATTCGGGCGGCGTGAGACCGGTCGGCAGATCCCCGGCGCAGTCGATGGCGCGTCGCGCCTGGACGGTGAGCGTCATGGACGCCGTCCCGCATGCGCGCGGAACCAGGCCTCGACCGGCGCGTGCGGCAGGGCCGGAACGACATGCCCGTCGCGGCCGGTCATGTCGGCGTTCGCGACCATCGCGTTCAGCACGGCCTCGTCGACGCCCTGGATGACCGCCTCGAAGACAGGATTGAGCGCCTCGTCCTGCATCGCGTCGAGCGTGCGCGCGCCGCGCTGAGCGGCGAAGAAGGCGGCATTCGCCGTCGACATCGCGATGAAGATGTCGCCCGAACCATGCGCCGCGATGGAACCGCTGCGGCCGATGCCGAGACCGGCACGGCGCGCGAGCCGCTTGAGCTGGTGCGGGAGCAAGGGCAGATCGGTCGCGATCACGGCAATGATCGAACCGTGATCCGGAAGCCCAGGGGCATCCTCGGACAGCAGCCGTCCGGCCGGTATGCCGGCGATGGTCAGCTGATGCCGCTTGCCGAAATTCGCCTGCACCAGCACGCCAACGGTCCCGGTCACGCCGTCGAGATCGAGCACCCGCGACGCGGTACCGGTGCCGCCCTTGAACTCGTAGCAGATCATGCCGGTCCCACCGCCGACGCTGCCCTCCTCGATCGGACCGCCCGTCGCGTCGTCGAGCGCGGCAAAGACATCCGCATCGCGCACGTGGAAGCCGTTGATGTCGCTGAGATGGCCGTCATAGGTCTCGGCCGCGACCGGCAGCACCCAGCGTTCCATGCGCTCGGCGAAATTGCGGACCATCCATTTGGCGAGCGCGTCGCGCGCCATACCCACCGAATGCGTGTTGGTGACGACGATCGGCAATTCGGTGCGGCCCGCCTCCTCGATCCACACGAAGCCGGTCATCTCGCCGGCGCCGTTGAGGCTGTGCACGCCCGCGAAGACAGGAATGCCGGCCCCCGCCCGGCCGCGCGGATGGATCGCGGTGACGCCCGTGCGCACCGGTCCCTGCCCGACCACGAGCGGCCCGTCGCCGCTGATCAGCGTGCGATAACCGACCTCGACGCCCGCGACGTCCGTGATCGCGTTCGCCGGCCCCGGACGCCCCTGGAACGGAATGCCGAGCGCACGCGCGCGGCGGCGTCCGGACGGTGTGGAGAGCAATGGATCGGTCATGACACATCTCCGCGTCGTGCGAGAGCGTGATCTTCGGAGGCGGATTAACCACCGCCGTGAACCACGCGATGAAACAGAGACCTGGAGCGTGGTCCGCGCTTCTGTCGGCGCGGATCATGCTCTAGCCTCGCCGGCGTCAGCATGGCCGCGCCGGGCGCGGCGGCAAGGAGGGACAGGGGACCATGACCGATACCGCAACGCCAGCGCCGCTCGCCAGCCAGCGCCATCTTTTCGATATCCCGCGCGACATCGCCTACCTGAACTGCGCGTAT
>CAIOSQ010000236.1 GCA_903860935.1 uncultured Rhodospirillales bacterium | reverse complement strand
CGCCAGGGCCGGGGTGCCGATGACCTTGGCCTCGCTGGCGCTGGCCGCGGCCTGGCTCGTGGGTACCGGCCGTATCGGCTTGTGAACCGGGGCTCGCGGACCCGAAAGTAGCCGGACGACCCCTCCCCGGCGCGATCCGGACATGCTGTCTTGCGTCCCGAGATGGATGCCGGTGAGGGGGTGCCGCATGACGTCCCACGTGACCGTTTCGCGTCGGCATGCGGGCCCGCGGCTCGAGACCGCCGTGCCGCGGCTGTTGGTGCTCGGCATCACGCCGCAGGCCCTACGGCTCGCGGCCATATTGGAGGCTCGGTTCGGGCCGCGCCTGAGCGTGGCGCTGCTCGATCCCGGTCATCCCGAGGCGCGCCCCGTGTTGGCCGATGCGGAGCGCTTCGGCCGGTTCCTTGCCGTCCAGCGGATCGGGATCGTCATCGATGCGATGCATCCCCTGACGCGCGCGTCGCGCCGTGCCGCCTGGCCCGCCGCGCGCGACGCCTTCGCTCCGCTTCTGGCGTTGCGCCGCCCACCCTGGCCGCGCGATCCGCGCGACCGGTGGATCGAGGTCCGTGATCCGGGGGCGGCGCGCGAGGTGGTGCGGCGCCACGGGCGGCGCGTGATGCTGACCGTCGAACCGGACGACCTGCCGGTCTTCGCCGGGCTGGAGGGGTGCCACCTCCTGGTCCGCTTGGCCTCTCCGCCCGCCGTTTTTCCGCTGGCCGCGGGCGAGGTGATCTGCGCGCGCGGTCCGTTCCGGGTCGCGGACGAGGTGGAATTGCTGCGCCGGGCGCGGATCGACCTGCTGGTCACGCGGGCGGCGGGCGGCCGCGTCGCCCAGGCCAAGATCGCGGCGGCGCGGCGGCTGCGCCTGCCCGTCGTGCTCATCCACCGTGGCGACGATGGAACGCCGGTGGCGGAAACCCCGGTGGCCGCCTCGGACTGGGTCGCACGGCTGCTGGTGCCGGCGGTCGGGGGCGCTTGACGGCGCCGGTCGTCGCTCGCCACTCTCCCGGCATGCTTCGCGCCCTGATCGCCGCCCTGATGCTTGTCCCGTCGCTGCTGGCGTCCGCGCCGGGCCGCGCCCAGATGACGATCGAATTGCTGTCCCGCGCCCCGGTGGCCGATGCGGCGCGCGCCGGCGACGTCCGCACGCTGCGCAGCCTGCTCGCGGCCGGCCAATCGGCCAATGGCATCGACATCGAGCGCGTGCCGGCGATCATCCTCGCCGCCCAGGGCGGTCATGCCGAGGCGATCGAATTGCTGCTCGCCAATGGCGCGCGCGTCGATGTCCGCGACCGCGACGGATCCACGGCGCTGTTTCAGGCGGCGCAGCGCGGCCATGACATCGCGGTGTCGGCGCTGCTCGCGGGAAAGGCTGCGATCGAGGTCGAGGGGCCCCAGGGCGAGACCGCGCTGATCGCGGCGGCCCGGCGCGGCCACGCCGCCGTCGTCTCGCTGCTGCTCAAGGCGGGGGCCGACTGGAAGCGACAGGACCATACCGGGCGCACGGCGCTGCGCCATGCGCAGGATGCCGGCCGCGGCACGATCGTCACGATGCTCAGGCGGGCCGGCGCCACACAGTGATCGGCGCCGCGCGATGGATCTGCTGTCCTCTCCGCTCTGGATAGCCGGCCCGCCGGCGATCCTCCTTCTGGCGCTCGCCATCGACGCGCTGGCCGGCGACATGCGGCCCGTTTTCCGCTTCGTCCCGCATCCCGTCGTCGCGATCGGCCATCTCGTCGCCGGACTCGACCGCCGCCTCAACCGCCCGCAGCGCAGTGCCGGCGATCGCCGGCTGCGCGGCGCGCTGGCCACGATCGTCGTGGTCGCCCTCGTCGCCGGCATCGGATGGGCCGCCCATGCCGTCTTCGTCCACGCCAAATGGGGCTGGGCCGCCGAGGCCGCCGTCATCGGCGTGCTGGTGGCACAGCGTTCGCTTCACGACCATGTCGCGGCGGTGGGCCGGGCGCTGGCGCAAGAGGGGCTCGAGGCGGGGCGGCGCGAGGTCGCGCATATCGTCGGGCGCGATCCCGACACGCTGGACGCCCATGGCGTTGCCCGCGCGGCGATCGAAAGCCTGTTCGAGAATTTCGGCGATGGCGTCGTGGCGCCGGTGTTCTGGTATCTGCTGCTGGGGTTGCCCGGCGTGCTCGCGCTCAAGGCGATCAACACCCTCGATTCCATGATCGGACACCGTACGCCGCGCCATCTCGATTTCGGGGCCGCCGCGGCGCGTCTCGACACCGCGGTCATGTTCCTGCCGGCGCGCATCGCGGCGCTGTGCCTCGTGTTCGCCGCCGCCGCGACGCCCGGCGGGGCGCCGGTCGCGGCGCTGCGCGTCGCGTGGCGCGACGGGCGCAAGCACCGCTCGGTGAACGCCGGCTGGCCCGAGGGCGCGGGCGCCGGG
>CAIOSQ010000235.1 GCA_903860935.1 uncultured Rhodospirillales bacterium | reverse complement strand
GTTCGCCGTCGGTCTCCCCGTTGCCGATGGACATGATCCGCTGCAGCGGATGCGTGCTCCGCTCGCGCGCCTCGGTGTTTCGGACCAGCGCGACGATCTCGTCCCGATGCGCGGCGAGAAAGCCGCCCGACAGCGTCACGCGGCCCGCGGGGAAGTTGTCGGCTGTCCGGTGGCAGGCGGGGCAGGTCTCGCGCGCGGTCATGCCCTCGACCTGCGCGCCCCATTGCCAGCGGCCGCGCGCGAACACCGCGCCGCAGCCTGGACAGACGCAGGGACCGGCGCGTTTCGCGCGCGCCTTGTAAGGGTCGTGCCGCTCCTCGGCGATCAGATGCGCCTTCTGCTCGTCGTGTCGGCGCCTCGGCTTTCCGATGTCCCGCTGCTTCATGATTGCGATCCCATCCGTCTTGTCCGGGGGCAGTTCGCCATCCCCGCGCGGCCGCGTCATTGATCGCGCGCATCGCGCGGCGCGCCCTGGATCGGCGGCGTCGCGGCGGCTATGGATCGGATGTCCGCAAACCCGTGCCGCGAGTCCGTCATGCGCCAGCGTCCCCGCAACGTGCTTCTGATCGTCGTCGACCAGTGGCGCGGCGATCATCTCGGCCATCTCGGCGCGCATTGGGTGAAGACGCCGAACCTGGATGCGCTGGCGCGGCGCGGTGTCAGCTTCGCGGCCCATTACTGCCAGGGCGCACCCTGCGGACCGGCGCGCACCTCGCTGCAGACCGGCAAGTACGTGATGAATCATCGCGTCGTCTACAACGGTGTCCCTCTCGATGCCCGCCACGACCACCTCGCGCGCATGCTGCGCCGGGCCGGCTACGATCCCGCGCTGGTCGGCTACTCGACGACCACGCCCGATCCGCGGGGCGTGCCACCGGATGATCCACGTTTCCGCCGCAACGGGGACATCGCGGATTCCTGGCGCATCGTCGCGCAACTCGACGAGACGCGTGCCCAAGGACGCCAGGGGCTCAACTACGCCGCCTGGGTGGCGAGCCGCGCGCCGCATCACGCGGGACGAACGGCAGACGAGCTCTGGGCTCCGCGCTCCGGTGCCGCGCGGCCGGATGGCGCGCCGAGCCTGGTCGAGGCGGAATTCTCGGACAGCGCCTGGCTGACCGAGGCGGCACTCGAGTTCCTGCGCGTGCAGCCTGCGGACGAGCCCTGGGCGCTGCATTTCGGTCTCTACCGACCGCACCCGCCGTTCTCGGCGCCTGCGCCCTATCATGTCTCGACGCCGCTCGACGCGATCCCGCCGCCGGTCCGTGCGCCGCGCCCTGAGGCCGAAGCCGGCGGGCATCCCTATCTCGCCTATCTCACCGCGACGCAGGATCTCGGCAGCTATGTCGTCGGTGGCGCGGGACGCGTCGCGGAACTTTCGGTCGGCGAGATTGCCCTGCTGCGGCAGGCCTATTGCGGGTTGATCGAGGAGGCGGATGCGCAGATCGGGCGGGTGCTGGATGCGCTGGCGCACACGGGACGGCTCGACGACACGCTGATCGTCATGACCAGCGACCATGGCGAGCAGTTGGGCGACCACTGGCTGCTCGGCAAGTTCGGCTTCCACGACCAGAGCTATCGCGTCCCTCTCATCGTCGTCGATCCGTCGCCGGCGGCGGATGGCACGCGTGGCCGCGTCGTGGACGGCTTCACCGAGAGCGTCGATGTCCTGCCGACCATCCTCGATTGGCTCGGGTTGCCGGTGCCGCATACCTGCGATGGCCAGTCCCTCCTGCCGGAACTGCGCGGCACCGGTGCCGCGACGCGCGACGAGGTGCATTTCGAGTTCAGCCTGCGCGGCGGGTTCCTCGCGCCGCAGCGGCGCATCCTCGACCTCGACTGGCGGTCCTGCGACCTCGCTGTGCTGCGGACCAGGACCCACAAATATGTGCATTTCCAGAAATTGCCGCCGCTCCTGTTCGATCTGCGCGACGATCC
>CAIOSQ010000234.1 GCA_903860935.1 uncultured Rhodospirillales bacterium | reverse complement strand
GGCCCGACCTGCGACTCCGCCGACGTCCTCTACGAGAAGTCGGATTACCGCATGCCGGTCGACCTCCAGGTCGGCGACAAGCTGGAGATCCGCAGCGCCGGCGCCTACACGACGACCTACGCCTCGGTCGCCTTCAACGGCTTCGAGCCGCTGAAGACCTACTGCGTCTGAACATTGTCGAGCGGTCCCCGGCCTGGACGCCGGGGACCCGCTCAGAACCGGATCGCCAGGCGCGTGCCGAAACGCGCCTCGAGGTCCCGCTTTTCCAGATCCGGTCCCACGGCCTCGTTGCCCTCCTTGCGCGTGAGATCGCGCACGGTCTGGCGACGCAGCAGCACGACGATGTCCGTGCCGTCCTCGAGCGCCAACGGGAATTCGTGCCAGGTCCCGACATGCAGCGCGACGCCCTGGTCGCCGGCGAAGACGAAGGCCTGGGCGCGATCGAGATCGGGCAGATCGCCCGCGGTCGGCGGCGACAGGATCATCGCGAAGGGCTTGCCGCCCAGCGGCAGGAAGGTCTGGGTGTGCTTGAAATGCCGCTCAAGCCAGAGCGCCTCCATCGGCCGGCGCTTCAGTCGCGCCACCGACAGGTCGATGTCGTCGTCGTTGATCATCCGCGCGGGCTTCACCAGCGTCAGCGCATCGCCATAGAAGGTCGAGCGGGACGGCGCCACGCCGGACTCATGCGCGATCAGCATGCCGTGCGGCGCAAGGCTATGCGCGTCTGCCGCGATCGGATCGAGGAAACGGGTCGCGGCCATCGCGCTCACGCGTGCCGCCAGAACGGCGCACGCTGGCGCTGCCGGTCGAGCAGACGCTCGTCGAAGGGTTCGAGGACATAGCCCAGAGGCTGCGGCGGCCGGTTCTCGTAACCCGTCTCGCGCTCGATCGTCGCGCGCACCCGCGCGTCGACGTAGTAGGCCGTGTAGGCGACGGCGATCAGGCGTTCGAAGAGCGCGGGCTGCCCGACCTCCAGCGTGCGCAAGGCCGCGACGCGCGCCGCCTCGTCCGACGCCGCGAAGCCCGGCGGCAAGGTCGCGTGCAGCGCCGCCGCATGGTCGCCGAGATCGGCGCGCAGCGTGGCGGCGAGCCCCAGCGTCCCGGCGTCCGGCCATGGCCCGTCGCCGGGCAGCAAGGTGGACAGGACCGCATCGAGCGTGGCGTCGGATGTCATGCATGCTCCTTCAGCCGCGCGCGGATCGAGTCCGCCGCGCGCAGCGCGAAAGCCTGGATCGTCGGCGTCGGGTTGACCGCGCCGGCGGTGACGAAGACGCTGCCATCGACGATCGACAGGTTGGCGATCGCATGGCAACGCCCCTCGCCATCGACGACGGAAGACGATGGATCGTCGCCCATCCGCGCGGTGCCGAGGAAGTGGAAACCGGCCATCCGGCTCAGCGGATTGACGGCGATTTCCCGCGCGCCGGCGGCGGTCAGGGCCTCGCGCGCCCGCGCGATCCCGAAATCGAGGAGGCGGCGGCTGTTTTCCGACAGGCGGTAGCCGAGGCGCGGCGCCGCGAGACCGTCGGAATCGGCGCGCGTGGCGTCCAGCGTCACGCGGTTCTCCGCATCGGGCAGATCCTCCGCCGTGACCGTCAGCGTCGCGCCGCGCGCGAACTGGCGCACGAAGTCGCGATGATGGCCGCGCCCCCAGTCGAGCCGGCGCATATAGCCGCCCAGCGCCGTCGCCACCGGCCCCGAGCCGCGCAGCATCTGCAACTGCACGCCGCGCACGCAGCCGCGCGAACGATCCGTCTCGTAGAATTCCTGGCTGTAGAGGGCGCAGGCGAAGGGCCCCTTGTGGCCGTCGAGCCGCGCGTCGAACACCCCCGTGACGATCGCGGTCGGATGATGCATCAGCCGCCGCCCGACCAGCCCGCTCGCGTTGGCGAGCCCGTCGGGATGATGGCGATCCGCCGAGGCGAGCAGAAGACGCGGCGTGCCCAGGCCGCTGGCGGCGAGCACGACGATGTCGCTCTCGATGCGCACGCGCGTCCCGCTCCGGTCGACCGTCTCGATGGCCGCGATGCATCGGCCGCCATCCGATGTCGTCAGCCTCAGCACGCGCATTCCGGTGGCGAGACGCGCCCCGGCCGCGAGCGCCGCCGGCCAATAGGTGTTGTCGGCGCTGGCACGCGCGCCGCGCACGCAGCCGACGCCGCAGGGGCCGCAATTGTTGCACGGCGCGCGACCGGGGCGCGGCCGCGTCAAGATCGCCGCGTCCGAGGGCCACCAATGCCAGCCCAGGGCATCGAAACCGGCGGCGAGGCGCAGGCCGCCGAGCCCCAGCGGCAGGGGCGGATCGCGCTCGGCCCTGCGCGGTGGATTGCCCGGGTCGCCCTTCAGCCCGGCGACGCCGGTCATCGCGTCGTTGAGATCGTACCAGGGCTCGAGATCGTCATAGGAGATCGGCCAGTCGTCGGCGACGCCGTCGAGGCTGCGGACGCGGAAATCCGATGGCCGCAGCCGCGGAAAATGCGCGCCCCAGCGCAGCAGGCCGCCGCCGACGCCGTTGAACAGCGCCGGCTGGATGGGCGTATCGACGGCCGTGACGGGATAGTCGGCGGCGCCGCGCCGGATGTTGGGATCGGGATGGAAGCGCGTCTGCAACGCGCGCTCCCAGTCATGGCCCAGCGCGGGGCTGCGTGCCTGGTCGAGCCGGTCGCCCTGCTCGAGGCAGAGCACATCAATCCCGGCGCTGGCGAGGCGCCAGGCGACCGCGCCGCCGGACGCGCCCGCCCCGATGATCGCGACCGTGGCGCGGAGCGTCTTCACCGCGCCTTGCGCGTCGCCTTCGCCCCGGCCTTCGCGGCGCCCCTGGCCTTGGCCTTGCGCACGCCACCGGGGACCTTCTGCGGCACCCAGCCGCGGCCGGCCTTCATCTCCTTGAGCGCCTTGCACGCCGCCTCGAAGGCCGGCATCCCGGCGGGTAGCCCGGCGAGGAACGCGGCTTCGTAGACTTCTTCCCAGGTGGCGCCGTTCTGGATCGCGCGTGCGGCGGCCCATTCGATGCCCTCGCGATCGCCCTTCACCGCGGTCGTGATGCCGACCATGACCAGGAAGCGCGTCTTGAGGTCGAGCGCACGTCCCTCGCCCGGCCCGAAGATCACGTAGGAGGACAGCGCGCCGTAACGCTTGAGGAATTCGGGGTTCGTCTCCGCCAGCGCGTCGTGCAGCGGCAGGGTGTAGCCGCGCACCTTGCGGATCTCGTCGAGCGCCTTCTTGCCTTCGGGGGTCATGTCCTGCTCCTCGGTTCCAAATCAGATGTCGCGCGCGACGATCTCGCCCTCGCGGATGGCGTCGCTGGCGCGGCGCGGCGCCATCGCGTCGCCGATCAGCCGCAGGTCGAGGCCATCGGCGCGGGCCGGCAGCAATTCGTGGAAGAGCGTATCCTCGGCCGCCGCGCCAAGCATGAACACCACGCCATGCACCGGCGTGCGACGCTCGACCGTCTGGGTATAGACGTCGCGAATCGCGACGCCCGCGGCGTCGATGCCCACGATCTCCGCGTCGACGGTGAAGCGCACGCCCATGCGCTTGAGCATGCCATGCACCTTGCCCCAGTCGCGGCTGGCGGCGAGGTCGGGCGAACCCTGGCCGAGCTGCGTCACGAACTCGACGCTGTGCCCCTTGGAGGCGAGCACCTCGGCCACGACGGCGCCCTGCCGCCCGCCCAGCGCATCGGCGACGATCACGTTCGGCCCTAGCGCCGGCTCGGCGCGCAGATAGTCGATGTAGGAGAACACATGCGGCTGCTCGGTGCCCGGCATCGGCGCGTGGTTCCAGCGCTGCGGGCGCAGCGGCGTCCAGCCATGCCGGAGACCGCGCGCACCCGCGGCCACGATCACGGTCTCGAAGCCCTCGGCGCGCAGACCGCGCGCGGTGGCCTCGGTGTTCAGGCGGATCTCGGCATCGGTCTCGGCCAGCCGGTCCTGGAGCCAGCGCGCGACACCGGTCAGTTCGACGCGGCTCGGCGCCTTCGCCCAGAGCGCGACCTGTCCGCCGAGCATCGCCGATTTCTCGAACAGCACGACACGATGGCCGCGCTTCGCGGCCGTCAGCGCCGCGCGAAGCCCCGCGGGACCGCCACCCACCACCGCGACCGTCTTCGGCCGCGCCGCAGGCTTCAGCGTCTCCTCGCCAAGCTCGCGCTCGTTGCCTGCCGCCGGGTTGTGGATGCAGGCGATCGGTGCCTGGGCGAAGATCGAGGACATGCACCAATTGGCGCCGACACAGGGCCGGACCTTCGCCCCCTCGCCGCGCGCCGCCTTGCTGACCCAGGCCGGATCGGCGACCAGGGCGCGCGCCAGCGCGACGAAATCGCAATCGCCGGCCGCGAGATGGCGCTCCGCCTCCTCCGGCGTGACGATGCGGCCGACGCCGACGACCGGGAGCTTGACGGCCTCCTTGATGCGGCGCGTCGCGCCCATCTGGAACCCGTGCTCCTGCGGCGCCGTCGGGTAGATGAGCATCCGATTGAGATAGGTGCCGTGGCTGCACGAGATGTAGTCGAGATGACCCGTGGCCTCGAGGCGCTGCGCGATCTCCGCCCAGTCGCCGGGGCGCAGGCCGCCCTCGTGACCGTCGTCGGAATTGATCCGCACGCCGACGATCATGTCCGGGCCGGTCTCCTGACGCGTCGCGTCGAGGATCTCGAGCACGATGCGCATGCGGTTCTCGAGCGAGCCGCCGAAGGCGTCGTTGCGATGGTTGGTCGCCGGCGACAGGAACTGGTTGAGCAGATAGCCATGCGACAGCGCATGCACCTCGACGCCGTCGAGCCCGCCCTCGCGCGCGTAGCGCGCCGACAGCCGGTAGCCCTCGATGATCTCCTTGATGTCGGAGACGGTCATCACATGCGGCATCTCGCGATAGACCGCGCAGGGTATCGAGGACGGCGCCCAGACCGGCAGGCCGTTGGTGACCGAGCTGGTCTCGCGGCCGCGATGCCAGGGCTGGCACAGGATCTTCGCGCCATGCGCATGCACCGCATCGGCGATCTTGCGATATTCGGGCACCATGCGCGGGTCGAAGGCGAAGGCCTTGCCCTTGTAGGGCTGGGTCGTCGGATGGACGGCCATCGCCTCCATCGTGATCACGCCGACGCCGTGGCGCGCGCGCTCGGCGTAGTAGTCGAGATGCGCCTGGGTGAAGAGATGGTCCTTCACCAGCAACGTCGCGTGCGCCGCCATCCAGACGCGATTGCGGATCGTATGCTTGCCCAGCCGGATCGGGCTGAACAGGGTCGGGTAGTGGACGGACATGTCTGACCTCACGCGCGCGTGCCAGCGCCCCGGTTGAGTTCGTCGATGCGGATGCAGGCGGCCTGACCGCCGCCGGGAAGCGGCCGCAGCTCCGGCTTCGCCGCACGGCACGCGTCGATCGCCGCATGGCAGCGGCTGGCGAATGGACAGCCGGGCGGCAGCGAGATCGGGCTCGGGATCTCGCCTTCGAGGCGGATGCGCTCGGGCCGATGCCGCGGATCGGCGGACAGATGCGCGGAGATCAGCGCCTGCGTATAGGGATGCGCCGGCGCCTCGAAGATGCGCGCGGTCGGCGCGCGCTCCATCACCGAGCCGAGATAAAGCACGACGACCTCGTCGCTGATCAGCTTCAGCGTGCCGAGATCATGGGTGATGAAGAGCATACCGGCGCCGGTCGCCGCGCGGATCTCCGCGAGCAGCTCCAGGATGCCGGCGCGGACCGACAGGTCGAGGGAGCTGGTCGGCTCGTCGAGCACGATCAGCTTCGGATCGGTGGCGATCGCGCGGGCGACGCAGATGCGCTGCAACTGGCCGCCCGACAGCTCCGACGGCAGGCGATCGAGCATCGCACGGTCGAGATGCACGCGCTCCGCGAGCGCCTCGGCCCGCGCGCGGCGCTCGGCCGCGCCGAGCTTCGCGTGCAGCAGCAGCGGCTCCTCGATCAGGCGGCGCGCGCTGTGGCGCGGATTGAGCGAGCTCCAGGGGTCCTGGAAGACCATCTGCATGCGCGCGCGCAGGGCACGGCAGCCGGATTCCGAAAGGCTGGTGATGTCCTGACCGTCGAACACGATGCGGCCGGCGCTCGGCTCCAGCAGCCGCAGAACGGTGCGACCGATCGTCGACTTGCCCGAGCCGCTCTCGCCGACCAGTCCCACCGTCTGGCCGGGGCGGATCTCGAAACTGACGTCGTTGACGGCGTGGACGCTCTGGCCCTTGCCGATGGGAAAGCGCTTGCCGAGCCGTTCGACGGAAAGAATCGGGACGGCGGTCATCGCGGCTCCAGGTGATGACAGCGTGTCAAACGGCCGCCCACGCCGGCGACCCAGGGCGGCGGCGCGGCGCAGGCACCGGTCGCGCGCGGACAGCGCAGACGGTAATGGCACCCCTCCGGCAGGGCGAAGAGATTGGGCGGCGCGCCGCCGAAGACGCGGCCCGAGCCGATCTTCAGGCGCTCCGGCGTCGAATCGACGAGGTTGATCGTATAGGGGTGGCGCGGATCGGCCAGCACGTCGCGCGTCGCGCCCTGCTCGACGATGCTGCCCGCGTACATGACCGCGATGTCGTCGCAGTAATGCGCGACGACGCCGAGATCGTGGGTGATGACGATCGCGCCGAGGCCGCGCGCGCGCACCATGCCCTGGATCAGGTCCAGGATCTGCGCCTGGACCGTGACGTCGAGCCCGGTGGTCGGCTCGTCGGCGATCACCAGCTGCGGCTCGTTGATCAGCGCCATCGCGATCAGCACGCGCTGGGCCATGCCGCCGGAAAGCTCGTGCGGCCAGGACCGGGCGCGGCGTTCGGGATCCGGCAGGCCGACCGCGGCCAGCATCTCGACGGCGCGGCGATGCGCCGTCGCGACGTCGGCCTTGCGATGGGCGCGGTGGACGCGGGCGAGCTGCTCGCCGATCCGCGCCAGCGGGTCGAGCGACGCGCGCGGGTTCTGGACGATCAGCGCCAGCCGGTCGCCACGCAGCCGGTTGAGCTCGTCCGGCGGCATGGCGGCAAGGTCGCGGCCCTCGAAATCGATGCGCCCCTCGACGATGCGCGCCGGCGGCTTGAGCAGACCCATGATCGACAGCGCCGTCAGCGACTTGCCCGCCCCGGTTTCGCCGACCAGGCCGAGGATGCGGCCGCGCTCCAGCGAGAAGCCGACGCCGTTGAGCGCGCGCGCCACGCGGATCTCGTTGTCGAGCGAGCGCGACACGAAATGCGTATGCAGGTTCTCGACCGTGAGCAGGGTCATTTGCCGGTCTTGCGTTGCGGGTCGAGGAGGTCCTGCGCACCGTCGCCGAACATGTTGAAGCCGAGCACGAGCAGGATCAGCGCACAGCCCGGGAACATCGCGACCCACCACTGGCCGGTGACGATGAACTCCGCGCCCTGGCGGATCATCGCGCCCCATTCGGGCGTCGGCTGCTGGATGCCGACGCCGAGGAAGGCCAACGTCGCGCTGATGCGCACGGCCCAGGCCGCGCGCACCGAGGTCTGGGCGATCGCGCCGCGCAGCGCGTTGGGCAGCAGATGGACGAACAGGATGCGCCAGGTCGGATTGCCGAGGGCACGCGCGGCCTCGACGAAGTTGCTGGAGCGCAGCGCCAGCACCTCGGCGCGGACCACGCGCACGAAGATCGGCGCATCGATCAGACCGATCACGAAGATCACGTTGACGAGCGACTGCCCTGTCGCGGCGACGATGGCAAGCGCGAGGATGATGATCGGGAAGACCCGCAGCGCGTCGATGACGCGCATCGTCGTCTCGTCGAACATGCCGCCGCGATATCCCGTCCACAGGCCGATGGGAACGCCTAGCAGCAGGCCGATCGCGACCGAGGGCAGCGCGATCCCGAAGGCATAGAGCGTGCCGTAGATCACGCGGCTGAACACGTCCATGCCGTTGCCGTCGGTGCCGAACCAGAAGCGCGCGCTGGGCGGCTTGAGCACCTCGGTCGGATAGGCGCGCACCGGATCGTGCGGCATCGCCCAGCCATGGAAGATCGCGAGCAGCGCGAAGGCGAGGATGATCCCCGCGCCGATCGCGAGCGTCGGGCTGCGCCGCGCGATGCCGACGACGCGCCGCGCGAGCCGCATCGGCAGTGAGCGGGACGGCAGCGGGCGGGAGGGCAGCGGGCGGGCAGAGGGTGGGAGGGCGGCGGCGCTCACGACCCGCCTCCCGCGCGTGGCTCGAGCAGGAAGCCCAGCACGTCCACGATCACGAAGACCAGGACCGAGAACAGGGCGAGGAACAGCACATAGCCCTGGACCACCGCGAAATCGCCCGAGGTGATCGCATGCAGCCCGTACTGGCCCATGCCGCCCCAGGCAAAGACATATTCGATCAGCGACGCGGTCCCGACGAGACCGGTGATCTCCGTGCCGATGAAGGTCGCGACCGGAACCAGGGCATTGCGCCAGACGATCCCGCGCACCGCCCGCTCGGGCAGGCCCGCGGCGCGCGCCAGGCGCACATAGTCGCGGCCGAGCACCTCGATCGCCATCGCCCGCGTCTGCTTGATGATCGGCGCCGAGGCGACGATCGCGACGCAGATCACGGGCAGCACGAGTTGCGACAGGGCCGAGTGAGCGGCCTCCCAGTTCGCGGTGAGCAGGCCGTCGATCAGGTAGCTGCCGGTGATGCGCGGCGGCGGCGTCACGATCAGGCTGATCCGGCCCATGCCGGGCGGCGCCCATTCGAGGAGGAAGAAGAAGACGAAGAGCATGACGAGCCCGAGCCAGTAGGTCGGGATCGAGAAGCCGAGCAACGAGACGAACCGGCTGATCTGGTCGAAGGCGCGGTCGACGCGGAACGCCGCGTGCAGCCCGACCGGGATGCCGACGAGCGCGCCGAGCAGGATGCCCCAGAACATCAGCTCGAAGGTGACGGGCAGCCGGTCGAGCAACTCGCCCAGCACCGGCTTGTTGCTGAGCCAGGACTTGCCGAGATCGAAGCTCAGCACCTTCTGGGCGTAGATCGCGAACTGGACGAAGAAGGGCTGGTCCAGCCCGAGCTCGCGCCGGACCAGCTCGATCTCCTGCACCGTCGCGGTCGGCCCGGCGAGCAACGCCACCGGGTCCTGACCGCCGATCCGCACCAGCGCGAAGGTGAAGAACAGCACCCCGATCACGACGGGCACGGAGAAAACGAGCCGGCGCAGGAGAAAGCGCGACAGCGTCATGGCGCGCTCCGGCGCGCGCCCCGTGTCCAAGACACGGTGCGCGCGCGAAGCCTGTCCGCGACGAGGGTACCGAACACGCTCATCCGACCTTCAGATCGGCCCAGCGCTCGTGGTCGTCGGGGTGCGGGGTCCAGCCGACGATGTTCGGGGCCATGGCCTCGAAGATGGTCGGATAGACCGTGAGCAGCCAGGGCGCGTCGTCCATCCACTGCTTCTGCGCCTGATCCATGAGCGCGTAGCGCTTGTCGCGATCGAGCGTCTGGCGACCCTCGTCGACCAGCCGGTCGAGTTCGGGGCTGGCATAGCGCGCGCGGTTGGACACGCCCTTGCTGTGGGCAAGCAGATAGAGGCAGTAGACGGGGTCGAGCACGATCGGGCCGTCCTCGAAGGCGAAGAACGGCATGTCCATGCGGTTGATCGCGCCACGTGCGCGCAGATCGGCAAGCGTGATGCGCGTCGGCTTGGCGGTCACGCCCACGGCCTTGAGCTGGTCGGCGACCTGCACGCACAGAGGCTCTTCCCACCAGTACTCGGAGCCGTAGAGCAGTTCGACCTCGAAGCCGTTCGCATAGCCGGCCTCGGCGAGAAGCGCCTTGGCCTTGGCCGGATCGTAGGGATAGCGGAAATGCCCGGGATTATAGCCGCCCAGCGCCGGCGGGACGATCGAACGCGCCTCCTCGGCGAGGCCGAAATAGATCGAGTCCTTGATCGCCGTGCGGTTGACCGCGTGGTTGATGGCCTGGCGTACGCGCAGATCGTCGAAGGGCTTGATCCCGACATTCATGCGGATCGAGGACATCGAGCGGCCGAACGTGTCCTGGACCTTGACGTTGCGGTCGGCGCGCAGATCGGTGATCTGCTGCGTGCTCGGCCGGTCGATCCACTGGACCTGCCGGCTCTTGAGCAGCGTGAGGCGGCTGCCGGCGGACGGGACGGCGCGGTAGACGACGCGATCGAAATGCGGCTTGCCGCGGAAGTAATTCGGATTGGCCGTGAACACGGCCTGCTCGCCGGGGCGCAGCTCGGTCATGTGATAGGCGCCGAAGGCCGCCGTGTTCTGGTCGATCCACTTGAGCGCCCAGGGGTCGTCGGCCGTGGCGTGCTTCTTCGTCTCGGTCGTGTCGTAGATGCCCGGGGTGTAGAGCGTCAGCGCGTTGAGGAAGATGGCGCTCGGCGCCTCGAGCGTGAACTCGACCTCGTAGCGCGACACGGCCTTGACGCCGTTCTGCACGACATTGGCCACGGTCGCGATGAAGTTGCCGGTACGCTTCTGGGCGAAGGACTTGTTCCAGCCCCAGACGACGTCCTCGGAGGTCAGCTCGTTGCCGCGCGCGCTGAGCACGCCCTGGCGCAGCTTGAACACGTAGCGCTTGCCGTCTTCGGAGACCGTCCAGCTCTCGGCGAGGTGGCCCTCGATCTTGGTCGGATCCAGATAGGGACGGCCGTTGCGCTCGGTACGACCATACCGGGTCAGGCCCTCGTAGCACTGGACGACGCAGGGCTGGGTATTGCCCTTGAGCGCGTCGCCGTCGAGGCCCTCGGGCGTGCCGCCCGAGGCGACGATCAGCGTCCGCGCGGCTTGCGCGTTCGCGAGGTCGCTGGTGATCGGCAGATAGGTCGCGGCGGCGGCGACGCCTGCCGAGCCGGAGAGCAGTTTGCGGCGCTTGATCTTCATGGCTGTCTCGTTCCTTTCCGTCCCTGTTCGTTGACTTGCGCTCAGCGCAGCGAGCGATCGGCGGCGGCGATGGGAACGCGATAGGCGTCGTCCACCGCGTCGAGGATGTTCACGACGTCGTAACCATGGCGGATCGACCGCTTCGCGCCCGGATCCTCCATCTCGATCTCCCAACGCTTGCCGAAGCCGAGCGCCTTGTCGAGGCTGACGATCGTCCCGCAGAACACCAGCACGTCGCGCGCCGGCATCCGCGGCACCCGCGCCCGCAGGATGCGCAGCACGTCGTCGGGATGCAGGAAGGCCGCCACGGGCACATCCTGGTAGAGGCGCCCGTCGACCCAGCTGCGCATGACGCAATCATCCCAGCGCGCGCGCATCGCCTCGAAGGGCCACATCGGGGGTGCCAGGACGTTCGGCGTGTCCTGCTTGCTCCAGGGGATCGAGGTCTTCTCGAGCGCGCGGTCGGTATGGTCGCTGCCGACACCGACATAGAGCTGGTCGGCAAGCAGCAGGACGATCTCGACCTCGCCGGAACTGTGCGAGCTCTGCGCCTCGGCTTCGCCGCCGGTCGTCAGGGCATGCGTCCCGATCGGGTAGATGCGCGGCGCGGGAACGTCGAGGGCGATGCGGATGCCCTCCTTCGCCACCTCTTCCTGGTGCGCGACGGCGGTCTCGGCCTTCCGCGTCGCCGAGCCGAGATTGTACATGCGCGCGATCGGGAAGCTGCGCGCCTCGCGGCGGACGCCGTCGTCGATGGTCAGCGAAACCTGCATGATGGAACGAACCCCTTGTCCGGTGATGCCGCGGCTATACGCCCGCGTCGAGTTCTGCGGCGTCGAGCGCAGCAGGATCTATGCCCGGTCCGCGATGACGGCGCCACATCCAGTATCGCTTGAGCATGCGCCGTTCGCCGGGTTCTTCGCCATCCTCGTAGGCGGCGCGGCCATGGATGGTCTGGAGATTGTTGGTCAGCAGGAACTCGCCACGCGCCAGGCGATAGCGCCAATGCGCCTGTGGCCGCTCCATCAGCGCGTCGAGGAAATCGAGCGCCTCGCGCTGTCGCGCATCGAGCGGCGTTCCGGCGAGTTCCATGCCCGGCTCGATCATCACGCGGGCGTAATGGATATGGATCTCCTCGCCGCGGCGTTCGAAGACCGGCTTGACGATCGTCTTCGGACCGGCGGGCCAGGTATGCAGACGCGGCGGCAGGAAGTGGAAGGGACGGTAGAGCAGCGCCAGGAGATCCGGCCGCTCGGCGAGCATCGTGTCGTGCAGCGCGGCGGCGGCCGCGATCATGCTCTCGCCGCCCTGGCGCGCCGCATGCACGCAGAGCAGCCCGATATAGCAGGGCGGGCGCGGCTCGAGGCAGCCATTGTCGGTGTGCATCGCGGAGAGGCGGTTGCTCGCGCCGATGCGCGTCGGATCGCGGTTCGCCGCGCCGCGATCGGTCACCGTGAAGAGCCGGCGATCGGTCTTGAGCCCCTGCCGCATCGGCTTGCCGAGATAGTTCGCGAGCCCCCAGCCGACAATTCCCGCCTCGTCGTCCGTATAGGGATCGAGGTCGATGCCGGTCAGGATCGCGAAGCCGGGACCGTCGTCGAGCACGGCGCGCAGCCGCGGCACGGCGCGGGCGAAGGACGGCAGGCGCAGGTCTTCCTGCTCGACGCTGTCGATATCGAGACCATTGGCGCGGATCTGTGTCATGGCGCGCGCGAGGTCTTGCGCGAGTCCTTCCGGCGCGGCGATGCGCAGGCCCTGTGCCCGCGCCGCGATCGCCGCGTGGCTCCAGGCCCAGCCTGGCTGCGCCGAGGGCGTCGGCGTGGCGGCTGCGGTGTCGCCAGCCTTGCGCTGCAGGAGGTCGAGCATCGCGATCTTGGTCCTTCCCAGCCGATCCTTTTGCGGACAGGCTTCATGCTTCTTGCAGCATCCCGGCCTCGAAGCACAAGCAGGACTTCCGATGCAGACGACGGACGCGCCCCGCGACACCGATGTCCTGATCGTCGGCGCTGGCGCCGCCGGCGCCGCCGCGGCCTGGCGCCTCGCCAGCGCGGGCGTCGCGGTGACCTGCCTCGAACAGGGCGACTGGGTCGATCATGCGCGCGGACCGCAGGGCGACGCGGATTGGGAGCGGCGGCGGCTTTCGGACTGGCATCCCAATCCCAACATCCGCCGCGGCCCGGCCGATTATCCGATCGACGATTCGCAATCCTCGATGCGGCCGCTGCTCTTCAACGGCGTCGGCGGGTCGACGGTGATGTGGTCCTGCCACGCGCCGCGCTTTCATCCTTCCGATTTCCGCATGCGCAGCCTCGACGGCGTCGGGCGCGACTGGCCGATCGACTACGCGACGCTCGCGCCCTACTACGCGATCAACGAGCGCATGATGGGCGTGTCGGGCGCCCATGGCGATCCCGCGATGCCGCCGCGCGAGGCGCGCACCACGCGCCCCGCGCCGACCGGCGCCGGGGAGCGGCGGATGATCGACGCCTTCGAGGCGCTGGGCTGGCATTGGTGGCCGGGCGACGTCGCGATCAACACCGCGGCCGCCGCGCAGCCCGGAATCTGCAACGATTGCGGGCCCTGCGAACTCGGCTGCAGCCGTCGCGCCAAGGGCGCCGCCGACATCTCCTACTGGCCCGCCGCGATCGCCGCGGGCGCGCGGCTCGTCACCGGCGCGCGCGTCGCGGAGGTCCTGCACGACGCCGCGGGACACGCGGCCGGCGCGGTCTTCGTCGACCGCACCGGCATCCGCCGTCGCGTCGCGGCGCGCCACGTGCTGCTCGCGGCGAACGGCATCGGCACGCCGCGGCTGATGCTCATGTCGCGCTCCGGGCGCTTTCCCACGGGCATCGCCAATCCTGGCGGGCTGGTCGGACGCGGGTTGATGCTGCATCCCCTGGCGCGCGTGACCGGCGTCTTCGCGGATCCGGTCCACGGCCATCGCGGCATCGCCGCCGGCGCCATCATCTCGAAGCAGTTCTACGAGACCGATCCCGCCAACGGCTTCAAGCGCGGCTTCAAGATGCAGATCCTGCGCAGCCACGGCCCGGCGATGACCGCGCTGGGCAGTACCGCGGGCCGCGTGCCCTGGGGCCGCGACCATCATCGCCGATTCCGCGAGGTTTTCGACCATACGCTGGGCGTCTCGATCTGCGCCGATGACCTGCCGGAGCCGGAGAACCGCGTGACGCTGCACGACACGCTGGTGGATTCCGACGGCCTGCCGGCGCCGCGCATGATCTATCGCGTCGGCGCCAATTCGCGCGCCATCCTCGACGCCGGCCTCGCCCGCGCCCATGAACTTCTGACCGCTGCGGGCGCGGCCGAGAGACACGAGGTCAAGCTGGTGCGCGACGCCGGCTTCCATCTCATGGGCACCTGCGCGATGGGCAGCGATCCCGAGACCTCGGTCGTCGATGGTTGGGGCGAGTGCCATGCCGTGCCGGGGCTGCACGTCATCGACGGCAGCGCCTTCGCCACCGCCGCCGCGCTCAACCCGACCAACACGCTGCAGGCGCTCGCGCTGCGCACCGCCGACCGGCTGATCGCGCGACGCTGACGGCTCCGCTTGCGCAACCGCGCAAGCGGCTTGCCCGCCGCCTGCGGCCGCGCTTGACTGCCCCCCGAACGAAACCCGGGGAGGACGACATGAGCGCGAACGCCTTGGCGATGAGCTGGGAGGAATGGGTCCGTCACGACGCGACGAGCCTCGCGGCGCTTGTGCGCGGCGGGCAATTGGCGGCGCGCGAGGTGACGGCGCAGGCCGCCGCCGGCGTCGCGCGCGTGAACGGTACGCTCAACGGCGTGCTGGAGGTCTTCGACGACGTCGTCGCCGATCCTTCGGTCGACCGCCCGGACCGGGCGGGCCGACTCTACGGCGTACCGATGTTCCTCAAGGATCTCGGCTCGCGGCTCAAGGGCCGGCGCCAGGAATCCGGCACGCGACTGATGGCCGGCAACGTGGCGAAGGACACCGATCCGCTGGTCGAGAATTTCCTCTCCGCGGGGCTGGTCCCGATGGGGCGCTCGACCTGCCCGGAATTCGGCATGACCTTCGACACGGCGACCAGCTATCTCGGTCACGTCCATGTCACCCGCAATCCCTGGAACACCGCGCGCACGCCGGGCGGCTCGTCGGGCGGCTCGGCGGCGATGGTCGCGGCAGGCGTGACCCCGATCAGCATGGCGAGCGACGGCGGCGGTTCGACGCGCATTCCCGCGTCGTTCTGCGGACTGGTCGGCCTGAAGGCCTCGCGCGGCCGCATGGCGATGCCGCTCGCGCACAGCGAATTCACCTGGCGCATCGCGGTCGAGGGCGTCGTCACGCGCTCGGTGCGCGACACCGCGGTGGCCATGGACTACCTGACCCGCATGCCCAATGGCGGCACGTTCTATCCGATGCAGCGCTTCGAGGGATCCTATGCCGAGGCGATCGGACAGGCCCCGGGCCGACTGCGCGTCGCGCTGTCGACCGGAACCTGGGGCCGCCCGGGGCAGTGCGATCCGGAGGTGGCCGAAAGGGTCCGGGGCCTTGGCCGGCTTCTCGAAACGCTGCGCCACGACGTCGCCGAGATCGACGACGCGCGGATCTGCGACTGGGACGCGATGTGGAACGGTTACATCACGCAATGGATCTGCGGGCGCGTCCTCTACCAGCCGATCGCCGAGACCGGCGGCATGGATGGCGCGGGGATGCTGGCCGCGCTGACCCCGATGGTCCGCCGCCATTTCGAAGCCGCGCAGCGCTATTCGACCCTCGACCTCTACAAGGCGATGGCATGCAACAACGTCGTCACCCGCGGCTTCGGCCGGACGATGGACGCCTGGGACCTGCTGCTCTGCCCGACCCTCGCCATCCGCGTGCCGGAGGCCAACGGCCCCTACAGCCTGCTGAACGACGAACCGCTCGACGGCTGGATCGAGAAGCTCTCCTCTGCCTGCCGCTACACCATGCCGGGCAACGAATCCGGCCTGCCCGGGATCTCGATCCCCGTCGGCTTCGATTCCGACGGACTGCCGGTCGGCGCGATGCTCTACGCCAATTTCGGCCGCGAGGACCTGCTTCTGCGCGTCGCCGCGCAGATCGAGGCGGCGAAGCCCGAATGGTTCGCGCGCACGCCGAAGCTGAGCGTCGTGACGCCGGACTGACCCCTGCCCAGGCGGCGCGGCGGTGCTATGATCCGCGTGTTCATGTTTCCGGGGAGGGAACGATCATGACCTTGGCTGATGGATCCGGTATCCGGACGACGAAGCTCGGCCCGATGCTCGGCGCCGAATTGCACGGCGTCGACCTGTCGCGCCCGATCGATGCGGCGACGATGGACGCCATCCGCGCCGCGTTCCGCGACAACCCGGTGCTGGTCATGCGCGGCCAGGACATGACGCCGTCGAATCTGATCGCGATCGGCGACACGCTTGGCTTCATCGAGCCGCATTCGATCCTGCAGTACCGGCACCCGGCGCATCCGCAACTGTCCTACGTCACCAACGTCAAGCCGGACGGCACGATCGACGAATATGGTCAGAACAAGCGCGCGATCGACTGGCACATCGACGGCACGTTCAAGACCAGGCCCGACTGCATCACCTTCCTCTACTCGATCGCCGCGCCGAGCGTCGGGGGCGCCACGCAGTTCGCCAGCATGTACGCGGCCTATGACGCGCTGCCGCCCGATCTCAAGGCGCGCGCCGAGACGCTGTCCTGCTTCCATATGCGCGGAGAGGGCTGGAAATGCACCGCGCCGCCGCCGCCGCTCACCGACGCGCAGAAGGCCAGCGGCGAATTCGACGGCAGCGTGCACCCGCTCGTGATCGTGCATCCGGACAGCGGCCGCCGCTCGATCTACGCCAGCCCGACCCATACCAGCCACGTCGTCGGCGTCGAACGGGCGGAGAGCGACGCGATCCTCGACGCGATCTACGAGGTCGCGACCAGGCCCGAGTTCCAGTACCACCACCACTGGAAAGTGGGCGACCTGGTGATGTGGGACCAGCGCGCGACGATGCATCGCGCAGGCGGCGGAACGCCGCGCGACCAGAAACGCGTGATGCTTCGCGCGATGGTCGTCTCGAACCTGCGCGCCGACGCCGCGTGAAGCCTCACCCCGGCCGGTAGCCGAACAGCTTCGGCAGCCAGAGGGTGACCTCCGGCACATAGGCGACGACGAACAGCGCGACGATCATCGCGGCGAGATAGGGCAAGGTCGCGCGCACGATGACGCCGAGCGGCAGGCGTGTGATGTCCTGGACGATGAACAGGCACACGCCGACCGGCGGCGTCACGTTGCCGATGACCAGCGCGAAGACCAGGACCACGCCGAGATGGACGAGGTCGAGCCCCAACTGCGGCGCGATCGGGACCAGAATGGGCGCGACGATCAGGAGATTGGCCGAGGCCGTCTCGAACAGGCCGAGGAAGAGCAGCGTCGCCAGGATCAGCAGCATCAGGAGCCAGGTCTCGCTGGTCATGGACAGAAGCAGTTCCGCGACCCGGTCCGGCGCCTTCTCGACCGTCAGGACCCAGGCGAAGCACGACACGGTGGCGAGGATGAACATGATCGACGCCGTGCCGCGGACCGCGCGCATCGTCGCCTCGACGAGACCGCCGAGGGTCAGATCGCGATAGGCAAGCCCCAGTCCAAGGGCGATCACGACGGCGATGACGCCCGCCTCGGTCGGCGTGAAGACCCCGGTGACCATGCCGCCGACGATGACGATCGGCGAGGCGATCGCCGGCGCCGCAGCCAGAAAATGGCGCCCGAGCGCGCCGAACCCGGGAAACGGAGTCAGCGGACAGGTCTCGCGTCCGAGCAGCACCTGGAGGTAGATCGCGATCATCAGCGCGATGCCGAGCACGACGCCAGGTACGAACCCGGCGAGGAAGAGCCAGTCGACCCCGACCTCGGCGATGGCGCCGTAGAGGACGAGCCCGATCGAGGGTGGGATGATCGGACCGATCGTCGACGATGTCGCGGAGATCGCGGCCGCGAAGGCCGGCCGGTAGCCGCCCTCGACCATGGCCTTGATCTCCACACGACCCAGCCCGGCGGCATCGGCGGCGGCCGAACCGGACATGCCCGCGAAGATCATGCTGCCGATGACGTTCACATGGCCAAGCCCGCCGCGCACATGACCGACCAGCGCATGGGCGAAATTGAAGATCCGGTTGGTGATGCCGGCGGTGTTCATCAATTCGCCGGCGAGCACGTAGAGCGGGATCGCGAGCAGCACGAATTTGAGGAATTGCTGCAGCATCGTCTGGCCGAGCAGCACCAGATTGGTGTCGGTCATGACCATGTAGACGATGCTCGGCACCAGGAACACGAAGCCGATGGGCAGCCCCACGAAGAGCAGCCCCAGGAACAGCGCGCAGAAGACGGCGAAGGCCATGCGGTCAGCCCGTCGCCCGGACGCCGTCCGCGGCATCCGCAGCATCCGCGGGCGGATCGAGGAATTGCCGCAGCGCGCTCGCCGCCATCGACGCGGACATCCAGAGCACGGGGGCGCCGTGCCAGCTACGCGGCAGATCGAGGCCCGAGATCATCTTGCGGTGCTGGAGCGGCAGCAGGGTGAGCATGTGCCAGCCGACGATCGCGATGGCGACGCCCATCGTCGCGATCAGCGCCAGGCCAAGCACGCGCCGTGCCGGAGCCGGCAGCAGGAAGGAGATCGCGTCGACGGCGATATGGCCGCGCTCCTTGAAGACCGCGCTGGCGCCGAGGAAGGTAAGCCAGACGAGCCCGAGCACGGCGAGCTCGTTGGTCCAGGCCAGCGGATCGTCGAGCAGCGTGCGGAAGAACACACCGATCGCGATGCTGCCGGTCGCGATGATCAGCGCCAGCGCAGCCAGCGCGAGCTCGACGCGCAGCAGGACCGCGTCGAGCCCGCGCAGCGCGGCCCGCGCGACGGCGAGCGCGCTCACTTCGCGAGCGCGCGGATCTCGGCGACGAGCCCCCGCGGCAGCTTGCCCTCGGTCTCGAAGGCCCTGATCACCGCCTCGACGCGATCAGCCCAGGGCTTCGTGTCGGTCTCGATGAACTGCACGCCCTCGGCCTGCATCTTCACCTTCTGGTCATCGAAGGACTCGAGGATGAGCTTGTAGTACCAGTCGCCGGCATCCTGCGCCGCGCGGGTCAGGATTTCCTGCTGGCGCGCGTTCAGACGCCGCCATGTCTTCTCGGAGATCATCACCGTGTAGGGCGCGATCTGGTGCATCGTCAGGGTGATGAACGGCGCGGCCTGGTAGAATTTCTGCGGATAGACGCCCGAGAGCGGCGCCTCCATGCCCTGCACCGTGCCGGTCTTCATCGCGAGGAAGGCCTCGCTGAAGGCGATCACGGTCGGCTTGGCGCCGAGCGCGCCCCAGGTCCGCAGATAGGTGTCGAGGTCCGGCATACGCAGACGCATGTCCTTGAGATCCTCGGGCGTGCGCACAGGCTTCGTGGTCAGCAGCACGCGCGGCAGGCGATACCAGTTGTCCGCCAGCATGCGCACGCCGTGCTTGCCGGGCATCTCGGCGAGCCAGCCCTTGTAGGTCGCGGTCTGCTGGAAGCGCTTCACATGATCGACGCCGCCGAAGACGAAGGGGATGGCGAGCGCATTCCAGCCCTTGTCGAGATGCTGGTACCAGTCCGCGACGTTGGACAGCATGTCCTGCGTGCCGAGCTGCAGGTTCTCGAGCTGCGCCACCGAGCCGCCGAGCTTGTCGGAATCGAAGACGTCGACCTTGAGGTCGCCGCCGCTGCGCTCGGCCGCGAGCCGCGCCATCTCCTGCAGCGCCTTCGTCTCCGCGGAGAGCGGCGCGGTGCCGACCCCGACGCGCAACGTGGTCGCCGCGCGAGCGGACCCCGCGAGGCCCAACGCCGAAGATACCGATACCGTCCCGATCAGCGCCGCGCGCCGCCCCAGCCTTGTCATGCGATCCTCCCCTTGTCTGCGCCGATTATGATCGACGCGCCCCGCCGCTCCAAGCGCGGGCTTGCCTGTCGCAGGCGGCGGCGGCGCGGGTCAGCCGCCCTTGACGCCGCCCGCGGTCAGACCGCCGACGATCTCCTTCTGGATGAAGAGCGTCAGGATCAGCACCGGCGCGGTCACCAGCAGCGCGGCGGCGGCCAGCGGGCCCCAGGCCACCTGCTCGAAGGTCAGCATGTTGTAGACCGCGGCCGGCAAGGTGCGCGTCTGGCGGCCACCGAGCACGGCGCCGAAGACGAAATTGTTCCAGCTGAAGATGATCGACAGGATCATCGCGACCACGATCCCCGGCCGCGCCAGCGGCAGCGCGACGTGACGGAAGGCCTGCCAGAGGGTGCAGCCGTCGATCAGCGCCGCCTCCTCGAGATCCGGCGGCAGGCTCTCGAAGAACCCGATCATGATGTACACGAAGATCGGGATCGTGATCACGAGATGGGTGATGAAGATCGGCCACAGGCTGCCGGTCAGACCCAGCATCTGGAACAGCATGTAGAGCGGGATCAGATAGCTGAGCGCCGGCGTGATGCGCGCGATCAGGATGCCGATCGCGGTGCGATGCGCGGAGGCCTTGGCGATGCCGTAGCCCGCCGGCACGCCGACCAGGATCGCCACCAGCGTCGCCAGACCGCTGACGAACAGGCTGTTGCCCAGATAGCGCATCAGGTTGCTGTTCTCGAAAACCGCCGCGAAATTGGCCAGGGTCGGCGGGTTGGGCACGAAGACCGGCGGATAGGCCATGTTGTCGACCTCGGTCTTGAGCGAGAGCGACAGCATCCAGAGCAGGACCAGGATCGCCGGCGAGACGATCACGAACACGGCGAAGCCGAAGGCGAACTTCGACAGCGCGCGCTTCGCATGCCAGAGCATGCCGGGCGACGACGCGCTCATGACCATTTCGCTTTCTGCCGCAGCCAAAGCAGGACCATGGCCATCAAGACGATGAGGACGAAGAACACCACCACGATCGCCGAGGCGTAGCCGATGTTGTAGAAGGCGAAGGCCTGCAGATAGAGGTAGATGTTGATCGTTTCGGAGGCCGTGCCCGGCCCGCCTTCGGAAATCACGAAGATCGTGTCGAAGGCCTTGAGCGCATCGATGGTACGGATCACGACGGCCAGCACCACGAAGGGCATGATCAGCGGCAGGGTGATGAAGCGGAACATCTGCCAGGGATTGGCGCCGTCGAGCCGCGCGGATTCGTAGGGCTCGGTCGGCGCAGCGGCGAGCCCGCCCAGCACGATGAGCATCACCAGCGGCGTCCAGTGCCACACCTCGACCATGACCAGGGTCGGGATGACCGTGTCGAGCGAGGTATGCCAGAGCGAGGGCGGCAGGCCGGCGAGGCTGAGGAGATAGTTGAGCACCCCGAGCTGCGGGTGGAACATCATTTTCCAGACCAGTGCCACCGCGACCGGCGTCGCCATCATCGGCAGGATGAAGATCGCGCGGCACAGGCCGCGCAGCGGAAAGCGCTCGTTGAAGATCAGCGCGGCGGCGGTTCCCAGCACCACCGGCAACACGACCGACAACAAAGTGAAGTAGAGCGTCGTGCCGATCGAGTCGATGAACCGTTCGTCACCCGCCAGACGAATGAAGTTGTTGAGGCCCACGAAGGCGCGCGGCGAGCCGATCTTCCACTCGTGCACGCTCATGAACAGGGTAAATAGCCACGGAAAGACGATCACCGCCCCGGTGATCAGCAGCGCCGGATAGGCGAAGGGCAGATAGTTGCGGCCGTAGCCGCGATCTACCGCGGTGGCTTTTGCCGTCATGCGCGCGCTCCATCAGGGTCCCCGCCGCGGCATCCGCCGCGACGGGGTACACCCGGTTCAGGCCTCGGACTTCGCCAGCACCGGCGCGAAGGCGTCGGTCGCCTTCTGCATCTCGGCGCGCGCGTCGGCGCCGCCGATCGTGTTGGTGAGGCCGACTCCGAAGACGTCGCGGAACTCGGTCACCGGCACGATCTCCGGCAGGCCTGGGCGACCGATCTCCGAGGATCCTTCGAGGCAGGAGAGCCACTCGCGCGGCAGCTTGAGCCCGGCGATGACCTCGGGCGACTTGTAGGGCGAGGCGCGGCAGGGCGACCCGCCGCCCGATTGCAGCAGCCTGTTGCACATCAGCTTGGACGTCGCCCACTGGCAGTAGAGATAGGCAGCTTCCTTCTTCTTGCTGGCGGCCGCGACGCCGATGCCGTCGCCGAAGGTCGCCGAATGGCGCGCCTTGGGACCCTGAGGCATGACGGCGTAGCCGACCTTGCCGACGATGCGCGACTTGGTCGGATCCTCGAGCGGCGGCGCAAATCCGATGCCGTCGATCCACATGCCGATCTTGCCCTGGCTGAAAGAGGTCTGGGCCTCGTTCCAGTTGAACCCGACCGTGCCCGGCGGAGCGAAGTCACGGTTGAGCTTCTTGTAGAGTTCGGCCGCGGCGATGGCGCCGTCGGTCGTGGTCTGCAGCTTCACCGTCTTCGGATCGACCGGATCGACGTCATGGCCCAGCATGAAGCTCGTCCAGACCGGCACGTTGGCGTTCTTGAGACCGCGCGATACCCAGCCATAGATGCCCGCCGACTTGTCGGTGAGCTTCTCGGCCGCCATCACGATCTCCTCGAAGGTCCGCGGGAATGCGAGACCTTTCGCCGCGAAGAGCTCCTTGTTGTAGTAGATCATCCATGGGTCGATGTTGTTCGGCAGCGTGTCCATGCGGCCATCGGCCTGGGTCGCCCAGCGGACGCCGCCGGCGGTGAAATCCGGCCAGTCGTAGTCGGGCGCGGTGAGCTGGGAATCGGCCAGCAGCGGCTTCATGTCGACCAGCCACTTGGACTTGCCGAACAGCCGCTTCTGCACGTGCCACGACACCGAGGTCACGTCGAATTGCGGATTGCCGGAGTTGAACTGGATCACCTGCTGCTGGCGATGCTGCTGTTCGGGCACCGCCTCCGAGCCGACCTTGATGCCCGTCAGCTCGGTGAATTCCTTCTCGTGCGCGCGCAGATTGTTCGCGCGCGGCCCAAGCGTCAGCGAGACCTCGATGCTCTGCCCGGCGAAGCGCTTCCAGTTGAAGGCGCCGCTGGTCTGCGCGGTCGCGACTTTCATGATCGCGGGCGCGGCGAGCAGCCCTGCGCCTGCGCGCAGCGCGGCACGGCGCGAAAGCGCCGTGCGGGTGAATGTCGTCTTCGTCATCGTCGTCCTCCCGGTTTTTTTAACTTGACCATAGGCTAGCGGCAGCGGCGGGCATCTATCCAGCGTCGTTTTCGCCATCGCCGCCGGCCGCCTTTCCGGACATGGCGTCGGCCGGCCGAACCCCGCACCAGCGGGCGATGAACAGCGCGTAGACCTCCGCGACCCGGACCATGCTGTCGAGCGACACCGCCTCGTCGAGGCCGTGGATGTCCCGCGCGACCGGCCCGTAGCACGTCGCCGGGATCCCGCCATGAAGCCAGAAATGCCGCACGTCGGTGGTGGCGGTGATGTTGCGGAAACCGGCCGGCGCGCCGCGCAACGCGGCGTGGATATCGGCGAGCAGCGCGAGCGGCGGCGCGTCGGCCGGTACCTCGCAGGGCTCGGCATGGAAGCCGTCGAAGCCGATCTCGACACGCGGCGGCTGCGGCAGTTCGGCGATCGCGGCACGCACCGCGGCCGCGACCTCGTCCTTGGCCGCCTGCGGATCGGTGCCGGGGAAGAAGCTGAACCGCACGCCCATCCGGCATTCGACCGGCACCGAGGAGATCCACTCGCCGCCCTCGATGCGCCCGAGGTTGAACTTGATCGCGTTCGGATCCTCCGCGAAGGCCGGGTGGCGGCGCGCGGGCGCGTTCCACGCCGCCTCGAGCGCCTTCAGACGCGACCAGACATGGATCGCCGCCTCGATCGCGTTGTTGCCGCGCTGCTTGTGCCCGGCATGGGCGGGACGTCCGACGATCG
>CAIOSQ010000233.1 GCA_903860935.1 uncultured Rhodospirillales bacterium | reverse complement strand
GCTCGACTTCCCGGGCGACGAGCCCGTAGCAGACGTAATTGACGCCGGGGCACCCGTAGCCCTCGATCGTCGAGCCGAGGAAGCCCATCTCGCCCATCTCGCGGAAGATGCCGGGATCGGTCTTCTCTTCGTTGAACGCCGCCTTCACGCGCGGCATCAGTTTTTCCTGGCAGAACTGACGGGCGGCGTCGCGGATCATCCGTTCGTCCTCGCTCAACTCGTCTTCGAGCAGGAATGGATCCTGCCAGACGAATTCGGGGCGCGCGGTCTTCGCGACGGGGGCTTTGGCGACGGCGGGTTCAGCATTCATGGCGGTGCACTCCTCGCAGGCGGGCGCTATATAGCGCGGCATCGGGAAACGTCTAAGGGTGATCGTTCGCCGTGTCGGAACGAGACGTCATATTCGAGATTAGGCGAATTGGAAGCGTCGCCAAGGCCACAGCGGTCGATGTCGCGACGGGCACCGAGGTGTCGGTGACCGGCCCCGCGAACGCGGCGGAGTTCAGCCTCCGCGAGGCGGCGCGGCGCAAACTCGCCTATGTGCTCCGCAAACGGGAGACGGAACGCGGCGGTGCCTGACCGGGCGCGCGGCATCCGGCGTCTCGGCTCTGGCCGTCGGCCCACGGCGTCGCTATTCTGCGCAGACAACGAAAACGGGGCTCGGAGATCCGGAGATTTGACCGGGACACCGCGGTCCCCGCGGGACGTATCCCGGAACAGGGCAGGGCCATGGAGTATTTCGTCCAGCAATTGATCAACGGGCTCACGCTCGGCGCGATCTACGCTCTGATCGCGATCGGCTACACGATGGTCTACGGGATCATCGGCATGATCAATTTCGCGCATGGCGAGATCTACATGATCGGCGCCTTCCTCGCGGTCATCGCGTTCACCGGGCTCGGTATCATCGGCCTCACCTGGGTGCCCGCCGCGATCATCGTGGTGCTGCTGATCGCGATGTTCTTCACGGCGGCCTATGGCTGGACCGTCGAGCGCATCGCCTACCGTCCGCTCCGCGGCTCGCACCGGCTTGCGCCGCTGATCTCCGCGATCGGCATGTCGATCTTCCTCCAGAACTACGTGCAGATCGCCCAGGGCGCCAAGATCAAGCCGCTGCCCCCGGTGGTGCAGGGCAACATCCCGTTGATGGAATCGGCGTCGGGGTTCACGGTCTCGATCAGCTATCTGCAGTTGATCATCATCCTCCTGACCGTGGGACTGATGCTTGGCTTCACCTACCTGATCCAGCGCACATCGCTTGGCCGATCGCAACGCGCCTGCGAGCAGGACCTGAAGATGGCCTCGCTGCTCGGCGTCGACGTGGACCGGACGATCTCGCTGACCTTCGTGATGGGGGCCGCGCTGGCTGCCGTCGCCGGCGTCATGATCACGATGTATTACGGCGTGATCGACTTCTTCATCGGGTTCCTGGCCGGCGTGAAGGCCTTCACCGCGGCTGTTCTGGGGGGGATCGGATCGCTGCCCGGGGCGATGCTCGGCGGGTTGCTGATCGGCCTGATCGAGGCCTTCTGGTCCGCCTATTTTTCGGTCGAGTACAAGGATGTCGCGACCTTCGTGATCCTTGTCGTCGTGTTGATTTTCAGACCCACCGGCCTCCTTGGCCGGCCCGAGGTCGAGAAGGTCTGAGGGCGTCCCATGGCGACGGTCACCGAAGCGTCCACGCCACATCGCGGCACGGATGTGATCACGGCAGCAAAGGAAGCCGCCATTGCCGCCGGCGTGATGGCGGTACTCGCCCTTCCGCTGATTGGCTTCATCCTCGTGGACGTGGCCGGGGGCGTCACGCTCAGGACGCGTTTTGGCGGGGTCCTTACTGCCGCCGCCATCGTCTTCGTCGGTCGTTTCGTGATCGCCATGCTTCGCGGGCGTGGGGCGGGGCCGATCGCGCACCTCACCGGCCTCGTCACGCGACGCGTGGCCGGATGGGGGGCGGGACGCTTCGTCGGTCCTGCCCTGGTCGGCTTCGCCGTGGTGCTTCCGGTCCTGCCCTTTTCGGATCGCTACATCATCGATCTCGGGACCTCGGTCCTCATCTACGTGATGCTCGGTTGGGGCCTTAACGTGGTGGTCGGCCTCGCGGGGCTTCTCGATCTCGGCTATGTCGCCTTCTACGCCGTCGGCGCATATTCCTTCGCGCTCCTGGCGTTGCATTTCGACCTGTCGTTCTGGGCGTGCCTGCCGCTTGCCGGAGTATTCGCCGCGCTGTTCGGGATCATTCTCGGATTTCCGGTCCTGCGCCTGCGCGGCGACTATCTCGCCATCGTGACGTTGGGCTTCGGGGAGATCATCCGAATCGTCCTTCTGAACTGGCAGGATTTCACCGGTGGGCCGAACGGGCTGAGTTCCATCCCCAGGCCCAGTTTCTTTGGCGCCCCCATCGGCCGCAGCGCCCCCGAGGGGCAAACGCCGTTCCATGAATTCGTCGCGCCCGTGATGGAACCGATCGCCGCGCTGTTCGGCGGCGAATGGGGCTTCGATGCCATCCATCGGATCGTCTGGCTCTACTACATCATCCTCGCGCTGGCGCTGGTCACAAACGTCTTCACCCTCCGGATCCGGCGGCTGCCCGTCGGACGCGCCTGGGAGGCGTTGCGGGAGGACGAGATCGCGTGCCGGTCGCTCGGCATCAATCCGACGAACACGAAACTCAGCGCCTTCGCGATCGGCGCGATGTTCGCCGGCTTCGCCGGCGCCTTCTTTTCTGCCCGCCAGGGGTTCGTCAGCCCCGAGAGTTTCACCTACATCGAAAGCGCCGTGATCCTCGCGATCGTGGTGCTCGGTGGGATGGGGTCGCAGATCGGGGTGGTCGTGGCGGCGGCCTTCCTGATCCTGATTCCCGAATTCGGTCGCGACTTCGCTCAGTACCGCATGTTGCTTTTCGGGCTGGCGATGGTGCTGGTCATGATCTGGCGGCCACAAGGTCTGGTGTCCGGACGCGAACCGTCCGTGCGTCTGCACGCGGAGAGGCGCTGACCATGCAAGACGCCGCCCATGGAGCGCTGGCGCCCGACGCGATCTTGACCGTCGACCATCTGACGATGCGTTTCGGTGGCCTGACGGCCGTCGACGATGTCAGTTTCTCGGTACGCGACCGCAGCATCACATCGATCATCGGCCCGAACGGTGCCGGCAAGACGACCGTGTTCAACTGCCTGACGGGCTTCTACAAGCCGACGATCGGGCGCCTCGCGTTGCGCCATGGCGGCGCCGTGCATCTGCTCGAGCGGATGGAAGGGTTCCGGATCTGCAAGGAGGCGCGGGTCGCGCGGACCTTCCAGAACATCCGGCTCTTCGGCGCCATGACGGTGCTCGAGAACCTCATGGTGGCGCAGCACAACCGCTTGATGGTCGCATCGGGTTTCAGTCTTCTCGGTCTGTTCGGCGCCGCGTCGTTCCGCGCGGCCGAGCGCGCCGCCATCGACAAGGCACGTTTCTGGCTCGACCGGGTCGGGCTCACGGATCGCGCGGATTGGGAGGCCGGAAACCTTCCCTACGGAGACCAGCGGCGTCTCGAGATCGCGCGTGCGATGTGCACCGACCCGGCGCTGCTCTGTCTCGACGAACCGGCCGCGGGGCTCAACCCCCGCGAGAGCGCCAGCCTCAACGACCTGCTGCGCACCATCCGCGACAGCCACGGCATCGCCGTGCTGCTGATCGAACACGACATGAGCGTGGTGATGGAGATATCCGACCACATCATCGTCCTCGATTACGGCCGGAAGATCGCGAGCGGGTCACCGGAAAACGTGCGCAACGATCCGGCCGTCATCCGCGCCTATCTCGGCGAGGAGGAGGCGCTTCCGCCGGAGATCGCCGCCGACCTGGAGGGCGGACGATGAGCGAACCGATGCTGGCGATACGCGGCGTGCGCAGCTTCTACGGCCGCATCGAGGCCCTCAAGGGCGTTTCGATCGAGGTGAAGCCGGGAGAGATCGTCACGCTCATCGGCGCCAACGGCGCCGGAAAATCGACATTGCTGATGACGATCTTCGGCAAGCCGCAGGCGCGCGAGGGGGCGGTGGTCTTCGAAGGGCAGGACATCACCCGCCTGCCGACGCACCGCATCGCGGGATTGGGGATTGCGCAGTCTCCCGAGGGGCGGCGGATCTTCCCGCGAATGTCGGTTCTCGAGAACCTCCAGATGGGTGCGCATGTCACCGACGGCGCTCATTTCGACGCGGATCTCGCGCGCTGCTTCCGGCTCTTCCCGATCCTCGACAAGCGACGCAACCAGCGCGGCGGCACCTTGTCCGGGGGCGAGCAACAGATGCTCGCGATCGGCCGCGCATTGATGAGCAGGCCGCGTCTGCTGCTCCTCGACGAACCGTCGCTCGGCCTCGCCCCGCTGATCGTGAAGCAGATCTTCGACACGATCCGCGAGGTCAATGCGCGCGACGGGATGACGGTGCTGCTGGTCGAGCAGAATGCGTTTCATGCCCTGAAGCTGGCGCATCGCGGCTACGTTCTCATCAACGGGCAGATCGCGATGAGCGGGACTGGGGCCGAACTGCTCGCGAACCGCGACGTGCGCGCCGCCTACCTCGAAGGCGGCCGGAGTCATTGAGGCAGGCCATGACGGATATTCTCGGCGGATCCATCGCGAGCTTCATCGGGCTCACGCTGCTCATGTTCGGCGCGGCCTCCTGGATGATGGGGCAGGCCGTGGCCGAGACATGGCGGAACCCGGCGCAGATCGTTCCCTATGCGCTTTTGCTGGCGGCGAGCGGGCGTTTCCTGGATTTCGCCCTGTTTGGCGGTGATCTGCTCTCGGTCAGCGGGCTTCTGCTGTCCTGGGCCTGTCTGGCGGCGATTGCCCTGATCGGGTTCCGCGCGCGGCGAGCCTCCCAGATGGTGGCCCAGTACCCTTGGCTGTTCGAACGGCGTGGTCCCCTGTCCTGGGGCGCCAAATCCGGGTGACGCGCGCGCCTTGCCGAGCGAACCCGCCGCCGCCTAGTCTTGCCTTTGGCTTCGGGCGCGGTCGTCGCGTGTGACCGTCGCGTCAATTTCGACGCCACCTCACCCCCACAGGGAGACAATGAATGAACAGGATCGCTTTCGGATTGATCGGCGCGAGCGCTTTCGCCGCCGCTGCTTTCGCCGTCCCGGCCATGGCCCAGGACATCACCATCGCATCCGCTGGCCCGATGACCGGCCAGTATGCGGCGTTCGGCATGCAACTGCGTCGCGGTGCCGAGATGGCCGTGGCGGACATCAACGCGCGCGGTGGCGTACTTGGCCGCAAGCTGAAGCTTGAGATCGGCGACGATGCCTGCGATCCGAAGCAGGCCGTGGCCGTCGCCAACCAGCTCGCGACCAAGAAGGTCGCGTTCGTTGCCGGGCATTTCTGCTCGTCGTCGTCGATTCCGGCCAGCCAGATCTACAACGAATCCGGCATCCTCCAGATCACGCCGGCTTCGACGAACCCCCGGCTGACCGACGAGGCCGCTGCCAAGGGCTGGAACAACGTCTTCCGCACCTGCGGTCGCGATGATGCCCAGGGCACGATCGCGGGCCAGTGGCTGGCGAAGAACTACAAGGGCAAGAAGGTCGCCGTCATCCACGACAAGTCGACCTACGGCAAGGGCCTCGCCGACGAGACCAAGAAGGCGATGAACGCCGCCGGCCTCACCGAGGCGATGTACGAGGCGATCACGCAGGGCGACAAGGACTTCACCGCCCTGATCTCGAAGATGAAGGCAGGCGGCATCGACGTGATCTATCACGGCGGCTATCACACCGAGGGTGGCCTGATCGTTCGCCAGGCGCGCGAGCAGGGGCTGCGCGCGGTGTTCGTCTCGGGCGACGCGCTGGTCGACAACGAGTACTGGAAGATTACGGGCGCGGCCGGTCAGGGCACGATCATGACCTTCGCGCCGGATCCCCGGAAGTCGCAGAACGCCAAGGGCATCGTCGAGAAGTTCAAGGCGCAGGGCTATGATCCCGAGGGCTATACCCTCTACACCTACGCGGCGATCCAGGTCTGGGCGGCTGCCGCCGAGAAGACCAAGTCCCTCGACGTCAACAAGCTGTCTGCCGCGATCAGGGGCAACAAGTTCACCACCGTGCTCGGCGATCTGCAATACGACAAGAAGGGCGACGTTTCGAACGCCAAGTACGTTTTCTACATCTGGGACAACGGCGAGTACAAAGAAGTCCCGAACATGGGCTCCTGAGTACTGGCTTGCCGTATGACGAACCCGCCGGGACCCGGTCCCGGCGGGTTTTTTCTTGCCCGCCGGCTCACGGTTTTTTCGGCGGGCGTCCGCGTCGTGCGCCCGGCTTGTGGCCAAGCCCGATCCGCTTCGCAAACGCGGAGCGCTGGGCGGCG
>CAIOSQ010000232.1 GCA_903860935.1 uncultured Rhodospirillales bacterium | reverse complement strand
TGTCCTCGAAGCGCTTCACGAAGCTGCCGAGCGAGGAGATCCAGTTGGTCTGCACGCATTCGGTGACGTAGCGCAGCTCGTTGCCGCCCAGCACGGGTTCCGCGATCGGGATCCGCCGCGCCGCCGCCGGCGAGGCGAGACGGATCGGCCGTCCGCCCGAATCGGTCTCGAAATCGAGCAGCGCGCGATCGGCCGCGCCGGCGCCGTCGGCGCTCATGGCCGCCGCCGTGCGCGCATCGAGCCCGCCGCCCTGCGCCAGGAAGGTCCGGATCCCTGGGCCCGATATCCGACCGACCAGCCGGCCATCGCCGTCGACGACGGCGGCGAGGCCATGACCGTTGCGGTCGATGAGCGCGAGGGCGTCGGCGATCCGGTCGCTGTCGCGGACCAGCAGGGAGGAGAGAGGCAAGGCGTTGTCCTGGCGGGAGGGCGTCGGGTCATGCCCGATCAACGGGCTACCCCTCGCATTTAATCCAGGGCGTCCGACCCGTCCAGCTACGAAGGTGGCGGTTGCGCGTCTGGCGCCGCGAGACCGAGGATCTGTAATTGGCGCTCGACGACCGCGTCCTCGACATAGAGCGCCCGGGCGCGGGCGAGACCGGCCGCGCCCATCGCCGCGCGCAGGGCGGGATCGGCCGCAAGTTCTGCGAGGGCCGCGGCCAGCGCGGCGGGCGCGGCGACCGGCACGAGGCGGCCGGTTTCGCCTTCGACCACCTCCTCGCGCGCGCCGCGTATGTCGGTGGCGACGACGGGCAGGCCGCAGAGCATCGCCTCGATGATGGAACGCGGCATGCCCTCGCGATGCGACGGCAGGACGAAGATGTCGGCCGCGCGCAGCAACGCCGGCACGTCCGCGCGATAGCCGAGGAAGCGGATGCGCTCCGCGCGGACACGATCGCGCGCGACAGCGTCGATGTCGGCATCGATCGATCCCGCATGGTCGCTGTCCAGCCGCTCGCCGACCACCCAGAGATCGGCATCGACGTCGCGCATCGCGGCGAGCAACTCCGGATAGCCCTTCTCCGCGACCAGTCGCGCGACGCAGATGATCGCCGGCCGTGGCGAGGCGAGACCAAGCCGCGCGCGCTCCGCCGCGCGTGCCGCTGCATCGGCGGGCGGGTGGAAGCGCTGGGGATCGCTGCCGTTGCCGATCGCCGCGATCAGCCCGCCGCGGCGACACAGCCCGAGCCGCCGTGCGGTCGCGGCGTCCTCCTCGGCCTGTGTGAACAGGACGTCCGTGATGCGTCCGCCAAGCCATTCCAGCGCGGCGAAGGCCGTCCAGGCCACGCGCGACATGCGCTCGTGGAAGTAGAAGCCATGCGCCGTGTAGACGATGCGCGGCACGCGCCACCGCCTTGCCGCCAGGCGCCCGATCAGCGCGGCGATCGGCGTATGGACATGCACGAGGTCGAAGCGCTCGCGCGCGAACAGCGCCGAGGCCTCGCGATAGGCGCGCGCATGGGCGCGAAGATCAAGGTTGCGCTCGAAGGCGACGGTCTCGACCCGGAAGCCCGCCTCGCGCACGCGCGCGACCAGCGCGCCCGGCGCGCAGACCCCGACGACTTCGTGGCCGGCCGCGCGTTGCGCGCGCATCAGCGGCAACAGGAAATGGTAGAGCGTGAAATCCACCGCGCAGAGCTGGCAGATCTTCATGCGCGCTCCGTGCGGTCATGGCTTGCCGGGCCAGGCGCCACGCCGCCAAAGGCCGCGCGCACGGCGCTCGCGACGATCCACAGCGCCCCCATCCAC
The DNA here is from genome assembly GCA_903860935.1 of uncultured Rhodospirillales bacterium. Lineage (GTDB taxonomy): Bacteria > Pseudomonadota > Alphaproteobacteria > CACIAM-22H2 > CACIAM-22H2 > CAIOSQ01. The sequence continues at coordinate 35,938 of CAIOSQ010000232.1, read as the reverse complement.
CAGGCCTGCCACACGCCATAGCCCGTGGCCGCGACCGCGAGCGCCGCCGCCAGCGCGGCGAGAAGCGCGAGCCGGCCGGCCCGATCCGCCTGCGCGCAGGCGCGGCGCGCCACGGCGCTCGCCAGAATCGCCATCAGCGCCGCGCCGGGCAGGCCAAGCTCGAGCCAGAGCTGGAGGATGTTGTTGTGCGGGTGCAGGGGCAGCCGCTCCGCCCGGCCGTCGATCAGGTCCTTGCCGCCGGGCATGCTGCGCGCCGAATCAAGGCCCCAGCCCAGGAGCGGCCGTTCGGCGATCCGGGTCGCGACGAAGGACCAGATCTCCGCGCGGTGCCAGATCGAGACGCCCTGGGCGCGCTCGGTAAAGCGGGCGCGGAACGGCTCCCAGTTCGGCAGCATCGGCATCGCCGCGACGCCGATCGCGATCGCCGCGGGCGCGAGGATGCGCAGCGCGCGCGGACGCCACGCGTCGATGGCAACGGCGAGGACGAGCGTGGCCGCGGCGCAGACGAGGGCCAGCAGCGCCGCGGCGCTGTCGAAGGCCGGCAGGACGCAGGCCGCCCAGGCGGGCAGCAGCCACGCACGCCGCCATCCGGCGTGCCGCGCGAGGATCGCGGCCGCGGGCCAGACCGCGATCGCGACGAGGGCGGCGACGCGGTTGAGCTGATGCGGTCCGTAGGCGAAGCCCGCGCTCTCGAGCAGCCATTGCTGCGGCGTCGGCGTCCAGCCGCGCGCGCGCGCGATCGCCTCGATCGTCAGCGGCACCAGCGCGGCGATCGTGCCGAGGGCCAGTGCCCTGCCGACCCGCGCCCGGCCATCGGACGACAGCGCGTCGGCGGCCGCGAACAGGGCCAATCCTCCGGTGAGGGACAGCGCCAGCGAGGCCCAGCCGCGCGCGGAGCGTGCGGGATCGACGGCCCAGAGGATCGAGAGCGCGGCCCAGCCCAGCAGGGCGAGCGCAAGCAGCAGCGGCACGCGCGGCACGCCACGCCAGCCGCGCCCGGCGATCAGCGCGGCGACGGCGAGCAGGGCCACCAGCGTGTAGAGCGGCGCGACGGCGTTGATGATCGCCAGCGGCGCCAGAAGCGCGGCGCCGAGGCCGAGCGCGACGACCTGCAGCCGCGCGACGCCCGTGCCCATGTCAGCCGAGCGCGTCCGCCACGGCGGCGACGATGCGGTCGGTCGTCGGCGCGTCGAGATCGGCGTGCATCGGCAGTGCCAGCACCTTGGCGCAGAGCGCCTCGGCGATCGGCAGCGATCCGGGTCCGGCGCCGAAGCGCGCATAGGCCGGCTGGAAATGCAGCGGCTTGGGATAATAGATCGCGGTCGGAATGCCCTGGGCCGCCAGCGCGGCCTTCACGGCGTCGCGCCGCGGCGTCTCGACGACGTAGAGCGGCCAGGCGCTCTCCGCGCCCTCGACGCAGGCCGGACGGCGGATCGCCGCGGGCAGCGTGGCGTCGTAGCGCGCGGCGACGGCCGTGCGGCGTGCGAGCTCGTCCGGATAGGCGCCGAGTTTCACCAGCAGGATCGCGGCCTGGAGCGTGTCCAGCCGCGCATTGGTTCCGATGCGCTCGATCTCGTAGCGGTCGGCGTTGTTGGACCCGTGGAAGCGCAGCGAGCGGTAGATCTCCGCGCGCGCCGGATCGTCGGTGAAGATCGCGCCGCCATCGCCATAGGCGCCCAGCGGCTTGGCCGGAAAGAAGCTGGTGGCCGTGACCGGGGCGAGCCCGCCGACCCGGCGGTTGTCGGCGGACGCACCGAAGCTCTGCGCGCCGTCGGCGACCAGGAACAGGCCCTCGCGCGCGCAGATCGCGCCGATCGCCGGGTAGTCGGCGGGAAGTCCGAAGAGATCGACCGCGATCACCGCGCGTGGGCGCAGGCGGCCGGCGCGCCGCGTCGCGGCGATCGCCGCCTCGAGCGCCGCCGGGTCGAGATTGTAGGTCGTGGGATCGACGTCCACGAAGACCGGCTCGGCGCCCAGCGCCACCGGCACCTCCGCCGTTGCCGTGTAGGTGAAGCCCGGCAGGAAGACCGCGTCGCCCGGGCCGATCTCCTCGGCCATCATCGGCAGCCGCAGCGCCTCGGTGCCGCTGGCCACGGTCACGGTCTCGCGTACGCCGCAATAGGCGCTGAGCGCGGCCTCGAGTTCCGCGACCTCGGGGCCGAGGATGAAGCGACCATGGGCGAGCACCGCCTGGATGCGCGCGTCGATCGCGGGCTTGAGCCGACGATACTGGGCCTGCAGGTCGATGAAGGGCAGGGACTGGGTCATGGTGGCTGCGGGATAGCCGATCGGCGCGCGCCGCGCCATTACGAATTGGCCGGGGGCGAATGCGGCGCGCAGGCCTTGCTCACGGCACCAGCCGCCAGCGCTGGCGCCAGGCCTGGAACATCAGCACCCCCCAGAGCTGGTATTGCAGGTTGCGGGTGCCGGACAGGTGCTCGGACCAGGCGGTGCGGATGGTGGCGACGTCGAGCAACCCGTCGGCGCGCAGCGCACGCGGATCGAGCAACTCCTCGGCCCAGTCGCGCAGAGGCCCGCGCAGCCAGACGCCGATCGGGATCGCGAAGCCGGTCTTCGGACGGTCGACGAGGGCGCGCGGAACATGGCGGTAGAGCACCTGGCGCAGAAGGAACTTGCCCCGTCCGTCGCGGCGTTTCAGCGCATCAGGCAGGCGCAGCGCGAATTCGACGACGCGATGGTCGAGCAGGGGCACGCGCGCCTCCAGCCCGACCGCCATGCTCGCGCGGTCGACCTTGGTCAGGATGTCGTCGGGAAGATAGGTCGCGAAGTCGAGATATTGCAGCCGCTGCACCGGGTCGGGGATCGCCTGCGGCAGGTCTGGGTCGTCGGCCGGATGCGGCAGGTCGGGCGCGCCGCGCACGACGTCCTCTGGTGTCTGCCATTGGCTGACCAGCCGGCGATAGAGTTCCTCGACCGATCCGGCGGTCGCGATATGCGCGGCCTTGTGCAGCTTGTCGCCGGCCTGGGGCGTGCTCACCCCGAAGCTGCCGAAAAGCCTGTCCCAGTGGCGCGGCGCCAGCGCCCGAACCGCGCGCGCCGCGAGGCTGCGCATGCCGAGCGGGATGGCGGAGAGCTTCTGCCAGTGGGGCAGCGCGTCGTAGCGGTTGTAGCCGGCAAAGCCCTCGTCGCCGCCATCCCCCGACAGCGCCACGGTCACGCTCTGCCGGGTCAGGCGCGACACCAGGAAGGTCGGGATCTGCGAGGCGTCGGCGAAGGGTTCGTCGTAGATATCGGCCATGTACGGAATGACCGCCATCGCGTCTTCCGGCGTGACGATCATCTGCGTGTGCTCGGTGCCCAGATGACGGGCCACGGCGGCGGCGGCGGCGGATTCGTCGTAGCTGCGCACCGGGAAGCCGATCGTGAAGCTGCGCACCTTCTGATCGCCCGCGACCGCCTGCATCAGCGCCACGACGGTGGAGGAATCGATGCCGCCCGACAAGAACGCGCCGACCGGGACATCGGCCACCATCTGCCGGCGCACGGCATCGGTGAGCAGCGCCTCGAGCTCGTCGGTCGCGATGCGCGTGTCCAGCCCGCGCAGCGGTGCGCGCGCGGCCTCGGCGCGCACGCTCCAGTAGCGGCCGCGCACGATGCCGCCATCGGACCGTATGACCGCCCAGCCACCCGGTAGGATCTTCTCGACGTTGCGCCAGATCGTCGCCGGCGCGGGCACGTAATTGAAGCGGAAGAACGCCTTCAGCGCGCCGCGATCGAGCCGCGGCGACCATGCGGGGTGCGGCACGAAGGCGGCGGGCTGCGAGGCGAAGAGCCAGGACGAGCCCATATGGGCGAGATAGAGCGGCTTGATCCCGAGCCGGTCGCGGGCCAGCGACAGGCTGCGCGTCTCGCGATCCCAGAGCGCGATCGCGAACATGCCGTTGAGCCGGCGCAGCGTCGGCAGGAAACCCCAATAGGCGCAGGCCTCGAGCACGACTTCGGTGTCGCTCTGGCTACGGAAGGCGACGCCGTTGGATTCGAGTTCCGCACGCAGCTCGGCGAAATTGTAGACCTCGCCGTTGAAGACGATGACGAAGCGCCCGTTCGCCGAGATCATCGGCTGATGGCCGGCGACGGAGAGGTCGAGGATGGCGAGCCTGCGGAAGCCGAGCGCGATCCCCGCCTCGGCATCGGCCCAGGCGCCGGAATCGTCGGGCCCGCGCGCGCGCAGCGCGTCGGCCATGCGCCCGACCAGCTCGGTCATGGCATGGTTGGCCAGCTGCGGATCGGTGTCGAGGATGCCGGCGAAGCCGCACATGGACGATCAGCTCCGGTCCGCGCGCGGCGCCACGCGCAGCATCGGCGGCGCCAGGATGCGTGCCGCCGGCACCGTCGCGACGAGCTCGTCATAGCGCGCCTGCGGCCGGGCGATGTCGGTCAGAAGGATCGCGTCCCAGGTCTCCGCCTGGTCAAGCTCGCGCACCACCTGCAGGCCGAGGAAACGCTCGGTGTTGCGGCCGGGGTCGAGCAGGCCGACCAGCTCCACATCGTGATCGCGCGCGGAGAGCGCCGCGATCTCGGCGAGTTCGCTCGCGCCGGCGAGCAGGATACGGCGATGTCCGGCTGCGGCTGCGGCCCGCAGCGCGTCGTCGCATTCCGCGCGCGCGCGACGGAAGAATCCGAAGGCGTCGCGCAGATAGGCGTGGGTGAGCCGCGCCTTTTCCGCGAAGCCGCGCGGCGTCAGGTAGTAGGCGTAGCGCCGTGCGGGCGCCTCGCGCATCTTGATCAGCCCTTTGCGGGCGGCGCGGCGCAGATAGGCGTTGGTGAGGCCGAGCGCGATGCCCAGGCGCTGGGCGAGGCCGCGCTGGGTCTGCTGGCCATCCGCCTCGAGCGCCGCCAGCAGGTCGAGCGTCGCGCCGACATCCTCGGCGCCGTCGCGCGCTGGACGGCCGTCGCGCGGGTAGATGGGCTTGGCCTGCGGCATGGTCATTCGGGTATAGCGTTCAAAATGTGAACGTCAAGTGTCCTTGTGTATCAGCAACTTGTAGAGGCTGCTTTCCTGGCCGCGGGTTGACGTTCACGCTCTGAACATGGTAGCCGCTTCGCACCGCGCGGATCGGCCGTGCGGCATCGGCCAGCTGGGGAATGCATCCCTTGTCCAAGCCCCTCACCTATGCCCTGGTCGGCGCGGCCGGCTATGTCGCGCCCCGCCACATGAAGGCGATGAAGGCGACCGGCGGTGCGCTGCGCGTCGCCTACGATCCGCACGATGCTGTCGGCGTGATCGACCAGCATTTCCCCGAGGCCGAGTTCTTCACCGAATTCGAGCGCTACGACCGGCATGTCAGCAAGCTGGCGATGGGCGGAGAGCCGATCGACCGCGTGGCGATCTGCTCGCCCAACTATCTGCATGATGCGCATGTCCGCCACGCTCTGCGCGCCGGCGCCGACGCGATCTGCGAGAAGCCGCTGGTCCTCAATCCCTGGAACCTCGACACTATTGCCGACATCGAGGCGCGCACCGGCCGGCGGGTGGACACGATCCTGCAGCTGCGCCTGCACCCCTCGGTGGTCGCGCTGGCCGAGCGCATCCGCGCCGCGGGCGATCGCGCCCATGATGTCGAACTCTGCTACGTCACGCCGCGCGGGCGCTGGTACCACCGCTCCTGGAAGGGCGACGTCGCCAAGTCGGGCGGCGTCGCGACGAATATCGGTGTCCATTTCTTCGACATGCTGGGCTTCGTCTTCGGCAAGGTTGGCCTCAGCGTCCTGCATCACGCGGATGCAGAGCGCGCCGCCGGCTATCTCGAGGCGGGGCGCGCCCGGGTGTCGTGGTTCCTGTCGATCGACCGCGCCGACCTGCCGCCTGGCGCGGGGAACACCTATCGCGCGGTGCGGGTCGACGGCGCCGATTTCGAGTTTTCCGAAGGCTTCACCGATCTGCACACGCGCTCCTACGAGGAGATCGCCGCCGGCCGCGGCTTCGGCATCGCCGAGGTGCGGCCCAGCATCGAGATGGTCTCGGCCCTGCGCACGGCGACGCCGGCGCCAGCGCGCGGCCATGTCCATCCGCAGGCCCGTCGTCATGTCGGCGTCTGAACTGCGCGAGGATCCGCGCTTTCCCGGCGCGCGCATCCACGAGAGCGCCTATGTCGACCAGGGCGCAGAGATCGGCGCGGACACGCGGATCTGGCATTTCAGCCACGTGCTGCCGCATACGCGCATCGGCGCGCGCTGCTCGATCGGCCAGAACGTCATGATCGGCCCGAAGGTCTCGGTCGGCGACGGGTGCAAGATCCAGAACAACGTCAGTCTCTACGAGGGCGTCGAGATCGAAGACGACGTGTTCTGCGGCCCGTCCTGCGTCTTCACGAACGTCATGAACCCGCGCGCGGCGGTTGAGCGCAAGCACGAGTTCCGTACGACGCGCGTGCGCCGCGGCGCCACGATCGGCGCCAACGCGACCATCGTCTGCGGCGTCGAACTCGGCCCCTGGTGCTTCGTCGCCGCCGGCGCCGTGGTGACGCGCGACGTGCCCGCCTTCGCGCTGGTCGCCGGCGTGCCGGCGCGTCGCATCGGCTGGATGAGCCATGACGGCGAGCGGCTCGGCCCCGACCTCGTCTGCCCGCGCACGGGACGGCGCTACGCCGTGGTCGACGGCGCGCTGGGCGAGGTTTCGCGATGACGTTCCCGCCGGGGCGCGGCCTGCTGCTGATCTCGCCGAGCGACTACGATTCGGCGCTCGCGAAGGGTGTCGCGCCCTTGCTCGACGACTTCCACGAGGATGGTTTCTTCGCCCGCGTGGTGATCTGCTTTCCGCTGACCCGGCACGCGCGCAGGGTGCGGCTCACGGAGCGGACCGAGATCCTGGAATGCGGCGTTCCGGTCGCGCGACGCTGGCTGCGCCGTCTGCTGGCGCCGCTCCATGTCGCGCGAAGCGTGCTGCGTCTCGCGCGCCTCGTGCGCGACGAGAGGATCGACGCGGTGCGCGCCACCGATCCCTGTTTTTCCGGCCTGCTCGCGCTGGCGATCGCGCGGCTCGCGCGTCGTCCCGTCTGCGTGTCGATCCACGCGGACTACGACAAGCGCCACGCTCTTGCGGGCGACGCGGGTGCGCCCGTTCTGCTCGGGTCGCGGCGGCTGGCCTCGCTCGTCGAGGGCTTCGTGCTCTCCCGTGTGGATGCCGTCTGGCCGATCCGCGAAACCCTTGTCGCCTATGCGCTCGCCCGCGGCGCCGCGCGCGAACGGATCACAGTCATCCCCCATGGCGCCGATCTTGGTCTGTTCGTCTCAGGGGACGGGGCGACGCCACCGGATGGTCTGCCCGCCGGACGTCTCGTCGTCAGCTTCGCGGGGCGTCTGTCGCGCGAGAACTACGTCGACGATCTCCTGTCGATCGCCCGGCGCCTGGGATCGCAGCGGCGCGACTTCGTGCTCGTGATCGCCGGCAGCGGCGACGAGGAGGCGCGACTCGCCACCACGCTCGCCGCCGATCCGATCCTCCGCGATGTCGTGCGGATGGTCGGATCGCTTGACCGCCCGGCGGTCGCTGGGTTGCGTCGGGCATCTCTGGTCGCGCTGGTCCTGATGGGCGGGTTCAGTCTCATCGAGGCCGCCGCCGCCGGTGCCGCCCTGGTCTCCTATGACGTCGAATGGCACCGGGAGATCGTGCGCGATGGCGAGACCGGCCGTCTGCTGACCGAGCACGACGTCGACGGCGTCGTCGCGGCTGTCGCGGCGTTTCTGGACGATCCAGCAAACGCGCGGGCGATGGGCCACCGTGCGCAGACGCTCGCCCTCGCGCGACACCGGCTCGATGCGGCGACGCGCCACAAGCAGCGCTGCTACGCGGCGCTACTCGCCCATGGCTGAGCGCGGCCACATCGCGCGCGCGCGCGCCGCGTGGGATCTGGACGACCAGTTCGCCGCGCAATACGCAAGCCCGGCGGGACGCAGGCTCATCACCGATCGCTGGGCCCGGTTCGGATCCTTTCTCGACGCATGGTGCACCGAAACGGGCACGCCGCCGAAGGCCATCCTCGACGCCGGCTGCGGAGACGGGATCAATCTCGTCGGCCTCGCGGCGATCGCGACGCGGCGGGGGTGGCCTACCACATTGCACGGGACCGACCGCAACGCGTTACGGCTCGCGCGCGCCGCGACATCGGGCGCATCGTTGACGCGCGCGTCGCTTCTCGCACTGCCCTATCCGGACGCCGCCTTCGACGTCGTGCTCTGCAACCATGTCCTCGAGCACATTCCCGATTGTGGCGCCGCGCTCGCCGAACTGCGCCGCGTGCTGCGGCCGGGTGGGCTGCTGATCGTCGGCGTACCCAACGAGGGCTGTGTGCTGGCGCGGCTGCGCAACCATGTCCTTCAGCGCAGCATCCTCTCGACCACGGATCACGTTCATTTCTTCACCGCCGACAGCCTCGCGCGCATGATCGCGGACGCGGGGTTCCAGGCGCCATCCGTGGCCGTGGAGGAGTTCTTCTGGCCGCATATGGCCATCGGCCGTCTGGTGCAGTCGACCGGTGCGGGACGGGCGCTGTCGCGGGCGCTGGGTCGTGCCATGCCCGGCCAGGCCGCCGGCTTGATAGCGCGGGCGCTGCGCTGAGCCATGTGCGGGATCGTCGGCCTCGTCGATGCACATGGATTGTGGCCCGCGGCTCGCGACGAGCTCGCGGCCATGGCCGCTGCGCTGCGCCATCGCGGCCCGGATGGCGAGGGCGTCTGGGCCGATGGCCACGCGGCGCTTGGGCATCGCAGGCTCAGCATCGTCGATCTGTCGGAGAATGGCCGTCAGCCGATGGGCGATCCGGATACCGGCGTCCAACTCGTGTGCAATGGCGAGATCTACAATCATTCCGCCCTGCGACGCGACGAAGCCGGCTACCCCTTCGCAAGCCAGACCGATGTCGAGGTGATCCTGCCGCTGTACCGGCGTCTCGGTGCGCGCTGCGTCGACGCGCTGGCGGGGATGTTCGCCTTCGCGCTCTGGGACGCGCGCCGCCACCGCCTGGTCCTGGCGCGTGATCGTATCGGCGAGAAGCCGCTCTTCTACGCCGTCGCCGGATCGCGCATCGCCTTCGCATCCGAGATCAAGGCCCTGCTGACATTGCCGTGGATCGGGCGGCGCGCCGATCCCGCCGCGCTCGGGACGCTGCTGGCGCAGCAGAGCATCCCGGCGCCGATGACCGCCTTCGCGGACATCCGGCAACTGGGACCGGGTGAGCGCCTGGTCTGGGAAGACGGGCGGATCACCTCCGAGTTCTACTGGTCGCCGCAGCTTGGCCGTCGGGGTGCGACGAGCATCCACGCCGCGCTGGCCGAATATGACGCGCTGATGCGCGAGGCGGTCGGCCTGCAGATGCTCGCAGACGTTCCGGTCGGCGTGATGCTGTCCGGCGGGGTTGATTCCGGAACGATCGCGCGGCTCGCGGCGGAGACGTCGACCGGTACGGTGAGCACCTATTGCGTTGGGTTCGAGCGGCCCGGTAGGCCGGATGTCGAATTCGCGCGGGCCCGCGAGGCGGCGGCTCTTCTCGGTGTGCGCCATGCCGAAGTGAACCTGCCGGATCTCGATTTCGGACATGCTGTCGCCACGCTGGCGCATTACGACCAGCCGATGTCCTCGATGGTCGCGCTCTACGCGGATCGGCTCGCCGCCGAGATGCGCCGCGAGGTCAAGGTGGTGCTGGCCGGCAATGGCGCCGACGAGGTCTTCGCAGGCTATGCCGGTTATGCGCGGCTGCCGCTTGTGGAAATGGCCCTGCGGCTGGGTGCGTGGCTTCCCGGCGCGGCGATGCCCGCGCGGATGCGGCCGCTGGTCGCGGCGGCGTCCGGAGGTCCGTCGGCGCAGCGCGGTGCCGCGCTCTCGGCCAATGCGTCCGCGCTCGCCGCGCGCGTCGCCACGCCGGCGCTGCACGCCGCGCTGCGCGACGCTCCTCCCGGCAAGGCCGCGGTGGACGCAGCGATGCGCGCCGGCGCCACGTCGCTTCTCGACGCGACGCTGGTGGCCGATCTGATGGTCAGCCATCAGCATGGCCATGCCGTGATCGCCGACATGGCGGGGATGGCGCATGGCCTCGAGATCCGGGCGCCGTTCCTCGACCATCGCGTGGTCGAGTTCGCGGCGACGCTCCCGCGGCATCTGCTCCTTGGATGTCCGCCGCGCGCGCGAACCACGAAGCATCTGGTCAAGCAGCATCTCCTCCAGCGCTTTCCGTCGTCGCTCGTGCACGCGCCGAAGATCGGTTTCGGCTTCAACATCGACATCGCGGGGCTCTTGCGGGGCGCTTGGTCGGCGCCGGTGCGCCGGCTTGTGCTGGAGGGCGCCTATCTGGATCTCGGGTTTTTCGACCGCGACGGGGCGCGTTGGGCGCTCCGCGAATCCTATGGCGCCACATGCATGCTGCTCAGCGTCGCCATCTGGGTGGAGACGAAGCTGTTGGGGCGCAGTCCGGCGCAGGTCGCCGGCCTGGAAGCTGCCGCGTGATGTCCGATACCCGGTTCCTCGGACAATGGCTGCGGATCGTGTCCTGGCAGGGGGCGGGGAGCCTCATGGCCGTCGGTACCGTCGCCCTGGCCGCGATAGCCGTGCCGCCTGCCGTTTTCGCCCGCTACAGCCTGATGCTGTCGATCGCGCAGGTCGGGTACGCGGTCGCCTTCGCATGGATCAACCATGCGCTCTTTCGGTACGCGCGCGAAGAGCGCGTACGGCACGGCACGATATCCGGCGCGGTCCGCCCGGCCCTATACGCGCATGCGGCGCTGATCGCGCTCTGCGCGCTCGCCGCAGTGGCGACCGGACCCGCGGTCGCGGCGCTTGCGGGTCTGCCCGTCTCCGCTTTGCCGTGGTGCGTCGCCGGCATCGCAGCGCTCGCCGCCTTCGAGACCGCGACCTACGCGGCGCAGGCCGGCGGACGTTTCGACGGCTATGGACCTGGCCATGCGCTCGCGAAGGCAGGACCTTTCGTCGCGGTGCTGGCCTGTACCGCGGTGGCGCCGGACGCCGAAAAGCTCTTCGCCGGCGCGCTCGCCGGCTGGCTTGCCGGTCTCGCATGGACAGCGCGCGTCTCGTCCTGGGCCGGGCCGGCGCGTCCAGGGACCGCGCGCCGCATGCTGGCCTATGGCTGGCGGCTTCCCTTCGCGAGCGCGGCGGGCATGGTGGTGGCCTGGTTCGGGGTCTGGGCCCTGCAGATGCGCGAAGGCGCGGAGGTCGCCGGCATCTACGCCTGGACGGTGGCGCTCGTCGCGATCGCCGCCGCGGCGCTGATCCCGCTGTCGGCCTTGCTCGCGCCAGGAATGGTCGATCTGCGCCTCGCCGGCGATCCGGCGCGGCTGCGCACCGCCGTGGCCCGGGCGGTCGCGGTCGCGCTGTTCGTCGCCATGCTGGGCGTGCCGGCCCTGCTTGCCCTGCGCTTCGTCGCCGCGGTCGCTCTGCCGTCGGCCTATGCCGAGGCCCAGCCCCTTCTGGTCCTGCTCTGCGCCGCCCTGCCGGCACAGCTCCTGTCCTACCTCCTCAGTCCTCTCCTGATGGCCGACGAGACTCTCGTCGGCGCGCTGACGCGTGCCAATGTTGCAACGGCGCTGTTCCTGGCGGGCGGGATCTGGATCTGCCTGCCCGTCGCCGGCGCCCTCGGGGCGGCGGTCGTGAGCGGCATCGCCGTGTGGGCGCTTGCGACCTACGGTCTCGTGCTCGCGGCGCGTCTCGGCGGTGACGATCGCGTCGCGTTGCGACGCTGGTCGTGGCTGGGCGCCTTCTTCGGCATCGTCGTTCCGATCATCGCGCTGGCGCCGCCGGTCGTCGCCCTCGCGGTCGCGAGCTGTGCCGGCGTGCTTGTCTTCGTGGCTCGCCACCGCGGCTGGTTCCGCGCGCTGGCGGAACTGGTCGTCTTCCTGCCGCGTCATCGGGCGGTCGAACGTGTTCTCGGGTGGTGCGCCGCATGACCAAGGAGATGCTTTTCCGTGCGCTCGACTACACGGCGGGCACGGGCGCCGCGCTGTGGGCGGTCAACCTCCTGTTCCAGCGGGTCTTCCGCCTCGACGCAGCTTGCCGCCCCGGCAAGCATTTCACGACCCGGGTGCTCCATCCCGCGGGGCTGGAGATCGAGGACGACTGCCCGAAGGTCCGCAGGTCGCTGGCGGTGAGCGGCGGCTGCTACATCAACGCGGCGGACGGGCTCTGGATCGGACGCGGGACGATCTGGGCGCCGAATGTCGCGATCGTGTCGCAGAACCACGCCCTCGAGAATCTCGACGAGGCGCCGCCGACCGCCGGCATCCGGATCGGCCGCGCCTGCTGGATCGGCTTCGGTGCGGTGATCTTGCCTGGCGTCACGCTTGGCGACGGCACGATCGTCGCCGCCAACAGTGTCGTGCGCGACAGCTTCCCCGAAGGCCGCGCGATCCTCGCTGGATCGCCGGCGCGTCTTGTCAAAGCGCTCTGAAACGAGGCAGCGGCACCAATGGATCCTTCCCTTCTCGACCTCCTGCGCTGCCCCGTTTCGGGCGGCGCGTTGACGCTCCATCCTATCGATACCGAGACACGCGGTGGACGACGGCGTGTCCGGACCGGCCTGCTTGCCTGCGCCGAATCCCGGCTGTGGTATCCGATCATCAACTTCGTCCCGGTCATGCTGACCTTCGTCACGCCGCTGGTGCAGAGGTTCGCGCGCGATCATGCCGCGTCGCTCGCTGCGCATCCGGGTTTCGCGGCACCAGACCTCGCGCCGATGCCGGGCGAGCGTTCCGTTCAGCGCACGTTCACCGAGGAGTGGGGCGGACTTGCTGCCGACGCGCTGACCTTCATCTACGACGACGCCGAACTCGAGGCGCTACATCGCGATGTCTGGCTGCGCATGGATGCGCCGGCACGGGAGGCGAAGCGCCGCGTGCTCGATGTCGGCTGTGGCTATGGCCGCGAGGCGACCATCCTTGCGCGCCTGTTCGGCGCGGCACAGGTCGTCGCCGTCGATCTCAACCTCGCGCTCGTCGCGGCGGGCGACGAACTCGCCGACCATCCGCGGCTCGACCCGGTGGTGGCGTCTCTCTTCCGCCTGCCGTTCGCGACCGGCTCGATGGATCACGTCCACAGCCAGGGCGTCCTGCATCACACCTGGTCGACCGAGGCCGCCTTCGCGGCGATCGAGAAGATGGTCGCACCACGCGGCAGCCTGTTCATCTGGCTCTATGCCGCCGAGGATTCGCTGGTCGTCAAGGGGCTGCGCGGCGCCGTGATCCGGGCCTATTGGCTGATCACGCACCACGTGTTCCGGCCCGTGCTCAGCCGCTCGCCTGCGTGGCTGCGCAACGCGGTCATGTGGGCGATCGCGGCAGTGCTGCACCCGATCGTCCGCATGCGCGATCGCCGGCCGGGTTCCTGGGGGTTCCAGAACACGCTGCATGGCCTGCGTGACGCGTTCACGCCACGTTATGCGCATCAGCATGGATTCAACGAGGTGCTGCTGTGGTTCGAGCGCGCCGGCTATCGCACCACGGTGCAATCGCCCCTCGCCTACGAGACGCTGATCGGCAAGCGCCTGCTCGGTGTCGGCGTGCGCGGCGATCGCGAAGGCTGAGCGCGTCATGTGCGGGATCGCCGGTCTGGTGGGCGTGGCGCCGATCCCTGGCCTCGGGGACCGGCTGGCACGGCTCGGCGCGGCGCTCGCGCATCGCGGTCCAGACGATTCGGGCTTCATGACATGGCGCGACGACGCGCCGCTCGCCCTCGGCCGCGCGGCCGTCGATCTACCGCCGGGGCGGGTCGGCCTCGTCCACCGGCGCCTGTCGATCATCGATCTCGCGCCCACCGGGTGGCAGCCGATGTGCGACGCGGATGGGCGGCGCGCGCTCGTCTTCAACGGCGAGATCTACGACTACCGTGAACTGCGCGCGGATCCCGCCCTCTCAGGCCATGCCTGGCGTGGCGGCTCCGACACCGAGGTGCTCGCGGCGCTGCTCGCGCAGCAGGGCCTGTCCATCCTGCCGCGGCTGACCGGCATGTTCGCCTTCGCGTGGTTCGACCTGCCGGGTCGGCGCCTCGTGCTCGCGCGCGATCCGTTCGGGATCAAGCCGCTGCACTACGCATGGCGCGACGGCGTCTTCGCATTCGCCTCCGAACTGACGCCGCTGCTCGAGATCGGCGCCGCGCGTCGCGTCGTCGATCGGCTCGCCCTCTACCGTTATCTGCGCCATGCCGTGACCAACGCCGGCGGCGGGACGATGTTCGCGGATATCCGCGAGGTCCCACCGGGCCATGCGTTGGAGGTGCCGCTCGACGATCCCGGCGCGTTCCGCCTTACCCCGTTCTGGACGCCGCCCGTCGAAGGCGCATGGCGCGGCGGCGCGGACGAAGCCGCCGAGGCGCTACGCGCGCTGTTCCTGCGCAGCGTGTCGCTGCACATGCGCGCCGACGTTCCCGTGGTCGCGACCTTGTCCGGGGGCATCGATTCGAGCGGCATCGTCGCGGCGATGCGTCACCTGTCGGGCGAGCGCGACCGGCCCGTCTTCACGTTCAGCGCACCGGGCGCCGCGACCGACGAGCGGCCCTGGGCCGAACTCATGGCCCGGAATGCGGAGGCCGAGCTGCGCATCGTCGATCCGCCGGGCGACGACCTCGCCGGCGAACTCGATACGCTGATCGCCACCCAGGAACAGCCGTTCCAGACGACCAGCATCTGGGCCCAGGCGCGGGTCTTCCGCGCCGTGCGCGACGCGGGGTTCAAGGTCGTCCTCGACGGTCAGGGTGCCGACGAAATCTTTGCCGGATATCCCGTGTTCCGCGCGGCGCGGGTGCGCGCGCTTCTCCGCCGCGGTCGCGTCGGCACGGCGCTCGGTCTGCTGCGCGCATCGGGACCTGGTGGCGCGACGCTTCTTCTCCAGGCGCTTGGCCAGGGCGTGCCGCCGGCCCTGCGATCCGCTGCGCGTCGCGCGGTGGGCCGGCCGTTGCTGCCCGACTGGCTCGACGCGCGCTATTTCGCCGGCCATGCCGTTCCACCGGCGATCGACATCGCAGCACCGCCGCTGCGCCGTGATCTGGTCGAGGCCCTGTCCCTAACCAGCCTGCCGATGTTGCTGCGCTACGCGGATCGCAATGCGATGGCCGTCTCGCTCGAAAACCGCACGCCATACCTGACTGCGGATCTCGCGCGATTCGCCCTGTCGCTGCCGGATTCGTTGCTGATCGGCGACGATGGTACGACCAAGACGCTGCTGCGCCGGGCGTTGCGCGGCCTCGTGCCCGACGCGATCCTCGATCGGCGCGACAAGATCGGCTTCGCGACGCCGCAGGCCGAATGGTTCGCGCGCAGCCCGGCGCTGCGTGCGCTTGTGGCGGACAGCGTCGCCGGTCCACCGCCGCCCTGCCTCGCGCCGCCGGCCATCGCGCGGCTCTGCGCGGTCGCGTCGGGCGCCGGGACGATGACCGCGGCGGATTGGCGATGCATGAATGCCATCCGCTGGGCGCGGACGATGCGCGTGGAGTTCGCGTCGTGAAGCTGCTGCTGCTCGCCCATGCCTTCGCGCCGCACAACGCCAGCGGAAGCGTGCGCGCCGTCAAGCTTGCGGAGTTTTTCCGCGAATGCGGCTACGACCTGCGCGTGATCACGGCGGCGCCGCTTGCCTATCCGCGCACCCTATCTGCGCGCGTCCCGGAGACGTGCGTGGTCACCACGCGCTGGCTCGACGTCTTCGCGCCGCTGGAGGTCGCGCGCAGGCTTCTGCCGGGCGGCGGAGGCGTCGGCGCGGGCGGTGCGTCCGCCGGCGCAGGTAGGGCGTCGCTTGCCCAAAGGCTGGTGCGGTTCTATCGCGCGACGATCGGCATGCCGGACGGCCAGCTTGGCTGGATCCCGTTCGCGCTCGCGGCCGGCCGGACGCTGGGGCGCGACTGGCGACCGGATCTCGTCTACTCGACCGCGCTGCCCTTCAGCAGCCATCTCGTCGCGGCGCGGCTCGCGCGGCGCTTCGGATGCCCGTGGGTGGCCGAGTATCGCGATTTCTTCGCCGACAACCCCTATCAGGACACGCCCGCCTGGCGTGGCGCGATCGATCGCCGCCTCGAGGCCGCGGTCATGCGCAGCGCCGCCGCGAGCGTGACGATCTCCCCGCCCATGGCCGAGGAACTGGCGCAGCGCCACGGCAAGCCGTCTGTCTCGGTGCCCAACGGCTACGATCCGGAGGATTTTGCGACCGCAGACGCGCCCGCGCCCTTCGATCCTCAAATGCTGACGATCCTCTACACGGGGATCATCTATCCCGGCCGGCGCGACCCAAGTCCTCTCTTCGCGGCCCTGGCGGGACTGACCCCCGAGGAACGCGCCCGAATCGAGTTGCGCTTCCACGGCCAGGATCTGCGCGGCGTCGCAGAGATGGCGCGCCGGCACGGCGTCGAGGACAGGGTGCGGGTCGGCGCGGCGGTGCCGTATCGCACGTCGCTCGCCTGGCAGAAGCAGGCGGACGCGCTCCTGCTTCTGCTGTGGAACGATCCGCGCGAGCAGGGCGTCTGTCCGGCGAAGCTGTTCGAGTATGCCGGCGCTGGCCGGCCGGTCCTCTCGCTCGGCTATTCCGGCGGTGTCGCGGCGGACTTGATCCGCACGCGCGGCCTCGGTCATGTCGGCAGCGACACCGGCGCGATCGCGGCCGCGCTGCGGGCTTGGCTGGCCCAGAAGCGAGCCGGTGGCGTCGCCGCGCCATCTCAAGACGCGCGCGCCGGGCTGTCGCGCCGGGACCAGTTCAACCGCCTGCGCGACTTCCTGCGCGGCCAGGGGCTCGTGCCATGACAACGAAGACGATCGTCACCGTGGTCGGCGCGCGACCGCAATTCATAAAGGCCGCCGCGCTGAGCGCCGCGCTGCGTCGCGAGGGCCGTCTGCGCGAGGCGCTCGTCCATACCGGGCAGCATCACGACGCCAACATGTCGGAGGTATTCTTCACCGATCTCGGCCTGCCGGCGCCGGCGCATCACCTCGGCATCCATGGCGGCGGCCATGGTGCCATGACCGGCCGGATGCTGGCCGCGATCGAAACGGTTCTGGAGGCCGAGCGCCCCGACGCGGTGGTCGTCTATGGAGACACCAATTCGACGCTGGCCGGCGCGCTCGCCGCGGCCAAGCTGCGGATCCCGGTCGCGCATGTCGAGGCCGGGCTACGGTCCTTCAACCGCGCGATGCCGGAAGAACTCAACCGCGTCCTGGTCGATCATTGCAGCAGCTGGCTGTTCTGCCCGACCGCGGCCTCTGTCGCGCATCTCGCGCGCGAGGGTGTCACCGCCGGTGTCCACGCCGTCGGCGATCTGATGTACGACGTGACCCTCGCCGTCGCCGATGCCGCGCGGCGCAATTCGACGATCCTCGAGCGGCTCGACCTCGAGCCAGGCGCCTACAGCGTCGCGACGGTCCATCGCCAGGAGAACACCGACGATCCCGCGCGACTCGCCGCCGTTCTCGCGCATCTGCGCGCGGTCGCCGCGCTGCGACCGGTCGTTTTCCCCGTTCATCCGCGCACGCGCGCGGCGGCGCTGCGCTTCGGTCTCGATTTCGCGGGGCTGCGCGCCATCGAGCCCCTGTCCTATGTCGACATGACGCGGCTGGTGATGGCGTGCCACGACGTCCATACGGATTCCGGGGGACTGCAGAAGGAAGCCTATTTCCACCGTCGGCCCTGCGTGACGCTGCGCGGGGAGACCGAATGGGTCGAGACCGTCGCATGCGGATGGGCGCGGCTCTGGACCGGGCCGGACTATCTGCCGCGCCGCGACATCGCGGAATATGGCGATGGCCGCGCCGCCGAGCGCATCGCCGCGATCCTGGCCGCGGATCTCGCGGGATGACGCGCCTGCTCGTGGTCACGACCGGCCTCGGCATCGGCGGGACGGAGCGCCATCTCCTCGCCGTCCTGCCGCGGCTGCGTGCGCATGGCTTCGAGCCGCGCATCGCCTGCCTGCGCACCGGTGGCGCGCTCGCGCCCGATTTCGCCGCCGCCGGCATCGAGGTGACCGCGTGCGACGGCGGTGGCGGACCGGCCGGCGCCATGCGTGTCCTGCCGCGACTGCGCGCGTGGCTGTCGCGGCAGCGTCCAGCGATCGCGCATTTCTTCCTGCCCGAGGCCTATCTGCTCGGTGGGCTCGCGTCGCTCGGGCTCGGCGGGATTGTCCGTGTGATGAGCCGGCGCAGCCTCAACCGTTATCAGCGCAACCACCCGTTCGCGGCGCGCGTCGAAGCCTGGCTGCACCAGCGTATGGACGCCGTTCTGGCGAACAGCGCGGCGGTCGCGGCCGAGCTGCGCGCCGAGGGCGTATCGGCCGGGCGGCTGCATGTGATCGCGAATGGCCTCGTCTTCGCAGCCGGTGGAGATCGCATCGCGACGCGCCGCGTGCTCGCGATCACCCCCGATGCGCTGGTCGTCGTCGTCGTCGCCAATCTCATCGCCTACAAGGGGCATGCCGACCTCATCGATGCCCTCGCTTCGGTGCACGCGCGGTTGCCGGCATCCTGGACCCTGCTCTGCGTGGGGCGCGACGACGGGATCGGCGTGGAACTCGCCGCTCGCGCCGCCGCTGCCGGCATGGGCGATCGCATCCGCTTCCTCGGGCAGCGCGACGACGTGCCGGCCCTGCTCGCCGCATCCGATATCGCGGTCAGCGCCTCGCATGAGGAGGGATCGTCCAACGCGGTCCTCGAGGCGATGGCGGCCGGGCTCGCCGTGATCGCGACCGATGCCGGCGGCAACGCCGAGGCGATACAGCCGGGGACCGGCGGGCTGCTGGTGCCGCCGCGCGATCCGGCGGCGCTGGGTGCGGCGCTGCTGTCGCTCGCCGGCGAACCGGATCTGCGGGCCCGGCTGGGGGACGCGGCGCGCATGCGCGCGACGCGCGATTTTTCGCTCGATGCCTGCGTCGAGCGCTATGCCGCCCTCTATCGTGGGCTGCTCGCCCGGAAAGCCATGCCATGACCGACGAGATGCGCTTCGCCTTCGGTGCCAACTGGCGTCGTTTCCTCGACAGCCTGGACGATGTCCGCATCCGCGAGGCCGAGGCGTCGCTGTGCGCGATGCTCGGCATCGACGACCTGCGGGGCCGCAGCTTCCTCGATATCGGCTCTGGCAGCGGGCTCTTCTCGCTGGCGGCGTGGCGGCTGGGCGCGCGCGTTCATTCCTTCGACTACGATCCGCAATCGGTCGCCTGCACCGAGGAGCTCAGGCGCCGCTACGCGCCCGGCGACGACCGGTGGACGATCACGCGCGGGTCCGCGCTCGACGCCGCGTATCTGCGCAGCCTGGGGCAGTACGACGTCGTCTATTCCTGGGGCGTCCTCCACCATACCGGGCGGATGTGGGAGGCTCTGGAACTCGCCCTGCTGCCGCTGGCGCCGAGCGGCAGCCTGTTCATCGCGATCTACAACGACCAGGGGCCGATCAGCCGTTACTGGACGGTGGTGAAGCGGCTCTTCAATCGCGGTGCGGCATGGCGCGCGGCGATGATCGCGTTGCATGCCCCATACCTGATCGGCTTGCGCATGCTGGTGCGTGCGGTCGCGGGGCGTGGCCGCATCCCGCGTGGAATGACCCTCTGGTACGACATGCTGGACTGGCTGGGCGGATATCCGTTCGAGGTGGCGAGCCCGGACGCCATCGAGTCGTTCCATGCCGCACGCGGGTTGCGGCTCGTGCGTCGGACCCTGTGCGGCCGACGCCATGGCTGCAACGAATTCGTCTTCGCGCGCTGAGCGCTCGTCACCGCACCGTCGCGACGTCCCCGATCGGGATGCGCAGCGTGCCGGCGCGCAGGATGATGGCGTTGTTGGCCGCGATGTCGAAGCCGTCGACGACGCCGGTCAGGCCGGTCGTGGCCTTGATCGGCTGGCCATTGGCGCCGGTCGCGGTCACCGCGTAGCTGTAGGTGCCGTCGGGCAGGCGGTTGCCCGTAGTGCCGCGCCCGTCCCAGGAGATCGTCTGCGCGCCCTGGCCGGTATTGCCGGTCAGCGTCCGCAGGGTCGTACCGTCGGCGCCCTTGATCGCGATCGACACCGATTTCGCGTCGCTCGGCAGATTGTAGCTGAACGATGCCGCGCCGTTACTCAGCACCACGCTGCGGCCATTGGCCTCCACGGTCTTGCCGATGTAGTTGGAGGCGGAGGCGAGTTCGATCGTCTGCTGCATCGCGAGCAGCGATTCGAGGTTCTTGTTCTGCTTGATCTGCTGCTCGACGCTGGTGAACTGGACCAACTGCGACGTGAACTGCGTCGTGTCCATCGGCGACATCGGGTCCTGGAATTTGAGCTGGCTCGTCAGCAGCGTCAGGAACGAATTGAAGTCCTGGCCGAACTTGGTCTCGTCGCGCGCCGCCTGGGTGGCGGCGCCCGCGGGCGCGAAGGCGGAGGTGGAGGCGGCTGCGACGGTGGCCATGATCGGGTCCGGTGTGAGGCGTTGTCCTGCGCCTGACCAGCAAGCTTCGTGCCGCGGCAAAAGTCTATGTGGATCAGGTAGTTGGTGAGGGCGCAGCGGCGGCGTGGGCAGAAAGCGCTGGGTCGCACGGCGACGATCGGGCAAGATCTGCCGCCTTCCTATGACGCGCGCCCATTTCCTGCCCGACGACCGCCCCCTCGTCCTGTCGCATGCCTGTGCGGCGATCCTGTGCGATCGCGCGGGGCTCTATCTGCTGCAGGAGCGCGACGACATTCCGGGCATCTGGTATCCGGGCCATTTCGCGCTCTTTGGCGGGGCGATCGAGGCGGGGGAGACGCCGCTCGCCGCGCTGCGCCGGGAACTCGTCGAGGAGATCGGCATCGCGCTGGATGCCGACCGGTTCGAGCCCGCCCTGCGCCTCGACATCGATCTCGCCGGCATCGGCCCGCGCGAGCGCCATGTCTACGCGGCGACGCTGGAGCCGGCGGAAATCGCCGCGCTGCGTCTGGGCGAGGGGGCCGCGATGCGCTGGATCGACGGCGACACGGCGCTGACCGGGCTCGATCTCGCCCCCTACGACGCGCTCGCCCTGTTCTTGCACCACCGCCGCGCGCGGATCTCGTGAGCCGTCGCCGCGCCGTGCGCGTCAGGTTCGCGGCAGCATCCGGAAAGCCCATTTAACCGGTTGGCCGTCGACCACCGGACCGGTGACGACGAGCTGCTCGCCGCGCCGCGTCGGCGGCAGGCCGGGCTGGGCCGCGGCGCCGAAATAGACGCTCTCCGCGATCTCCAGCCGCCCGCCCGCGACGTGGAAGCGCCAGGCCGTTCCGGACGGCGCACGCAGCAGGGCCGCGGTGCCGCTCTGGATCAACGAGGCCTGCATGTCGGGATGGAGATGGAAGCGCGCGGCGAACAGACCGGCATGCTGGCCGACCAGGACGTCTTCGCCGCGGAAATCGGTGCCGTCCGCCGACAGCCAGAGCCGGCGGCGATGCGTGAGGCCGAAATTGGGCGCGTAGCCATCGTGGCTGGCCTGGGCCAGCACGGCGCCATCCGCATCCTCGCGCTGGGTGTCGAGATGTCGCGGCCGCCGCACCATGCCGCCCTCGGGCCGCAGCTCGGCCGAGTTCGTCTCGTCGACCGTCACGGTCGAATGCGCTGCCGTCGCGCGCGCGGCCATGGTCCAGGCGGGGTCGTGGCTGGGCGAGCCACCGCAATTCACGACGATCCGGTCGCGCCCGTGGCTGAGCTCGAAGGAGAGCTGGCCGGCATGGGCGGCGCCGTCGAGCCCGCGCGGCGGCGGGGCGCCGGTGTTGAAGATCGCGAGCGTGCGATGGCTGGCGAGCCGCTCGAAGCCGCTGTCGGGCGCCGAGTCGGGGCAGGCGGGTTTGAGGCCGGCGCGGTGGAGCACGCGGTCGATCGCGCGCCCGTCGCCCTCGCTCGCGCCGTTGAAGAGCGCGAGCCTGCCGTCGCCGTGCCGGAAAAAACGGGCGATGGCGCACATGCGCTCGATCGCGGGCTCCAGCCGCGCCGGCAGCGCGACACCGGCGGCGACGAGCGAGTCGCGCAGACCCACGAGCAGGTCGAGCGCCTCGACATGCGCCGTCGGCGAACGCTCGACATGACCGCCGTCGGGCAGGATCTGGCGGGCGATCTCCCGCTGCAGACGCTCGAGCGCGCCGGCGAGATCGACCGCGCCGAGGCCCGCGACGGCGGCATGGACGAGGCCGGTGGTCGCCTCGAGCCGCGGCAGGCCGTCGGCTCCATCCTCGGCATGGCGCGCGAGATGCCGGGCCTGGCGC
This sequence comes from uncultured Rhodospirillales bacterium, assembly GCA_903860935.1. GTDB lineage: Bacteria > Pseudomonadota > Alphaproteobacteria > CACIAM-22H2 > CACIAM-22H2 > CAIOSQ01. The sequence continues at coordinate 13,772 of CAIOSQ010000232.1, read as the reverse complement.
GACAGCGATGTCAGCCAGCGCTTGGGCAGGGTGCCGCCCGCGCCCTCGATCACGAAGCTCCAGGTCTCGAGCGCGATGGTGACGCGGCGGCCGATGATTTCAGGCGCCCAGGCGCCTGGATGCCAGCGCTCCTGCTCCAGCCAGTCATGGATCAGCCGCCGCGCCTGGCCACGCGCCTGCGGCGTGCCGACCGCAGCGAGGTCGGCGAGCCAGCCGAATCCGTTGAGCGTGGCGAGGGTGACCGGATCGAGTGACGCCGCCTGCCAGTCCGGGTGGTCGGGGAGGCCGCCGCCGGACAGGATCGTCCGGCCCCGCGCGGCGGATCCGCGCGGTGGCTGGGCGGGCAGGGCCTTGGGAGCGGCGGGAACGCCGCCGGATAGCAGCAGGCGATGGAACGGCGAGGCGCAGATCAGCCGGGCGAGGCCCTTCACGGCGCCTCAACCCCGCGCAGGCGACGGATATTCTCCGCATAGGCGGCGGGCCCGCCGGCGAACACAGCGGAGCCGGCGACCAGCACGCTCGCCCCTGCCTCGACCGCCGCGCGCGCCGTCTCGGCGTTGACGCCGCCATCGACCTGCAGCTCGATCGCTCGTCCGCTGGCGGCGATGCGTCGGCGCACGGCGCGGATCTTGTCGAGTTGCGCGGCGATGAACCCTTGGCCGCCGAAGCCGGGATTCACCGACATCACGAGCACCATGTCGATGTCGCCGAGGACGTAGTCGATCGCCTCGGGCGGGGTCGCCGGGTTCAGCGCGACGCCGGCGCGCTTGCCGAGAGACCGGATCAGCTGGATCGTCCGATGCAGATGCGGTCCTGCCTCGGGATGCACGGTCAGGATATCGGCGCCGGCCTCGGCGAACGCCGCGATCCAGGGATCGACCGGCGTCACCATGAGATGCACGTCGAGCGGCAGCGCCGTGCAGGGCCGCAGCGCTTTCGCGACCATCGGCCCAAGCGTCAGGTTGGGCACGAAATGCCCGTCCATCACGTCGACATGGATCCAGTCGGCACCGGCGGCCGCGACCGCGCGGACCTCCTCGCCCAGGCGGGCGAAATCGGCGGACAGGATCGAGGGCGCGATGAGGGGCGGTTTGGACATGATCGGATTCATCCTCTCGTAGCAGCCCACCCCGCCACGCGGCAAGGCGGCGCCCGGCGCCGGGTGCGGCATCGCGGGGTCGTCGGCGTGCGCGGGTCTCCCGAGCCACCCATGCCCTCCTGCCGCCATGCTCGGCGCACGGCGTCTGTCCTCCCAGCCGCGCTGCCGCGCGGCCAGGAGGACGGTCGTGGAGCGTTTTGGAAGTCGCGCCGCCGGCCTATACTCGGCGGCGTGGACGGGTCGATTCCCAGATTTTCGAGGCTGAAGCGTGCCGTGGCGGCGCTCGCGCTGGCGCTTGGCGTGGCTGCCGCGTCGCCCGCGTCAGGGCAGGCGCCGCCGGCCGCCGCGCCGCCGACCGAGAGCGAGCAGGCGGCCCTGATCTCCGCTGACGAGATCATCCATGACCGGGACAGCGAAGTCGTGACCGCCCGCGGCAACGTCGAAATCGTGCAGGGCGGTCGGGTACTGCGCGCCGATTCCGTCGCCTATGACCGGCGGCGCGACACGGTCAGCGCCAGCGGCAACGTCTCGCTGGCCGAGCCGACGGGCGATGCGATCTTCGTCGATTATGCCGAGCTGACCGATGACCTCGCCGCCGGGGTCGTGCGCAATTTCCGCGCCCTGCTCGTCGACTGGTCACGGCTCGCCGCGGCGACGGGGCGGCGCAGCGAGGGCGGCGTGACGACGCTGCGCAAGGTCGTCTACAGCCCCTGCGCGCCGTGTCGCGACGATCCCACGCGCCCGCCGCTCTGGCAGATCAAGGCGGCGCGCGCGACCCACGACCAGAAGACGGCGACCGTCACCTATCGCGATGCGTGGCTGGAGATCGGCGGCGTGCCGGTCCTCTACACGCCGTATATCGACCATCCCGACGGCACGGTGAAGCGCCAGAGCGGCCTTTTGCCACCGTCCCTGGGGTCGTCGAACGTGCTGGGGCAGTTCTACGCCCAGCCCTTCTATCTGACGCTCGGCCCGTCCGCCGACGTCACGATCGAGCCGATCGTCTTCACCAAGGAAAATCCGGTCCTCGCCGGCGAGTACCGGCAGCGTTTTCGCAGCGGCGCGATGGTCCTCAACGCCTCGGTCACGAACGCGACCGTCTACGACGACGACAACGGGCGGACCGGGCGCACGACGATGCGCAGCCACATCGCCGGCACCGGCCGCTTCGACATCGACGACAGCTGGCGCTGGGGCTTCGACCTCGCGCGTGCCAGCCACGACAACTACCTGCTGCGCTACAAGCTTTTCGACCGCTTCCGCTTCATCGATCGCAACACCCTGACGTCGCGCGCCTATGTCGAGGGTTTCGACGGCCGCTCCTACGCGGTGGCGCAGGGCTATACCTTCCAGGGCCTGCGGCCGGAGGACGATCCCCGCGTTGCGCCCTTCGTGATGCCGATGCTCGATTATCACTGGATCGGCGAGAGCGATCGGCGCGGCGGCTATGTCGATTTCCGCTCCTACAGCTATGGCATCTACCGCAGCGAGGGAACGGCGTCGCAACGCACGGCGGGCGTGCTCGGCTACACGCTGCCCTACACGGCCACCAGCGGCGAGGTCTGGACCCTGTCGACCAGCGTCCAGGGTGACCTGTTCAACATCAGCGACCGCGGCAGCTTCGACGACGGATTCCGGCCCGACAAGGACGGGCTCGAGACGCGCGTCTTTCCGCAATTCGCGCTGGGCTGGCGCTGGCCCTTCATGCGCGCCGACGAGACCAGCCGGACCGTCGTCGAGCCGATCCTGTCCTTCGTCGCCGGTCCGCGCATGGGGATCCAGTCGCGCTACCCGAACGAGGATTCGCGTGCGATCGATCTCGACGACACCAATCTCTTCCGGCGCAACCGCTACACCGGCCTCGATCGTCTCGAAGGGGGACAGCGTGTCACCTACGGTCTCAGCACCGATACGCGCCGTCTCGACAATGGCGCCCGCGTCGCCGCTTTCCTCGGGCAGAGCTATCGCTTCCAGCGCGACAACTCGGTCGCCTACGAGACCGGATTGTCGGACCATGCCTCCAACATCGTCGGCCGCCTCCTGGTCTCGCCGCATGAATGGCTGACGGCGCAGTGGCGGTTCCAGACCAACCACGATGATCTCAGCGCGGCGCGCAACGCGGCGAGCCTGCGGGTCGGCCCCGAGGCGCTCAACCTCGCGGTCGGGTACAATTTCATCGACCGCGCCAGCCAGCCCAGCCTGCCGATGGATCTCGAGCAGATGACGACCATGCTCACCGCGATGATCGACGAGAACTGGCGCGTGGTGATGCGCGAGACGCGGTCGATCGGCGCGGATTCGGGCGTGCTGCGATTCAACTCGGCGCTGATCTACGAGGACGAGTGTTTCCTCTTCGGGATCGATTTCCAGCGCCGCCTGGTGGGCACCCGCGACAACCCGCCCGACAGCGCGCTGATCCTGCGTTTCGCGCTGCGCAATCTCGGCGAGACCCGATTCCAGGCGCCCTGACGGAGTGTCGCGCTCAGCCGTTTCGCACGGCGCGGCGCGCGCGGAACAGCGCCGCCAGCTGCGCCTTCACGTCGATCGAGATCTCTTCCATCACGCGGTCGCGGGCGTTGTTCAGCCCGGCGAGCGTGGCGAATTGCGAGTTGGTGACCTCGTAGCTGGTCGAACTCGCCGCGCGCCCGCGCCAGATCTCCCGCCCGGACGCATCGAGGAGGCGGCAATTGGCCTGGGCGACGTAGCCGTAGCGCACGACCGACTCGGTGCGCGAGATGCCGAGATCCTGCGGCTGAGGCTCGATGAGTTCGATCGCGAGCGTGTAGGTGGTGGGCTGCGATTCGCCGCGCGGCTGCAGCCCGTCGATCAGGTGGTTGCGCAGGATCTGCCCGGAGCGGTTGGCGATCGGCTGGATGCGGATCTGCGCGAGGTCGTCGGCGATCGAGACGTCGCCGAAGCGGCCATAGAGCGGCTCGAACCCGCAGCCGCCGAGGCCGGTTGCTACGAGGGCGAGGAGGGGAAGGGCGAGGACGATACGGCGCGTCATGGACGCGGCGAGCCTAGCGCGCCCGCGTCTGCGGCGCATCTCCGCCGCGCACCAGCCGCGCGGCGTGGAAGCCGTCGAGACCACCCTCCGCCGCGAGATGGCAGGGCAGGGTGCGCAGATCGCCGGCTGCGTCGATGCATTCGGCGAGGCCGCCGATCTCCGCCGCGGTGACGGGGTGGCGAGCGAAATCCGGACGGCGCGCGAGGAACGCCTCCACCTGTCCCGGGCCTTCCTCGGGCTGCAGGGAGCACACGCAGTAGACCAGCGTGCCGCCCGGCGCGGTCATCTCCGCGGCGGCGTCGAGCAGCCGCGCCTGCAGCGGCAGGATGCGGGCGACATCCTCTGCGCGGCGCAGATGCGGCATGTCGGGATTGCGCCGCGCGGTGCCTGTCGCCGAGCAGGGCGCGTCGAGCAGCACGGCCTGTGCGGGGGCGTCCGGTCGCCAGAGCGCGGCGTCGGCGCAGACGGTCTGTGCGCAGAGGCCGAGCCGCGTGAGATTGGCCGCCAGCCGCGCCAGCCGCGCCGCGCTTCGCTCGACGGCGGTCACGTGCGCGCCCGCCGCCGCGAGTTGCGCGGTCTTGCCGCCGGGCGCGGCGCAGAGATCGATCACCTGCCGTCCGCGGACATCGCCGAGCAGCCGCGCCGGCAGCGTCGCCGCGGCGTCCTGGACCCACCAGGCGCCCTCCGCGTAGCCGGGCAACTCGGGGGGCGCGCCGCCAGCGGTGCGCCGCAGGGTGCCGGTCGGCAGCACGTGCGCCGAGAGCCGCTCCGCCCAGAGCGCCGTGTCGCCGTCGCGCAGGCTGAGGTCGAGCGGCGGATCGCAGGCGATCGACGCGGCGATCGCGCGGGTCGTCTCCGCGCCGTGAGCTGCGATCCAGGAGTCGCGCAGCCACGCCGGCAGGTTGTCGCGCTCGTCGCTATCGACGAGGAGTGCCGGCCCGTCGGTCGCGATGCGGCGAAGCACGGCGTTGACCATGCCGCGGAAGGTGGCGAGACGGCCGGAGAGCAGGGCGACGGCGGTTCCCACCGCCGCATGGGGCGGGCTGCCGAGGAAGAGAAGCTGGGCCGCGCCGATGCGCAGCGCGTCGCGTGCCGGCGCCGCCCGGGGTGGCAGCTCGCGGGCGATGAGGCGGGCGAGCACCGCGTCGATCTGTCCGAGACGTCGCAGCGTCGTGGCGACGATCAACCGCGCGAAGGCGCGGTCACGCGTCTCGAGCGCGCCGTAGGCGGTGCAGCGCTCGATCGCCTCGTCGAGCGACTGGCGGCGGTGGAGGACGGCGGCGAGAAGCGTATGCGCCGCGTGACGTGCCGGAAATCCCGCCGGTCCAGATGCGGCGCTCACCCCCAGGGTCCGCGGCGGCGGCCACCGCCCCCGCCCCCGCCCCAGGGCCCGCGCGCGGGGCGGCTGCCCTGCGAGGGGCTCTGCGGTGCGCGCTGCGTCTGCGGCGACGTGGCGCGGTGCAGCGGCGCCATGCCACGATCGCGCGCCAGGGCGAGAAGCTGGGCGATGCGGTTCTCGGTCGCAGGATGCGTCGAGAACAGGCTGTCGCGCGTGCCGCCGGCGAGTGGGTTCACGATGAACAGATGCGCGCTCGCCGGATTGGCCTCGGCACGGTCGTTGTGGATCGCCTGCGCGCCGCGGCTGATCTTGTCGAGCGCGGAGGCGAGCGCCGTCGGATCGCCGCAGATCTCGGCGCCGACGCGGTCGGCCTCGTATTCGCGGCTGCGGCTGATCGCCATCTGCACGAGGCCGGCGACCAGCGGCGCGAGGATGGCGGCGGCGATGCCGAGGATCGCGCCGAGCGGGTTGGGACGGCCCTCGCTGTCGCGTGCCCCGGCGCCGAACATCATGCCGAAATTGGCCAGCATCCCGATCGCGCCGGCGAGCGTCGCGGTCACCGTCATGATCAGCGAGTCGCGGTTGCGGACATGCGCCAGCTCGTGCGCCATCACGGCCGCGACCTCGCGCGGCTCGAGCATGCGCAGCAGCCCGGTGGTCGCCGCGACCGCGGCGTTTTCGGGATTGCGGCCGGTGGCGAAGGCGTTGGGCTGGTCGTCGTCCATGATGTAGACGCGCGGCATCGGCATCTGCGCGCGCGCCGCAAGGTCGCGGACCATGCGGAAGAGATGCGGGGCCTCGGCCTCGCCGATCTCGCGCGCGCCGTACATGCGCAGGACGAGGCGGTCCGAGAACCAATAAGAAAAGACGTTCATGCCGCAGGCGACGACCAGTGCGATCGTCATCCCCTGCGATCCGCCCAGCGCCCAGCCAAGCGCCAGGAACAGGCCGGTCATCGCGGCCATCAGCAAAGCCGTGCGTGCGTAGTTCATGGGTCTTGTGCCTCCGGACGGGATCTGCCGGATCCCAGCGCAGCATGTGGCCGGACCCGCCGGGCGAATCAAGCCTTGCCGTGCGCCACCGAGGGGCCTAGATCGGCCGCATGAGCATCTCCGACGAGGGCCGTTATCGGCCTGCCATGCCCGCCGCCGCCGCGCCCGCCAGCCAAGCAGCGCCGGGAGCAGGGGCAGCCTCCGCACCACCAGGACCCGAGACCGCCGCGCCCGCCTCCGTCGCCGCACCCGTTCCGGCCGCCGCGCGACCGGCCGAACTGGGCGGGCCCAAGGGGCTCGAGCCCACACGCTACGGCGACTGGGAACGCGACGGACGCTGCGTGGATTTCTGAGGCCAGGCAGGGGGCGGCGAGGACGGAGGCGAGGGATGCGCAAGCTGCGGCTTTTCCTGCGCGACCTCTGGGCGCTGACGCGGCCCTACTGGGTCGGCGAGGATCGCGGCCCCGGCCTCGTGCTGCTGATCGCGATCGTCTCGATCAGCCTCTTCCTCGTCTATCTCAATGTCCGGCTCAACGCCTGGAACGGCGATTTCTTCAACGCGCTGCAGGATCGTGACGAGACGGCGTTCCGGCGGCTGCTCTGGGATTGGGCCGCCATCGTCCTCGTCTATGTGATCTTCGGGCTGATGCGGCTCTATTTCAGCATGTGGCTGCGCATCCGCTGGCGCGGCTGGCTGACGGAGCGCTTCGTCGGGCGCTGGCTCGCGGCGCGCGCCTATTACCGCATCCAGCTCATCGACCGCAGCACAGACAACCCTGACCAGCGCATCGCCGAGGATCTCAAGCTCTTCGTCGACGTGACGCTGCGTCTGACGCTCGACCTGCTGCAGCAGATCGTGACCCTCGGGTCTTTCATCCTGATCCTCTGGCACCTCTCGGGCAGCCTCCTCGTCGCCGGAATCGAAGTGCCCGGCTACATGGTGCTGGTCGCGATCGTCTACGCGATCGCCGGGACGATACTGACCCATCTCATCGGGCGACGGCTGATCGGCCTCACCTTCGAGCAGCAGCGTCACGAGGCGGATTTCCGTTTCGGTCTGGTACGCTTTCGGGAGAACGCGGAGGCGGTGGCGCTTCATCGCAGCGAGGCCGATGAGCAGCGCGGCTTCCTCGCGGCCTTCGCGGCGGTCGCTCGCAACTGGCGCCAACTGATGTCGGTGCAGAAGAACATCTTCGCCGTGTCGACCTTCTATGGCCTCGCGGCCAGCATCTTCCCGATCGTGGTCGCCGCGCCGCGCTACTTCTCCGGCGCCATTCCCCTGGGCGGCCTGACCCAGATCGCCGGTGCCTTCGGTCAGGTGCAGGGCGCGCTGAGCTTCTTCGTCGATGCCTATTCCGACATCGCGCAGTGGCGCGCGGTGGTGGAGCGGCTGACCGGCTTCGAGCGCGCGATCGATCGCGCCGCCGCGTCCGACACCCCCGGCGGCTCGATCGTGCTCGAGCCGGCGCACGGCGCGGGGATCGCGCTGGACGGTGTCAGCCTCGCCTTGCCCGACGGACGGATCCTGGCGCGGGGCATCGACCTCGCGATCCGTCCGGGCGAGCGCGTGCTCGTCACCGGCGCCTCCGGATCCGGCAAGTCGACCCTGTTCCGCGCGCTGGCCGGGATCTGGCCCTTCGGCGCCGGGCGGATCGAGGTGCCGGCGACGGCGCGGCCGCTCTTCCTGCCGCAGCGGCCCTATCTGCCGATCGGCACGTTGGGTGCCGCGCTGCGCTATCCCGATCGCGGTACGGCGGCGAGCGAGTCCGATCTCGCCGCGGCGCTGCGCGATGTCGGGCTCGCGCATCTCGTGCGCGCGCTGGACGAGACGGCGCATTGGGCGCAGCGCCTGTCCGGTGGCGAGCAGCAGCGCGTCGCGATCGCGCGCGCCCTTGTCCTCAAGCCGGACTGGCTCTTCCTCGACGAGGCGACCGCCGCGCTCGACGAGGCCGCGGAGGCCGATCTCTACGCGCTGCTCTGTGCACGGCTTCCGGACACCGCGATCGTCTCCATTGGACATCGGGCGGCCCTGCGCACCTTCCACGGCCGTGAATGGAGCTTCCCCGGCGGCACGCCGCCGCGGACGCGATAGCGCGTCAGCCCTTGCCGGGCGGCGGCAATTCGTCCGGGCGCTTCGGCGTGACGTCCTTCATGCCCGCCTGATCCCGTCGCGCGTCGATCTCGACGACCTCGATGTCGACCACGCGCCCGCGCCGCAGCGTGGTCTCGGTCATCATGCGCTCCTGGGCGGCGCCGCGCCGGAACGAGATCCAGAGCGCGCAGAGCACCGCCGCGCCGATGGCCCAGAGACCTGCCATCACGCCGAAGCCGATCGCGCGCAGGGCCTCCAGCATGTCGCGGGCGATCCGCGCGGCATGACCGTCGCCGCCGAGCAGGACGCGCAGCGCGAAGTCCAGGATCTCGGCGCCCAACCAGCCCGCCACCACGAGGCCGCCGACCAGCAGCGACCACGCGGCGAGGAGCAGGACGATCGAGGTCGAGAGGCAGCCCTTCGGGCTCATCGCGGCCGCGACCGTCCGAAGGGTGCCGGGCTCATCCCTTGTTCAGCCGGTTGTTCACCAGCTCGTCGACGACGCTCGGATCGGCGAGGGTCGAGGTATCGCCCAGCGCCGAATGCTCGTTGGCGGCGATCTTGCGCAGGATGCGGCGCATGATCTTGCCCGAGCGCGTCTTCGGCAGGCCGGGGGCCCACTGGATCAGGTCGGGTGTCGCGATCGGGCCGATCTGCTTGCGCACCCAGGCCACCAGTTCCTTGCGCAGGGCGTCGCTCGGCGTCTCGCCGACCTTGAGCGTGACATAGGCGTAGATGCCCTGGCCCTTGATGTCATGCGGATAGCCGACCACGGCAGACTCGGCGACCTTGGAATGACCCACGAGCGCCGATTCGACCTCTGCGGTGCCGATGCGGTGGCCCGAGACGTTGATGACGTCGTCGACGCGACCGGTGATCCAGTAATACCCGTCCTCGTCGCGCCGGCAGCCATCGCCCGTGAAGTACTTGCCCGGGAAGGTCTTGAAGTAGGTGTCGATGAAACGCTGATGGTCGCCGAACACGGTGCGCATCTGCCCTGGCCAGGAATCGGCGATGCAGAGATTACCCTCGCAGGCGCCCGCCAGTTCCTTGCCCTCGTTGTCGACGATCACCGGCTTGACCGCGAAGAAGGGCTTGGTGGCGGAACCCGGCTTCTGCGCGATCGCGCCGGGCAGCGGCGTGATCAGGATGCCGCCGGTTTCGGTCTGCCACCACGTGTCGACGATCGGGCAGCGATGGTCCCCGACGACGCGGTGGTACCAGAGCCAGGCTTCGGGATTGATCGGTTCGCCGACCGAACCGAGCAGGCGCAGCGACTTGCGGCTGGTCTTCTTGACGGGCGCCTCGCCCTCGCGCATCAGCGCGCGGATCGCGGTGGGCGCGGTGTAGAAGATGTTGACCTGGTGCTTGTCGACGACCTGCCAGAAACGCGAGGAATCCGGGAAGTTCGGCACGCCCTCGAACATCAGCGTCGTCGCGCCGTTGGCGAGCGGCCCGTAGACGATGTAGCTGTGGCCGGTGACCCAGCCGACATCGGCGGTGCACCAGTAGATATCGCCATCGTGATAGTCGAACACGTACTGATGCGTCATCGACGCCCAGACCAGATAGCCGCCCGAGGTGTGCAGCACGCCCTTCGGCTTGCCGGTCGAACCCGAGGTGTAGAGGATGAACAGCGGATCCTCCGCGCTCATCTCCGCCGGCGCGCAATCGGGTGACGCCGCGGCGACCTCATCGTGGTACCAGAGATCGCGGTCCGCCTCCCAGGCGACGCTGCCGCCGGTGCGCTTGACGACCAGCACGGTCTTCACCGTCGGGCAGGTCTTGAGCGCCTCGTCCGCGTTGACCTTCAGCGGCACCTTGCGGCCGCCGCGCAGGCCCTCGTCGGCGGTGATCAGGAAGTTGGATCCGCAATCCTGGATGCGGTTGGCGAGGCTGTCGGGGGAGAAGCCGCCGAAGACGATCGAATGCACCGCGCCGATGCGCGCGCAGGCGAGCATCGCATAGGCGGCCTCGGGGATCATCGGCAGGTAGATCGTGACCCGGTCGCCCTTCTTGACGCCGCGCTTGAGCATCGCGTTGGCGAGCCGGCAGACCTGCTCGTGCAGTTCGCGATAGGTGATCTTGCGGTCCTCGTTCGGGCTGTCGCCCTCCCAGATGATCGCGACACGGTCGCCGCGCGCGGCGAGATGGCGGTCGATGCAGTTCGCCGACACGTTCAAGGTGCCGTCGTGGAACCAGCGGATATGCAGATCCGCGGCATCGAAGGAGACGTCCTTCACCTGGGTGAAGGGTTTGATCCAGTCGACGCGCCGGCCATGCTGCGACCAGAAGCCCTCGGAATCGGCGAGCGACTGCGTGTACATCGCCCCGTACTTGGCGGCGTTGACCCAGGCGCGGGCCTCGTGTTCCTTGGCGACGGGAAAAATATTGCCCTCGGGCATGGCTGTCTCTCCCTGCATGACGCGGCTTCCGAGGCGCTCCGGGCCCCCCGGGTAACGCCACTCTTTATCTACGGCCATCGCCGCGCACAAGACGCTGGGCCGATTTTGTACCCGAACTGGCGACGGCGGTCCGGCCCTGATAAACGACAGCCATGAGCACACCCATCCTCAGGCTCGGGACCCGCGGCTCGGCCCTCGCGCTCGCCCAGGCCGACCTCGTCCGCGGCGCCCTCGCCGCGTCCTGGCCCGACCTCGCCGCGCCTGGCGCCATCGAGATCGTCGTCATCCGCACGACCGGAGACCGGATCCAGGACCGGCCGCTCTCGGCGATCGGCGGCAAGGGATTGTTCACCAAGGAACTCGAGGAGGCGCTGGCCGCCGGTGCCATCGATCTCGCCGTGCATTCGGTCAAGGACCTGCCGGCGGCGCTGCCTGGGCCCTTCGCGCTGGCGGCGATGCTGCCGCGCGAGGATCCGCGCGACGCGTTGATCGCGCGCGTCCCGTGCAGCGGCCTGTCGACCCTGCCCGCCGGCGCGCGGATCGGCACGTCGGCCCTGCGCCGCCAGTCCCAGATCCTGGCGCAGCGCGACGACGTCGTCCTGTCCATGCTGCGCGGCAATGTCGACACGCGGCTGCGCAAGGTCGAGAGCGGCGAGTTTGACGCCATCCTGCTCGCCGCCGCCGGGCTCAACCGGCTTGGTCTCACGGACAGGATCACCTGTCTGCTCGACGCCGACGAGATGCTGCCCGCCGTCGGCCAGGGCGCGGTGGGGTGCGAGATCCGCGGCGGCGATGCGCGGCTCGGCGGCTATCTTGCCGCCATCGATCATGCGCCGACCCGTCTTGCCGTCGGTGCGGAGCGGGCGATGCTGGCCCAGCTCGAGGGCAATTGCCGCACGCCGATCGCGGGCCATGCCCGCCTCGTGGACGGGCTCCTCTCGCTCACCGGTCTGGTGGCGCAGCCCGACGGGCGCCGTGCCTGGCGCTTCAGCCTTTCGGCGCCGGCGGGCGAGGGCGAGGCGCTGGGGCGCGAGGTCGGGCTCGGCATCCTGGAGATGGCCGGCGACGACTTCCCGCGCGTGGCCTGACGCCGCCCATGCGACTTCTCGTCACGCGTCCGCTCGACGAGTCCCAGGCGCTGGCGGAGCGGCTGGAGGCGCGCGGCCATCAGGCGGCGATCGAGCCGCTCCTGACCATCGCGCCCGACCTGTTCGCGCCGCTCTCGCTCGAGGGCGTGCAGGCGCTGCTGTTCACCTCGGCCAATGGCGTGCGCGCCTTCGCGCTGCGCAGCCCGCGCCGCGACCTGCCGGTCTACGCCGTCGGGCCGGCGACCGCCGCGGCGGCCCGCGAGATCGGCTGTGCGACGGTCGAGAGCGCCGGCGGCGACGTGCGCGCGCTGGCGGCGCTGGTCGTCACGCGGCTCGACCCGGCGAGGGGCGCGGTGCTCCATGTCGCGGGACGGGTCGTCGCAGGCGATCTCGCCGGCCCGCTTGCCGCGCGCGGCTTCGTGGTCGGGCGCGCCGCGCTCTACGCGGCCGAGCCCGCGACGCGGCTTTCCGCCGCGGCCCATGACGCGCTCGCCGACGGCGTGCTTGACGGTGTGCTGCTATTCTCGCCCCGCAGCGCGGCGACCTTCGCCGCGGTGACGGCCGCGCCGGAGTTGCGCGCCGCGCTGTCGCGGCTGACCCTGTTCGCGCTCAGCCCGGCCGTCGCCGAGGCGGTGGCTGATCTTGGCTGGCGGCGCGTCGCCATCGCCGCCACGCCCGACGAGGACGCCCTGCTCGCGCTGGTCGACGCCGCGGCCGGGATGGCGGCGGGCGCGGAGCGGATGGAGGGGACCCAGACCATGTCCGAACCGAAAGCGGCGCCCGAGCCGGCCCCTCCCACAGCCCCGCCGCCCGCTTCGCCCGCCCGCGCGCGCGCCGCGCCGTGGCCGGTCCTTCTGGTCGGGCTGGTGGCCGTTGCCGCGCTCGCCCTCGATCTGCGCGTGCTGCTGAACGCGCCGGGTCGCGATGCCGCGCAGGCGGCGCGCGAGAGCGCCGCGCGCGATCGTGTCGACCAGATGGAGCGCACGTTGGCCGCCCTGCAGCCTGCGCGCGGCGAGCGCGATGCCGCGGCGGAACGGGATCGTCGCGTCGATGCGCGCCTCGACGCGCTTGCCGCGGCGCTGAATGGGCTCGCTGGCCGGATCGACGCCATCGACCGCGAGGTGCGCGCCGAAACCGCGCGCGCCGCGTCCGCAGCGGCCGCCGCCGTCGCCGCGCTGCAGGCCTCCGCCGCGCCTGGTCCGGAGCCGAAGCCGGCGGCGGAGGAGGGGGCCGCTGCCGCCGCTCTCGCTGCCCTCACCGACGACATGCGGCGGCTGCGCGCGGAGATCGAGACGTTGCGCGCCGCCGCCCCGGCCTCTTCGTCACCGCCGCCCCCGCCCCTGCCCCCGCTCTCCTCGTCGTCCGTGTCGGCGACCGTGGCGGACACGCCGGCCGCGGCGATTGCCGCATTGCGCGCGGCCCTCGCCGGCGGAACGTCGCCTGCCCAGGCCCTCGCGCCGCTTCGCGACCGCATCGCCGCCCATCCGTCGCTGGCTGATGCGCTCGTGCGTCTCGAGGCGGCGCTCGCCGCGTCGCCGCCCGACCGCGCGGCCCTGCGCGCCGAATTTCCGGCACATGCCGCGGCGGCGCTGCGCGCGGTGCGGCAGGATCAGCCCGCCGCGACCTGGTGGGCGCCGCTCGTCGAGACGCTCCAGGCCCTGGTCGCGATCCGCCGTGTCGGCGAGCGCGCCGGCGAGGACGACGAGGCGCGGCTGGCGCGCGCGGAGCAGCGCCTCGCCGCCGACGATCC
>CAIOSQ010000231.1 GCA_903860935.1 uncultured Rhodospirillales bacterium | reverse complement strand
GGCGGTCACGACGTCCATGTCAGCCATCCCGTCGACCGCCCGCAACGCCCCTTTTGCGGCGTAATAGGGCAGGATCGGAGCCGTCTTGGCGTAGTATTCCGCGAGCCGCTTTCGAACTGTCTCGGCGTTATCGTCTGCTCGGCGCACGAAATCGGTGCCCCCACAAGAATCGCAGACACCCGCAAGCCGGGGCTTCTGGAAACTGTCATGATACCCGGCGCCGCAGGTCTTGCAGGTGTACCGCCCGGAAATCCGATCTACCAACGCCGAGTCGTCCACCTTGAGTTCGATGACATGGTCGAGATGCAACCCGCGCCCCGCCAACAGACGATCAAGAGCCTCGGCTTGCGGCACCGTCCGCGGGAAGCCGTCGAAAATGGCCCCGCTCTGGGCGTCGGACTGATCGAGCCGGTCCGAGATCATCGCGATGAGGATCTCGTCGTCGACCAACTTGCCGGCCTCCATGACCGCCTTGGCCCGCAGGCCAGTGGGCGTCCCGGCGGACACCGCCATGCGTAGCATATCCCCGGTCGACAACTGGACCAACCCGTAGAAGCTCTCCAGGCGCTTAGCCTGCGTGCCCTTGCCCGCTCCCGGAGGTCCGAGCAGAACGATATTGATCGCCATCCTACCCCCCTTTCCGGCCCAGCAACCGATCGATCAGCGACCGCTTTTCGACGGTCCCGGCACTCCGCGCGGCGAGACGTCCCGCCGCGCCTTCACGCGTCGGCTTGAGCTTCGCCTTCTTGATGAGCCCTTCGTACTGATGCGCGATCAGATGTGAATGCACTTGCGCGACCGTGTCCATCGTCACGCTCACGACGATAAGCAGCGACGTGCCACCGAAATAGAACGGCACCGAATACTGCGAGATCAGGATCTCGGGCAGCACGCAGATGATCGCCAGATACGCCGCGCCGAGAACCGTCAGGCGTGTGAGCACGTAATCGAGATAATCGGCTGTGTTCTTTCCGGGGCGGATGCCCGGCACAAAACCACCGTTCTTCTTCAGGTTGTCGGCCGTCTCGACGGGATTGAACACGACCGCCGTGTAGAAGAACGCGAAGAACACGATCAACGCGACGTACAAAAGAATGTAAAGCGGCTGACCATGCGCCAGATGCGTCGTGATCGCCTGCAACCACCCCGGCTGGTCGGCGCCCGACCCAAAATTGGCAAAGGTCAACGGGAGCAAGAGCAGTGAGCTCGCGAAAATCGGCGGGATAACGCCGGACGTGTTGATCTTGAGCGGCAAATGCGACGACTGGCCGCCATACATCTTGTTGCCGACCTGGCGCTTCGGGTACTGGACCAGAATCCGCCGTTGCGCGCGCTCGAGGAACACGATCGCCGCGATGACGCCGACTGCAATCAGCAGCATGAGAATGATGAAGATCGTCGACAGCGCGCCGGTACGACCAAGTTCGAGCAGCGCCGCAAGTGCCGACGGTAGATTCGCCACGATGCCCGCAAAGATGATGAGCGACGTGCCGTTCCCGACCCCGCGCGCAGTGATCTGCTCACCCAGCCACATCAAGAACATGGTGCCCCCGGTGAGGGTCACCACCGTGGTGATCTGGAACACCACCGGGTGCACGAGGACCAGCGGTCCGCCCTGCCCCGTCGAGCTTTGAAGACCGAGCGCGATGCCGTAGCTTTGGAACACGGCCAGCACGAGCGTAAGATACCGTGTGTACTGGTTGAGTTTTTGACGACCAGCGGGCCCCTCCTTCTTCAGGGCCTCGAGCGTCGGCGACACCGCGGTCATCAACTGGATAATGATGGCCGCTGAGATGTACGGCATGATGTTGAGCGCGAACAGTGTCATGCGGCTGAGTGCGCCACCGGCGAGCATGTCGAACATCCCGAGGATGCCGCCACGCTGAGCGTTAAAGATCTCCTCCAGCACCTGTGGATCAATCCCCGGGATCGGAATGTAACTCCCGATCCGGTAGACAATCAGCGCTCCGAGCGTGAACCATAGGCGCTTCTTGAGGTCCGTCGCCTTCGCGAACGCCCCCCATCCGAATCCGCCAGCGAGCTGCTCGGCCGCCGATGCCATACGTGCTTACTCCCGACGCTCGCCGCTCATCCCGCGCTCAATCCGGCTCAGGCCTTCGCCTGAGCCGCGCCAGACTTGCCAGCTCCGGGCTTCGCGCGCGCCGCAAGCTTCTTCTCGCGCTTCGCGCGGCGCTCTTCATTCGCCTTGACCGCGCCTTCCCGCTCGAGAGACAGGAGCACAACCTTGCCGCCGGCCTTTTCGACCGCCGCAATCGCCGACTTCGACGCGCCTACCACCTCGATGGTGACAGCGGTGGAGAATTCGGCTGCCCCATTACCCAACAGCCGGACGCCGTCGAGCACACGACGCAGGACGCCAGACTCGACCAACGCCGTCTGGGTGATCGTCCCCGTTGCGGCGAGACGGCCAGATGCGACGGCCTTCTGGAGATCGGAGAGATTGATCTCGGCAAAGTCCAATTGGAACGCAGTGTTACGAAAACCGCGCTTGGGCATCCGGCGATACAGCGGGGTCTGACCACCTTCGAAGCCGTTCAAGGCGACGCCGGAGCGTGCCGTCTGGCCCTTGCCGCCGCGGCCCGAGGTCTTGCCCACACCCGACCCGATACCGCGACCGACGCGCAGTCGCTTGGTCCGGGAGCCGGCCTTGTCGCGAATCTCATTGAGCTTCATGGCTCGTTCCTTTGTCGTGTTGCGTGGTCGCGCCTCGGCCCGTTCAGGCCGATTCCTCGACCCGCAGCAGATGATGCACACGCGCGATCATGCCGCGCACCGACGGCGTATCCTCAAGGACGCGCTGACGGTTCATCTTGTTCAGACCAAGCCCGATCAACGTGGCGCGCTGATAGTCGCGCCGGGCAATTGGGCTTCCGATCTGCGTAACCTTGATGGTCTTCTTCGTCTCGGTGCTCATGCGTCACTCCCGCGCCCCGTCCGCCGTCTCGCGGCGGCCGACGATATCGATGACCTTCTTGCCGCGCTTCGTCGCGATCAGACGCGGGTTCTGCATCGCCACCAGCGCCGCGAACGTCGCCTTGATCATGTTGTGCGGGTTCGACGAGCCAACCGACTTCGCCACGACGTCAGCGAGACCGATGGTCTCGAAAACAGCGCGCATCGGACCGCCCGCGATGATCCCGGTGCCGGGCTTCGCCGGACGCAGCACAACCTTGCCGGCCCCGAAATGGCCATGCACGTCGTGATGCAGCGTCCGCCCCTCGCGCAGCGGGATACGGATCATCGCTCGCTTGGCCTGATCGGTGGCCTTCCGGATGGCTTCCGGAACCTCGCGCGCCTTGCCGGTCCCATAGCCCGAACGCCCCTTGCCGTCACCGACGACAACGATCGCGGCGAACCCGAAACGCCGACCGCCCTTCACAACCTTCGCAACGCGATTGATTGCGACGAGCTTCTCGATCAGTTCGCTCTGCTCGCGATCGTCGCGCGACCCGCCGCCCTCGCGCTGTCCGCGCCGCTGCGAGCCGCCGCCTTCGCCTGGCGTCCGTGCCATCAGATCTCTCCCCGAAAACTCAGAAGGACAGCCCGCCTTCGCGGGCTGCATCGGCCAGCGCTTTCACGCGACCATGGAACATGTAGCCACCGCGGTCGAAAACGACCTCGGTAATGCCGGCAGCGATCGCGCGCTGCGCGACGAGAGCGCCAACGGCCTTCGCGGCATCGACATTGGCACCGGTCTTGAGGGCGCCGCCGATCGCTTCATCCTTTGTCGACGCCGAGGCCACAGTAAGCCCCTGCGCGTCATCGATGACCTGCGCATAGATATGCTTCGAAGACCGGAACACCGAGAGGCGCGGACGCCCTCCGGAATTGGTCCGAAGCTTGAGACGGACGCGCCGCTGGCGGCGCAGGAACATGGCTTGTACGGAGTTGGACATGGCGCGCCCTTACTTCTTCTTGCCTTCTTTGCGACGGACCTGCTCGTTCGTGTAGCGGATCCCCTTGCCCTGGTAGGGCTCCGGCTTCTTGAAGCCCCGGATCTCGGCCGCAACCTGACCGACCAGACGCTTGTCCGAACCCGTGATCTCGAGTGCGTTCTGCTTATCGCCAGCGACCTTGACCGCGATCCCATCCGGGATCGGATACTTGACGTCGTGGCTGAAGCCGAGTTGCAGGTTCAACACCTTCCCATCGAGCGCGGCACGGAAGCCAGTGCCTTCGATAGACAGGTTCCGTGTGAAACCCTTGGAAACGCCGGACACGATGTTCGACAGCAACGCGCGCGACGTTCCCCAGATGGCGCGTGCCCGCTTGCTCTGCGAGCGCGGTTCCAGGACGACGCGGCCGCTTTCGACCGTCACCGTCACATCCTGGTGAAGGTCGAGGACATGCGCCCCCAACTTGCCCTTCACCGTGAGTTTCTGTCCTGCGACCTGGATGTCGACACCTTGCGGCACCGGGACCGGCAGACGACCGATACGAGACATGACTGCTTCTCCTTGCGCCGCCCGGTCAGAAGACCTGGCAGATGACTTCGCCGCCGACGTTCTGGGCGCGCGCTTCCGTGTCCGACATCACGCCGCGCGGCGTCGACAGGATCGAGATCCCGAGGCCACCATAGACCTTAGGGAGGTCCTTGATCCCGGAATAGACGCGCCGTCCTGGCTTGGACACCCGACTGATCTCGCGGATCACAGGGGCACCCTCCTGGTACTTCAGCTCGACCGTGAACTCGGAAATCCCATCGCGCTTCTCGGTCGCGTAATAGCCACGGATGTAACCTTCGCGTTTCAGCACATCCAGAACGCCACCGCGCAACTTGGACGCCGGCACCGCCACGCTACCCATGCGGGCGGCCTGACCGTTCCGGATGCGCGTCAGCATATCACCGAGTGTATCGCTCATCGCCATGTCCGGACTCTCCTCACCAGCTCGACTTGACCATGCCCGGGATCTGCCCGGTCAGGGCGAGATCACGCAGGGCCATCCTGCAGAGCTTGAATTTACGGTAGTTGCCGCGCGAGCGGCCCGTCAGTTCGCAGCGCAGACGCACGCGAACGCGCGCGGAGTTGCGCGGCAGTTCAGCCAGCTTCTGGCTCGCCTCGAAGCGCTCTTCCATGCCGACCGCCTTGTCCTTGGCAATCGCCTTGAGCTTCGCGCGTTTGGCCGAGAACTGCTTGGCCATGCGCTCGCGGCGCTTGTTCTTCTCGATGGAGCTTTTCTTGGCCATCGTGGTGTGTCCTCGCGGCTCGAGACGTCAGTTGATGAAGGGCATTTCGAAGGCCTTGAGGAGCGCCTTGGCCTCCTGGTCGGTCCTCGCGGTCGTGCAGATGATGATGTCCATCCCCCGCACGCTGTCGATCTTGTCGTAGTCGATCTCGGGGAACACGATCTGCTCCTTAATGCCGAGGGCATAGTTGCCGCGGCCGTCGAAGCTCTTGCCCGAAACGCCGCGGAAGTCGCGCACGCGGGGAAGGGCGATCGTGATCAGGCGATCGAGGAATTCATACATCCGCGCGCCGCGCAGCGTGACCTTGCACCCGATGGGCAGACCGCGCCGCAGCTTGAAGTTGGCGATCGCCTTCTTCGACTTGATCACCAACGGCTTTTGCCCGGTGATCGCCGTGAGGTCACCGACCGCCGCTTCCATCTTCTTGATGTCATTGACGGTGTCGCCGACGCCCATATTGACGACGATCTTCTCGAGCCGCGGCACCTGCATGTCGCTGGTGTAGCCGAATTCCTGCTTGAGGCTCGGGCGGATCTTGCTTTTATAGCTGTCCTGGAGACGAGTGGCCATGATGATCACCGATCGATGAGTTCGCCGGAGCGCTTGGCGAAGCGAACCTTCTTGCCGTCGACCACCCGGAAGCCGACGCGTGTCGGCCTGTTGTCCTTGGGGTCGAGATGCGAGACATTGGAAACGGCCAGCGCCAGTTCCTTCTCGACGATGCCGCCGGGCTGCCCCGGGCGACCACGCATGTGGCGCTTGGCGACGTTCACGCCCTGCACCACCACGCGCCCCTCCTTGGGGATCACCTTGAGCACCTTGCCGCTCTTCCCTTTGTCACGGCCCGTGAGGACCACGACGGTATCGTCCTTGCGGATCTTGAACATAGCGTCACCTGAACTCAGAGAACTTCCGGCGCCAGGCTGATGATCTTCATGTAGCCCCTGGAGCGCAGCTCGCGCGTCACGGGCCCGAAGATGCGAGTCCCGATGGGCTCGCCTTCCTTGTCGATCAGCACAGCGGCATTACGGTCGAAACGGATCGCGGTCCC
This sequence comes from uncultured Rhodospirillales bacterium, assembly GCA_903860935.1. Classification (GTDB taxonomy): domain Bacteria; phylum Pseudomonadota; class Alphaproteobacteria; order CACIAM-22H2; family CACIAM-22H2; genus CAIOSQ01. Next base: position 18,606 of record CAIOSQ010000231.1, on the reverse strand, counting down.
GTCGACGCGGCGCAATTCCTTCGAGGTGCGGACGATGACGGCCTTGTGCACATCACCCTTCTTCACCTTGCCGCGGGGGATCGCCTCCTTGATCGAGACGACGATGATGTCGCCGATCCCGGCAACTTTACGCTTCGAGCCGCCGAGCACCTTGATGCACTGCACGCGGCGCGCACCGGAGTTGTCGGCAACCTCGAGATTGGAACGCATCTGGATCATTGGTGGGATCCTCCGTTCAGGCCGTGGCGGCTTCGTCCGTCACGACTTCCCAGCGCTTTCGCTTGGAAATCGGACGGCACTCCCGGATCTTCACGTTCTGCCCGGTCTTGACCTGGTTGGTCTCGTCGTGCGCGAGGTACTTCTTCGTGCGGACGATGAACTTCTTGTAGACGGGGTGCATGAAACGACGCTCGACGAGGACCGTAACGGTCTTCTCGGTCACGTCGCTCGTCACGACACCCTGGAGCACACGGCGAGGCATCTTGTCTTCCTCCGGCTTCAGGCCGATTTGCGCTGGCGCTCGGCCAGCACGGTCATGATCTTCGCGATGTCGCGGCGCACGATGCGGATGCGCGCCACGTTCTCAAGCTGCCCACTCGCCCGCTGAAAGCGGAGATTGAACTGCTCCTTGCGGAGCGTCGCGAGCTCGTCGGAAAGCTGGTCGACGGTCTTGCTGCGGATATCGGCGATCTTCATCGCGATCACTCCTCGCCCAGGCGCGTGACAACGCGCGTGCGGATGGACAGCTTGGCGGCTGCAAGCGTGAACGCCTCGTGGGCGATCTCCTTCGACACGCCGTCTATCTCGAACAGGATGCGGCCGGGCTTGACGCGGCAGACCCAGAGCTCGGGCGTTCCCTTACCGGAGCCCATGCGGACTTCAGCGGGCTTCTTGGACACCGGGACGTCCGGGAAGACCCGGATCCACACGCGGCCCACGCGCTTGAGGTGGCGCGTGATCGTGCGGCGCGCCGCCTCGATCTCACGCGCGGTGATCCGATTCGGCTCCAATGCCTTCAAACCGAAGGCGCCGAAATTGAGTTGCGTGCCGCCCTTCGCGAGGCCGTGAATACGGCCCTTGAAAGCCTTGCGGTGCTTGGTGCGTGATGGCTGGAGCATCGTGGTCTATCCCCGTCGAACTTGTTCAGCGCGCCGGCTGCTGATCCTGGGCGCGCTTGTCCATGGCCATCGGGTCATGGGCAAGGATCTCGCCGCGGAAGACCCATACCTTGACGCCGCATGTGCCGTAGGTCGTCTTTGCCGTCGCGACGCCGAAATCGATGTCCGCGCGCAACGTGTGCAGCGGCACCCGGCCCTCGCGATACCATTCAAGCCGCGCGATCTCCGCGCCGCCAAGGCGCCCGGAGCAGTTGATGCGGATGCCGAGCGCACCAAGGCGCATCGCCGACTGCACTGCCCGCTTCATGGCCCGACGAAACGCGACTCGACGCTCGAGCTGGTCAGCGATGTTCTGCGCTACCAGGCGCGCGTCGATCTCGGGCTTCCGGATTTCGACGATGTTCAGAGAGACATCCTTGCTGCCCGTCATCTTCGCAAGGTCGCTGCGAAGCTTTTCGATGTCAGCGCCCTTCTTGCCGATGACGACGCCCGGACGCGCGGAATGCAGCGTAATGCGGGCCTTTTTCGCCGGACGCTCGATGATCACACGCGAGATTCCAGCCTGGGCGAGACGCTCGGTCAGATACTTCTTCAGCGCGAGATCGTCGTGGAGAAGCTTCGCGTAATCCCGGTCCGCATACCAGCGGGAGTCCCAGGTCCGGTTGATGCCCAGACGCAGGCCATGGGGATTGATTTTCTGACCCATCAGGCAGACTCCTTGGCCGACACGTCGGCGGTCTCGCGGACGACCACCGTGATGTGACTGAATGACTTGACGACCGGAGCAGACCGACCGCGACCACGCGGATGGAAGCGACGCATGGTCAGCGACTTGCCGACATGTGCCTCGGAGACGATCAGGCGATCGACGTCAAGCTGATGATTGTTCTCTGCATTCGCGATCGCGGCCTGAAGAACCTTCTTCACGGTCTGCGCGATGCGCCGCTTCGAGAACGTGAGTTCCGCGAGTGCCGTAGAGGCTTTCTTTCCGCGGATCATCTCGGCGACGAGGTTGAGCTTGCGCGGGCTCGTACGGATCGTACGCCCGATGGCTCGGACCTCGTTTTCCGGGAGCGCCCGGGGTCGTGCTTGCTTGCCCATGATCAGCCCTTCTTCGCGGTCTTGTCGCCGCCGCCGACGGCCGTATGGCCATGGAAGCTGCGCGTCGGCGCGAACTCGCCGAATTTATGTCCCACCATGTTCTCGTTCACGAGAACCGGAAGGAACTTGTGGCCGTTATACACGCCGAATGTCAGACCGATGAACTGCGGCACGATCGTCGAGCGGCGCGACCAGATCTTGATGATCTCGTTGCGGCCACCGGCGCGCACCTTGTCTGCCTTCTTGAGCAGGTACCCGTCGACGAACGGACCCTTCCATACCGAGCGACCCATGGTCGTCCCCTTACTTCGCGTTGCGGCGGCGGACGATCAAATGATCGGTCCGCTTGTTCTTGCGAGTCTTGTAGCCCTTCGTCGGCGTGCCCCACGGGCTCACCGGATGGCGTCCACCCTTCGTACGCCCTTCACCACCGCCATGGGGGTGGTCAACGGGGTTCATCGCAATACCGCGGACGGTCGGGCGAATGCCCTTCCAGCGCGTGCGACCGGCCTTGCCGAGATTCTGGTTTGCGTGGTCGGGATTCGACACCGCGCCCACGGTCGCGAGGCAGTCCGCCATCACGCGGCGCGTCTCTCCGGACGCAAGGCGAAGCAGCGCAAAGCCCTGGTCCTTGCCGACGAGTTGCACGTACGTACCGGCCGAACGCGCGATCTGTCCGCCCTTGCCTGGCTGCAGCTCGACGTTGTGGATAATGGTGCCGACCGGAATGTTCCGGATCGGGAGCGCATTGCCTGGCTTGATGTCCGCACGCTCGCCAGCCACGACCTTGTCACCGACCGCAAGACGCTGCGGCGCGAGGATGTAAGCATGCTCGCCGTCGCTGTACTTGATCAGGGCAAGCCATGCCGTACGGTTCGGATCGTATTCCAGGCGCTCGACGATGCCGTCGACATCGAACTTGCGCCGCTTGAAATCGACGATCCGGTAAAGCTTCTTGTGTCCGCCACCCTTGTGGCGAACAGTGATATGCCCATGGGCATTCCGCCCGCCCATGCGGGACTTGCCCTCCACGAGCTTCTTGAGCGGTCCACCCTTCCAGAGCTCGGAGCGGTCCACGAGGACCAGCTCGCGCGAACTCGGCGTGACGGGCTTGAAGGTCTTGAGTGCCATAACTGCCTCGCCTGCCTCAGATGCCGGTCGTGACGTCGATGGTGGAGCCCTCGGCGAGGGTCACGATCGCCTTCTTCCAATCGGAACGACGCGACTCGATCCCGCGGAAGCGCTTCGTCTTACCCTTGACCACCACCGTGTTCACCGCCTTTACCTTGACGTTGAACAGCTGTTCGACCGCAGCCTTTACTTCCGGCTTTGTCGCGTCCGTGGCCACCTTGAAAGCGACCTGGTTGTGCTCGGAACCTGCTGTCGCCTTCTCGGTGACATGCGGCGCCAGGAGCACGGCGTAGAGCCTCTCCTTGGAGAGCGGCTTCTTCTTCACGGAGCTCATTTCAGGCGCGCCTCCAGCTTCTCCACCGCGGCGCGCGTCAGAACGAGCACGTCGCGACGCAGGATGTCATACACATTGGCACCCTGCTGCGGCAGGACGTCGATCCCCGGCAGGTTACGGGCGGCCATCGCGAAATTCGCGTCCACCGCCTCCCCGTCGATGATAAGCGCCGATGCAAGGCCTAGGGCCTTGAAGCGGTTCGCCATGTCCTTGGTCTTCGCGACATCGAGCGCGGCACGATCCAACACCAAAAGCTTGCCCTCGGAGAGCTTGCTCGACAGCGCGGTGCGCAACCCGAGCGCTCGAACCTTCTTGGGGAGCTCGTGCGCATGGCTGCGCGGAGTCGGTCCAAAGATCACCGCGCCCTTGCGCCATTGCGGGCTACGGGTCGACCCGTGCCGCGAACGACCGGAGCCCTTCTGCGGACGAGGCTTGCGGCCACCGCCAGAGATCTCGCCGATCTCCTTGGTGTCATGCGTACCCTGCTGCCGGCGCGCCAACTGCCAACGGACCACGCGTGCCAGAAGGTCGGCGCGGGCCGGAAGGCCGAAGACGCTGTCGGCGAGGTCGATCTCGCCGGCGGCGGTGTTATCGAGTGTCTTGACCGCGACTTTCATCGTCGTACCTCGGTTCAGGCAGCAGCCTGTTTGAGACCCGCGGGAAGCGGAGCCTCCTTGGGCAGCTTGCGCTTGACGGCATCGGTGATCTCGACCCAGCCGCCCTCAGGCCCTGGAACGGAACCGCACACCATGATGAGCCCCTTGTCGGCATCGGTCGCGACCACCTTCAAATTCTGCGTGGTCACGCGATCGACACCCCAATGGCCCGCCATCTTCTTGTTCTTGAACGTCCGGCCTGGATCCTGTCGGCCACCGGTCGAACCATGCGATCGATGGCTGATCGAAACGCCGTGGGAGGCCTCGAGACCGGCAAAGTTCCAGCGGCGCATCGCACCCGCGAAGCCCTTACCAATCGAGATGCCGGCGACGTCGACAAACTGGCCCGCCACATAGTGGCTCGCCGTCAGTTCGGCGCCAATATCGAGCACCGCGTCATCGCTGACGCGAAACTCGACAAGCTTCTTCTTCGGCTCGACCTTCGCCTTGGCGTAGTGGCCACGCACAGGCTTGGTTACGTTCTTGACCTTCGCCTTGCCGGCGCCGAGCTGAACCGCCGTATAGCCGTCCTTGTCCTTGGTACGGACGCCGACAACCTGGCATTGGTCGAGCTGGAGCACAGTGACGGGCACATGGCTCCCGTCCTGGGCAAACAGACGGGTCATGCCGAGCTTTCGCGCGATGAGACCGGTGCGCTTGGGCATGATCAAATCCTCAGAGCTTGATCTCGACGTCCACGCCGGCGGCGAGGTCGAGCTTCATAAGGGCATCGACCGTCTGCGGCGTCGGGTCGACGATGTCGAGAAGGCGCCGGTGAGTCCGAATCTCGAACTGCTCACGGCTCTTCTTGTCGATATGCGGGCTCCGGTTCACAGTGAACCGTTCGATACGCGTCGGCAGGGGGATAGGACCCCTCACCTGGGCGCCGGTACGCTTGGCCGTGTTGACGATCTCGCTGGTCGACTGGTCGAGCACGCGGTGATCGAAGGCCTTGAGCCGGATTCTGATGTTCTGATTGACCATCACATTTTCTCCGCCGCCCGCCGTCGCGCGCGCCACCAAGCGGGCGCCCCGGCCGGCGACAATGACCAATTACTCGATGATCTTCGCGACGACGCCGGCGCCGACGGTGCGGCCACCCTCGCGGATCGCGAAGCGCAGACCCTCGTCCATCGCGATCGGCGCGATCAGGTGCACCTCCATCGCGATGTTGTCGCCGGGCATCACCATCTCCGTGCCTTCAGGAAGAACCACCTGGCCCGTCACATCCGTCGTCCGGAAGTAGAACTGCGGCCGGTAGTTCGAGAAGAACGGCGTGTGACGGCCACCCTCTTCCTTCGTCAGGATATACGCCTCGGCCTTGAACTTCGTGTGCGGCGTGATCGAACCAGGAGCAGCCAGAACCTGGCCACGCTCCACGTCCTCGCGCTTCGTGCCGCGCAGAAGAGCGCCGATGTTGTCGCCCGCCTCGCCGCTGTCCAGAAGCTTGCGGAACATCTCGACGCCCGTCACGACCGTCTTCGTCGTCGGCTTCAGACCAACGATCTCGATCTCGTCGTTCACCTTCACGATCCCGCGCTCGACGCGGCCCGTAACAACGGTCCCGCGACCCGAGATCGTGAAAACGTCCTCGATCGGCATCAAGAACGCCTTGTCCTTCGGACGCGTCGGCTGCGGGATCGTCGCATCCACCGCTTCCATCAGCTTCAGGATCGCGTCGCGACCAAGCGCAGGATCACGGCTCTCGAGCGCGCACAGCGCAGAACCACGGATCACGGGGATGTTGTCCCCGTCGAACTCGTACTTCGACAGAAGCTCGCGAACCTCAAGCTCAACAAGGTCCAGAAGCTCCGGGTCCTCGACCATGTCGCACTTGTTCAGGAACACGACCAGCGCAGGAACGCCGACATGACGAGCCAGAAGAATGTGCTCGCGCGTCTGCGGCATCGGGCCGTCCGCCGCGCTCACAACCAGGATCCCGCCATCCATCTGCGCCGCGCCCGTGATCATGTTCTTCACGTAATCCGCGTGCCCGGGGCAGTCCACATGCGCGTAGTGACGGTTCTTCGTCTCGTACTCGACATGCGCCGTGTTGATCGTGATCCCGCGCGCCTTCTCTTCAGGCGCCTTGTCGATCTGGTCATACGCCATGAACGTCGCGCCGCCTGCTTCCGCAAGCACCTTCGTGATCGCGGCAGTCAGAGACGTCTTCCCATGGTCGACGTGCCCGATCGTCCCGATGTTGCAGTGCGGCTTGTTCCGCTCGAATTTCGTCTTGCTCATGACTCTATCCCCATTCCTTCCTGGGCAGATTGGATCCGATCAGGCCATCTTCGCGCGGACTTCGTCCGCGACGTTCTGCGGGACCTGCTCGTAATGGTCGAAATGCATGGAATACGCCGCGCGGCCCTGGCTCATGCCGCGCAGGGTGTTCACATAACCGAACATGTTCGCGAGCGGCACCATCGCGGTGACGACGCGCGCGTTACCGCGCATGTCCATGTCCTGAACCTGGCCGCGCCGCGAGTTGAGGTCGCCGATGACGTCACCCATGAAATCCTCGGGCGTCACCACCTCGACCTTCATCACCGGCTCGAGCAGCTTGGGTCCAGACTTCGCGATGCCCTCCTTGAAGGCTGCGCGGGCCGCGATTTCGAAGGCGAGCGCCGACGAGTCGACATCGTGGTAAGCACCGTCGATCAACGCAACCTTGAAGTCGATGACCGGGAACCCAGCGAGCACGCCATTGTTCCGCGAACCCTCCAGCCCCTTCTCGACGCCCGGCACGTATTCCTTTGGGACCGATCCGCCCACGACCTCGTTTTCGAACTCGTAGCCGCCGCCCGGCTGCAGAGGCTCAAAGCGCAGCTTGATGCGTGCATACTGGCCTGAACCGCCGGACTGCTTCTTGTGGGTGTAATCGATCTCCGCGACCTTGGAGATAGTCTCGCGGTACGCCACCTGCGGTGCGCCCACATTCGCCTCGACCTTGTAGGTCCGCTTCAGAATGTCGACCTTGATGTCGAGATGAAGTTCGCCCATCCCCTTCAGGATCGTCTGGCCGGACTCCATGTCGGTGGACACACGGAAGCTCGGATCTTCCTGGGCCAGTTTCACCAACGCCGCCGACATCTTTTCCTGGTCAGCCTTGGTCTTCGGTTCGATCGCGACCTCGATCACCGGATCCGGGAATTCCATCCGCTCGAGCACGACCGGCTTGGCTGCGTCGCAGAGCGTGTCGCCTGTGATCGTGTCCTTGAGACCCACGAGCGCAACGATGTCACCAGCGCGGGCTTCCTTGATCTCTTCGCGATGGTTTGCATGCATGAGGAGCATGCGGCCGATACGCTCACGCTTGTCGCGGCCGGAATTCACCACGCCCGTCCCGGATTCGATCACCCCGGAATAGACACGGAAAAAGGTCAACGTGCCGACAAACGGATCGACCATGATCTTGAACGCGAGGCCCGAGAAGGGTTCGTCGTCCGAGCACCGACGCTCCACCTCGGACTTGCCGTCAATCGACGTGCCCTTAACTGCTGCGACATCGGTCGGCGACGGGAGGTAGGCGACGACAGCATCGAGCAAAGGCTGCACACCCTTGTTCTTGAACGCCGATCCACAAACGACCGGGTAGAACCTGCGCGCGATCGTACCCTTGCGAATGCACTTGCGGATCATCTCCTCGGACGGCTCTCCGCCGCCGAGATACAATTCCAGCGCCTCGTCATCGACCTCGACGACGGTCTCGATCAGCTTCGCGCGGTACTCGACGGCCTTCGCCTGCAGATCGTCCGGGATTTCGCCCTCGACAAACTCGGCGCCAAGAGTCTCGCTCTTCCACGTCACCGCCTTCATGCGGACGAGGTCGACGATTCCGATGAACTGGCTCTCTGCGCCGATCGGAAGCTGCAGCGGCAGCGGAATTGCGCCGAGCTTATCTTTGATCGAGTCCACCGACATGTAGAAATCGGCGCCGATCTTATCCATCTTGTTGACGAAGCAGATACGCGGCACTTCATACTTGTCGGCCTGGCGCCACACCGTCTCGGACTGCGGCTCGACGCCGTTGCCGCCATCGAACACCGCGACCGCGCCGTCGAGCACGCGCAGGGAGCGCTCGACCTCGATCGTGAAATCGACGTGGCCAGGCGTGTCGATGATGTTCACCCGGTGATCGTGCCAGAACGCAGTCGTGGCAGCAGAGGTGATGGTGATGCCTCGTTCCTGCTCCTGCTCCATCCAGTCCATCGTCGCGGTGCCTTCATGCACCTCGCCGATCTTGTACGCCTTGCCGGTGTAGAAAAGGATGCGCTCGGTGGTCGTGGTCTTTCCGGCATCGATGTGAGCCATGATGCCGATATTGCGGTAGCGGTCGAGCGGAGTGGTGCGTGCCATGGTGGGCGAACCTTCTTCTGTCCGTTACCAGCGATAATGGGCGAAGGCGCGATTCGCCTCGGCCATGCGATGCGTGTCTTCGCGCTTTTTCACGGCACCGCCGCGGTTGTTCGCGGCATCGAGGAGTTCAGCCGACAGGCGATCCATCATCGTGTTCTCTCCCCGGCCCCGCGCCGCGGTAATCACCCAGCGGATCGCGAGCGCCTGGCCGCGTTCCGGCCGGACCTCGACGGGAACCTGATAGGTCGCGCCGCCGACGCGACGTGACCGCACCTCGACCGCCGGCTTCACATTGTCCAGCGCCTCGTGGAACAGGCGGACCGGATCGGCCTTCGCCTTGCGTTCGATCACCTCGAGTGCACCATAGACGATGCCTTCAGCGGCGGATTTCTTGCCGTCATACATCAGCGCGTTCATGAAACGCGTGAGGACGGTATCCCCGAACTTGGCATCGGGAAGGACTTCGCGACGTTCTGCGCGGCGGCGACGGGACATGTCGATCTCTCCTTACGCGCTCACTTGGGGCGCTTGGCGCCGTACTTGGAACGACGCTGCTTGCGGTCCTTGACGCCCTGCGTGTCGAGCACGCCGCGCAGGATGTGGTAGCGCACGCCCGGCAGATCCTTGACGCGGCCGCCACGGATCATCACGACGGAGTGTTCCTGAAGGTTATGGCCCTCGCCGGGAATGTAGCCGATGACCTCGAAGCCGTTGGTCAGGCGCACCTTGGCGACCTTACGCAGCGCCGAGTTCGGCTTCTTCGGCGTCGTCGTGTACACGCGGGTGCACACGCCACGCTTCTGCGGGCTGCCCTGAAGCGCCGGCACCTTGTTGCGCGAGGACTTCGGGTGACGTCCCTTGGCGATCAGCTGGTTGATCGTCGGCATCCAACTTCCCTCATCGGCCCGCCTGAGACGGGACCATTTCCGCGCGCCGGCCCATCCGGCACGCGGGCGAAACGAAAGGCCCGCAGGACGCCGAGCTTGGCGCTCCCGCAGGCTTGTGATCGACGAGCAAGCTCGGCGACGGGGCCGTTCGAGGACGGCTCACTGGAATTTTCGCGCCGCAGACCCGTGTTTCGGTTACCCGACGACCGAGTCCAACGATGCGGTTGGGCTTATACGCGCTTGCGACAGACAGCGTCAAGCGTAGCCGGAAAGTTTTACGACGCTTTTCGTCGCTCCCCTACGCCCCCAACACCTGGGGGGTTCGACGCGCGTGGGACAGCGATTACAGGTAGGGCTTTCGAACGTGAAACATTATCCAAAGCGACGTGGCGTAGGCATGCGAACGCCGCCGCAGTTGCCTGCGGCGGCGTTCTGGACGCTCATCCGATCGATGCGGGTCAGGCGCGCGGGCGACGCCTCACCGGAGCACCGGCACGGCGCTCGCGCGGCGCCCGGTCCCCCTCTCCCTCTTCAGCCGTCGCCCCAGCTGGGACCACCGCATCGGCCGATTCGGCTTCGCGCTGCTCCTGCTGCGCCAACAATTCCCGGTCGCGATCGGCGGCGATCTGGCGCAGACGGTTCATCACCGCGCCGGTCCCTGCCGGGATCAGACGGCCCACGATGACGTTCTCCTTCAGCCCGATCAGGCTGTCGGTCTTGCCGATGACCGAAGCCTCGGTAAGAACGCGCGTGGTCTCCTGGAACGATGCCGCGGAAATGAACGACCTCGTCTGGAGCGACGCCTTGGTGATGCCCTGAAGCACGGGCTGGCAGGAGGCACTGCGCAGGTTCTGCGCAGCCGCCTTGTTGTTGACGTCGTCGAACTCGTCGCGGTCGACCTGTTCGCCAGCGAGGAAGGTCGTCTCGCCAGGATCGACGATCTCCACCTTCTGGAGCATCTGCCGGACGATCACCTCGATGTGCTTGTCGTTGATCTTGACGCCCTGCAACCGATAGACGTCCTGGATCTCGTTGACGAGGTAGCTCGCCAGTTCCTCGACCCCGAGGACCCGCAGGATGTCATGTGGCACGCGATGCCCGTCGACGAGGGTATCGCCGCGCTGCACCAGGTCGCCTTCCTGCACACCGATGTGCTTGCCCTTGGGGATCAGATATTCCACCGGGGCCTGGCTCTCATCGGCTGTGCGGACGAGGACGCGCCGCTTCGACTTGTAGTCCTTGCCGAATTCCACGCGTCCATCGACCTCGCTGATGATTGCGAAATCCTTGGGACGACGCGCTTCGAACAGCTCGGCGACGCGCGGCAGACCACCGGTGATATCGCGGGTCTTCGACGATTCGCGCGAGATGCGGGCGAGAATGTCGCCGGCCTTCACGCGGTCGCCGTTACTCACCGACAAGATCGCCTCGACCGGGAGGAAGTAGCGCGCCTCCAGGCCGTTCGCGAGCAGGATCTGCTCGCCGCGCTCGTCGCGCAGGACGATGCGTGGCCGCAGGTCTGCACCGCGGGGTTGCTGGCGCCAGTCGATGACGCTCTTGCTGGTGATGCCGGTCGCCTCATCGACGACCTCGCGAACGGAAAGCCCTTCGACCAGGTCGACGTAATGGGCCACGCCCTCCTTCTCGGTGATGATCGGGAGGGTGTACGGATCCCACTCGGCCAGCTTCTGACCCTTGGTGACCGTCTCGCCTTCATCGGCGAGCAGGCGAGATCCGTAGGGCAGACGATGGCGTGCGCGTTCGCGACCGGCTGCGTCGACCAGCACGATCTCGACGTTTCGCCCCATGACGATGCGCTCGCCGGCCGAGTTCACGACCACCGCGCGGTTGCGGATCGTGACCTTGGTGTCGAAGGCCGCCTCGACGGAGTTCTCGAGTTTGACCTGCGCCGCGCCACCGATGTGGAAGGTGCGCATCGTCAACTGCGTACCGGGCTCGCCGATCGACTGCGCGGCGATGATACCCACCGCCTCGCCGACATTGACCGGCGTGCCGCGTGCGAGGTCACGCCCGTAGCAGCGGGCGCAGACGCCACCCGTCGACTGGCAGGTCAGCACAGACCGGATCTTGACCGATTCGAGACCGATCTTCTCGATGCGCTCGACATCGGCTTCCTGGATCAACTCGCGCGCCTTGACGAGCACGGTGTTGTCGAGCGGGTCGACGACATCGACGGCCGCCGTGCGGCCGAGAATACGCTCCCCAAGCGGCGAGATGACCTCGCCACCCTCGACCACCGCGCGGACGGTGAGACCGTCCTCGGTGCCGCAATCGTCCTGAACGATGATGACGTCCTGGGCCACGTCGACGAGGCGGCGCGTGAGGTAGCCCGAATTCGCCGTCTTGAGAGCCGTGTCCGCGAGGCCTTTACGTGCGCCGTGCGTCGAGTTGAAGTACTCGAGAACGGTCAGGCCTTCCTTGAAGTTCGAGATGATCGGGGTCTCGATGATCTCGCCCGACGGCTTGGCCATCAGGCCGCGCATCCCCGCCAGCTGCTTGATCTGCTGGGGCGAGCCGCGCGCCTGGCTATGCGCCATCATCCAGACGGAGTTCATCGGCTTGCCTGGCTGCAGGCGGCTGATCTCCTTCATCATCGCCGCAGCGACGTCGTCGGTGCATTTCGACCAGGCGTCGATGACCTTGTTGTACTTCTCGCCCTGGGTGATCAGGCCGTCCTGATATTGCTGCTCATACTCCGCGACGCGCGTCTTCGTGCGGTCGACGAGTTCGCGCTTCGCCTCCGGAATGATCAGGTCGTCCTTGCCGAAAGAGATGCCGGCGCGGCAGGCGTGACCGAAGCCGAGCTGCATCATGCGATCGGCGAAAATCACGGTCTCCTTCTGGCCGCAATGGCGATAGACCGTGTCGATGACGTTCGACACGTCCTTCTTTGTCAGCAGCTGGTTGATCAGGGAGAACGGTACGTTCGGATGCCGCGGCAGGATCTGCGACAGGAGCATGCGACCGGGTGTCGTGGTGACGATCTGCGTGATTGGTGCCCCCGTCGAGTCGACGGTCTTGTAACGGCACTTGACCTTGGCGTGCAGCGTGACCTGGCGGTGATAGAGCGCCTGCTCCAGTTCGGCGACATCGCGGAAGGCCATGCCCTCGCCCGTCTCCCCGTCGCGCTGCATCGTCAGATAGTAGAGACCAAGCACGATATCCTGCGACGGCACGATGATCGGCTTGCCGTTCGCCGGGCTGAGGATGTTGTTGGTCGACATCATCAGCACGCGGGCCTCGAGCTGCGCTTCGAGGCTGAGCGGCACGTGTACCGCCATCTGGTCGCCGTCGAAATCGGCGTTGAAGGCCGTGCAGACGAGCGGATGGAGCTGGATCGCCTTGCCCTCGATCAGCACCGGCTCGAAGGCCTGGATGCCGAGGCGGTGCAGGGTGGGCGCGCGGTTCAGCAGGACCGGATGCTCGCGGATGACTTCCTCGAGGATGTCCCACACCTCCGGCCGCTCCTTCTCGACCATGCGCTTGGCGGCCTTGATCGTGGTCGCCATGCCGTAGAGTTCGAGCTTCGAATAGATGAACGGCTTGAACAGCTCGAGCGCCATCTTCTTCGGCAGGCCGCATTGGTGCAGCTTGAGTTCGGGACCGACAACGATCACCGAACGGCCCGAATAGTCGACGCGCTTGCCGAGCAGGTTCTGGCGGAACCGGCCCTGCTTGCCCTTGAGCATGTCGCTGAGCGACTTCAGCGGGCGCTTGTTGGCGCCGGTGATGACACGACCGCGACGGCCATTGTCGAACAGCGCGTCGACGGCCTCCTGCAGCATGCGCTTCTCGTTGCGCACGATGATGTCGGGCGCCTTCAGCTCGATCAGCCGCTTGAGACGATTGTTGCGGTTGATGACGCGGCGATAGAGGTCGTTGAGATCAGATGTCGCGAAGCGGCCGCCGTCGAGCGGCACCAGCGGGCGCAGTTCGGGCGGGATCACGGGGATGACTTCCATGATCATCCACTCGGGACGGTTGCCCGACTCGATGAAGTAGTCGACCAGCTTCAGGCGCTTGACCAGTTTCTTGCGCTTGGCCTCGGACGTCGCCTCCTTGAGATCGGCGCGCATCGCGTCGCGCTCCTTCTCGAGGTCGATTTCCGTGAGCATGTCGCGAATGGCCTCGGCGCCGATCTTCGCGACGAAACCGCCGTCACCATAGTCGTTCTGTGCCTGGACGAAGGCGTCCTCGGTCAGGACCTGATGCAGCTTGAGGTCCGTGGTCCCCGGCTCGGTGACCACATAGCTCTCGAAATAGAGGACCTTCTCGAGATCCCGCAGCGTCATGTCGACGAGCAGGCCGATGCGGCTCGGCAGCGACTTGAGGAACCAGATATGCGCGACGGGCGATGCGAGCTCGATATGGCCCATTCGCTCGCGGCGCACCTTCGACAGGGTGACCTCGACGCCGCATTTCTCGCAGATGATCCCGCGATACTTCATGCGCTTGTACTTGCCGCACAGGCACTCGTAGTCCTTGATCGGCCCGAAGATGCGCGCGCAGAACAGGCCGTCGCGCTCCGGCTTGAACGTCCGGTAGTTGATGGTCTCGGGCTTCTTGATCTCGCCGTAGGACCAGGAGCGGATCTTCTCCGGGCTGGCGATCGAGATCCGGATCTGGTCGAACTGCTGAGGGCCGGCGGGCTGGCCGAACACCGTCGCGACGTCCTGGTTCATCCTGGTCTCCTGAGATACGTCCGCCTCTGCGATCGGCGGCCGGTGTGTATGCGGGTTCCGTCCGGCGTCGCGGTGGAGGCCGTAAGGCCCCCACCGCCGCGCGGTCAGTAGCTCTTCTGGTTGAGTTCGACGTTGAGGCCGAGCGAGCGGAGCTCCTTGACCAGAACGTTGAAGGATTCGGGGATGCCGGCCTCGAAATTGTCGTCGCCGCGCACGACCGCCTCGTAGACCTTGGTACGGCCCGACACGTCGTCCGACTTGACTGTGAGCATCTCCTGCAGCGTGTAGGCGGCGCCGTAGGCTTCGAGAGCCCAGACCTCCATCTCGCCGAAGCGCTGACCGCCGAACTGCGCCTTGCCGCCCAGCGGCTGCTGGGTGACGAGGCTGTAGGGACCGATCGAGCGCGCGTGGATCTTGTCGTCCACGAGGTGATGCAGCTTCAGCATGTAGATGTAACCGACTGTCACGTCGCGATCGAAGCGCTCACCTGTGCGGCCGTCCCAAAGGGTGACCTGCCCGGACCGGTGCAGCCCAGCCTCCTCGAGCATCGCGACGATGTCCGCCTCGCGCGCCCCGTCGAAGACCGGCGTCGCCATCGGAACGCCCGGACGGAGATTATGCGCCAGTTCCAGGATCTCCGGATCACCCAGCTCGGCGTCGCCATGCCTGAGGGCGTCCTTGCCGTAGATCTTCTGGAGCTGCTTGCGCAGATCCACGAGCTTGCCGGATTTCTGGACGCGGTTCAGTGTCTCGCCGATCTGGGCCCCGAGCTTCGACGACGCCCAGCCGAGATGCGTCTCGAGGATCTGCCCGACATTCATGCGGCTCGGCACGCCCAGCGGGTTGAGCACGACGTCGACCGGCGTGCCGTCCGCGAGATAGGGCATGTCCTCGGCCGGCATGATGCGGCTGATGACGCCCTTGTTGCCATGACGACCGGCCATCTTGTCGCCGGGCTGGAGCTTGCGCTTCACCGCGACGAAGACCTTGACCATCTTCATCACGCCCGGAGGCAGTTCGTCGCCGCGCTGTAGTTTCTCGACCTTGTCCTCGAAGCGCGCGACCAGCGCCTTCACGGACTCGTCGTATTGCCGCTTGATGGCCTCGATCTCCGACTCCAGCTTGTCGTTGCGGGTCGTGATCTGGCGCCACTGGCCCGGCGTGAACTCCGCCAGAACCTCCTCGGTCAGTTTGGTGCCGGCCTTGATGGCCTTGAGTCCACCCGCAGCGACCTCCCCGATCAGGCGCTCCTTGAGGCGGGCCGCGAAGCTGCGCTCGAGGATCGCCTTCTCGTCGTCGCGATCCTTCGCCAGTCGCTCGATCTCGGCGCGCTCGATCGCGACCGCGCGCTCGTCCTTGTCGACGCCGCGGCGCGAGAAGACGCGCACCTCGACCACCGTCCCGGTCACGCCGGGGGGCAGACGAAGGCTGGTGTCGCGCACATCCGAGGCCTTCTCGCCGAAGATCGCCCGCAGAAGCTTTTCTTCGGGCGTCATCGGCGATTCGCCCTTCGGCGTCACCTTTCCGACGAGGATGTCGCCGGGCTTCACCTCGGCGCCGATATAGACGATCCCAGCTTCGTCGAGGTTGCGCAGCGCCTCCTCGCCGACATTCGGGATGTCACGCGAGATCTCCTCCTGGCCGAGCTTGGTGTCGCGCGCCATGACCTCGAATTCCTCGATGTGGATCGAGGTGAAGACATCGTCGGAGACGATGCGCTCGGAGATCAGGATGGAATCTTCGAAATTGTACCCGTTCCACGGCATGAACGCGACGAGCACGTTCCGGCCAAGCGCGAGTTCGCCCAACTCGGTGGACGGACCGTCGGCGATGATGTCGCCGGCGGCGACCGCGTCGCCCTTCTTCACGAGCGGCCGCTGCGTGATGCAGGTGTTCTGGTTCGAGCGCTGGAACTTCAGGAGGTTGTAGATGTCCACGCCCGACTGGGTATGGCCCACATCCTCAGTCACACGGACGACGATACGCGTGGCGTCGACCTGATCGATCACGCCCGAACGCTTCGCCGTGATCGCAGCGCCCGAATCGCGGGCCACGACGCCCTCCATGCCGGTGCCGACGAGCGGCGCCTCCGCACGGACCAGCGGAACGGCCTGGCGTTGCATGTTCGCGCCCATCAGCGCGCGGTTCGCGTCGTCGTTCTCGAGGAACGGCACGAGCGCCGCGGCCACCGAGACGAGTTGCTTGGGGCTGACGTCGACGAAATCGACCTGCTCCGGCCGCACCAGCGCGAAATCACCGCCCTTACGGCAATTGGTCAACTCGGCGACGATCCGTCCCTTCGGGTCCAGTTCGATGTTCGCCTGGGCGATATGATACTTCGACTCCTCCATCGCCGAGAGATAGGCGACTTCGTCGCTCACCCGGCCCTCGCGCACCCGCCGGTACGGCGTCTCGATGAAGCCGTACTGATTGATTCGCGCATAGGTCGCGAGCGAGTTGATCAGACCGATATTCGGCCCCTCGGGAGTCTCGATCGGGCAGATGCGGCCGTAATGCGTGGGGTGCACGTCGCGCACCTCGAACCCGGCGCGCTCGCGCGTGAGACCACCCGGCCCAAGCGCCGAAAGGCGACGCTTATGCGTGATCTCGGAGAGCGGGTTCGTCTGGTCCATGAACTGCGAGAGCTGCGACGAGCCGAAAAACTCGCGCACCGCGGCAGCCGCCGGCTTGGCGTTGATCAGGTCGTGGGGCATGACGGAGTCGATCTCGACCGTCGACATGCGCTCGCGGATCGCGCGTTCCATCCGCAGCAGGCCGACGCGGTACTGGTTCTCCATCAACTCGCCGACCGACCGCACGCGGCGATTGCCGAGATGGTCGATATCGTCGATCTCGCCACGACCATCCTTGAGGTCGGTCATCATCTTGATGATCGCAAGAATGTCCTCGCGGCGCAGGATGCGCACCGTGTCCGGACAGTCATGTCCCAGACGGGCATTCATCTTGACGCGACCGACAGCGGACAGGTCGTAGCGATCCGACTCGAAGAACAGGCCCTTGAACAGGCTTTCCGCGGTTTCGAGCGTCGGCGGCTCGCCGGGACGCATCACGCGGTAGATTTCGATGAGCGCTTCCTCGCGGGTCGAATTCTTGTCGGCCTTGAGGGTGTTACGGATATAGGGCCCGACCGAGATGTGATCGATGTGAAGGGTCGGAATCGTCGTGGTCGAGCTCTCCTCGAAGAGCTTGAGCATCTGGCCGGTGATCTCGTCGCCAGCCTCCGCAAGGACCTCTCCGGTCTGCTCGTTGACGAGGTCGATCGCGATGTAGCGTCCCTTGAGCTCCTCGGCCGAGGCCAGGATCCGGGTCACGCCTTCTTCCTTGAGGCGGCGTGCGATGCGCGGGGTCATCTTCGACCCCGCCTCGGCGAGCAGCTTGCCGGTCTTCGCGTCGACGAGGTCCGCCGTCAGCTTGACGCCGCGCAGACGCTCGGCGTCGAAATCGGTCTCCCAACCCTTCTTCCCGAGCGTGTAGACGACTTGGCCGTAGAAGTAGTTGAGGATCTCCTCGGCGTTCATGCCCACAGCCTCGCCGGGCTCGAGCTGCTTGCCGGATACCTCGCGCTCGGTGCGCAACGCTGCCGTGGCGTCGTTGTCCAGCGCGTAGAGGAAGCTCGTCACGGGCAGCTTGCGCCGGCGATCGATACGCACGTAGACGAGGTCCTTGGCGTCGAATTCGAAATCGAGCCAGGACCCGCGATACGGGATCACACGCGCCGCGAACAGATACTTGCCCGAGGAATGCGTCTTCCCCCGGTCGTGGTCGAAGAACACACCCGGGCTGCGATGCATCTGGCTGACGATGACGCGCTCGGTGCCGTTGATGATGAAGGTGCCCTTGTCCGTCATCAGGGGCATGTCGCCCATGTAGACGTCCTGCTCCTTGATGTCGCGGATGGAACGCGAACCCGTGTCCTCGTCGACGTCCCAGACCACGAGGCGCAGCGTGACCTTGAGCGGCGCGGCGAAGGTCATGCCCCGCTGCTGGCACTCGTCGACGTCATATTTCGGCGCCTCGAGTTCGTAGCGCACGAATTCGAGTTGCGAACGCTCTGTGAAATCCTTGATCGGAAAGACGGATTTGAAGACCTCCTGGAGCCCCAACGTCTTCCGCTGATCGGCTGGCACGCCCATCTGCAGGAAGGATTTGTAGGAACTCATCTGCACTTCGATCAGGTTCGGCAGCGGAGCGACCTCGGGGATGCGCCCGAAGCTCTTGCGGATACGCTTGCGACCCGTGAAGGACTGCAGCATCGGCTTCCTCTTTCTTCGATCTCGGGGGACGGCGCGCGCGAAG
>CAIOSQ010000230.1 GCA_903860935.1 uncultured Rhodospirillales bacterium | reverse complement strand
GAACGAGATCGGCGGCGGACTGGTCGAGCGGACGCGCAAGATGGTGGAACTCGCGCCGGACGCTCTCGCGGATCTGCCCGCCTCCGAAAGGCCCGGCTTCACCCGCTTCATCCGCAAAGATCCGCTCGGCGTGGTCTTCGTAATCGCGCCCTGGAACTATCCCTACCTGACGGCGGTCAACGCGATCGTCCCTGCGCTGATCGCGGGCAACGCGGTGATCCTCAAGCACTCGCACCAGACGCCGCTCGTGGCGGAGGCCTTCCGCGACGGTCTCGCGCGAGCGGGTTTGCCGGACGGCGTCTTCCAGATCCTTCATCTCGGTCATGCCGACACGGAAATGCTGGTCGCCAGCGAGGGCGTCGATTTCGTCGCCTTCACCGGATCGGTCCCCGGGGGCCACGCGGTGACGCGCGCCGCGAAGGACCGCTTCATCGGCCTCGGCCTCGAACTCGGCGGCAAGGATCCGGCCTATGTCCGCGCCGATTGCGATCTCGGCCATGCGGTCGAGAATCTGGTCGACGGCGCCTTCTTCAATTCCGGCCAGAGCTGCTGCGGTATCGAGCGCATCTACGTGCACGCGGATGTCTATGACCGCTTCGTCGACGGGTTCGTCGACCTGACGCGGACCTATGTCCTCGGCGACCCGACCAGACCGGAGACGACGCTGGGTCCGATGGTGCGCGCCTCCGCAGCCGATTTCGTGCGTGGCCAGATCGCCGACGCCGTCGCCGCGGGCGCGCGCTCGCTGGTCGATCCGAAAGCCTTCGCCGCGGATGCGCCGGGGACCGCCTATCTCGCGCCTCATGTGCTTGTCGGTGTCACCCATGCGATGCGGGTGATGACCGAGGAAAGCTTCGGCCCGGTGATCGGCATCATGAAGGTCGCATCGGACGACGAGGCGGTGGCGCTGATGAACGACAGCGCCTACGGCCTGACCGCCGCCATCTGGACCTCGGACGCCGACGCCGCGATCGCGATCGGCGATCGCGTGGCGACCGGCACCTGGTTCATGAACCGCTGCGACTATCTCGACCCGGAGCTCGCCTGGACCGGGGTCAAGGATTCGGGGCGCGGCTGCACCCTGTCGCGCCTAGGATACGACTATCTGACGCGGCCGAAATCCTTCCACCTGCGCACCGCAATCGCGTGATGCCCAACCGCACGAGGACACCGTGACGATCGAACTCAAGGGCAACTGGAACTATCCGACCGCGATCCGCTTCGGGGCCGGACGCATCGCCGAATTGCCCCAGGCCTGCGCCGCCGCGCGGATCGCACGGCCGCTGATCGTCACCGATCCCGGGCTCGCCCGGCTCGACGTCTTTGCCCGTGTTCGCGGCATCTGCCGCGACGCGGGCCTTGGCGACGCCGTGTTCAGCGACGTCAAGCCGAACCCCGTCGCGCGCAACGTCGAGGACGGGCTCGCGATGCTGCGCGCCGGGGGCCATGACGGCGTCGTCGCGGTGGGCGGCGGCAGCGCGCTCGATTGCGGCAAGGTCATCGCCTTCATGGCGCGCCAGACCCGGCCGATGTGGGATTTCGAGGATATCGGCGACTGGTGGACCCGCGCCGACGCCGACGCCATCGCGCCGGTCATCGCGGTGCCGACGACCGCCGGCACGGGATCGGAAACCGGGCGCGCGGGCGTCATCACCAACGAGGCGACGAAGACCAAGAAGGTCATCTTCCATCCGAAGATGATGCCTGCGGTCGTCGTGGCGGATCCGGAATTGACGATCGGCCTGCCCGCGAAGCTGACGGCGGGGACCGGCCTGGACGCCTTCATCCACCTCCTGGAAGCCTATTGCGCGCCCTTCCATCATCCCTACGCCGACGGCATCGCCATCGAGGGCATGCGCCTCGTGAAGGAGAACCTTGCCCGCGCCGTCGCCGATGGTCGCGACATCGAGGCCCGGGCCCATATGCTCGCGGCCTCGCAGATGGGATCGACGGCGTTCCAGAAGGGGCTGGGCGCCATCCACTCGCTGTCCCATCCCGTCGGCGCCGTGCTCGACACCCATCACGGGCTGACCAACGCGGTGGCCATGCCCTATGTGCTGCTGTTCAACCGCCCGGCGATCGAGGCGAAGATCGTCCGTCTCGCGCGGTATCTCGATCTGCCGAAACCCGGCTTCGACGGGTTCATGGACTGGGCCCTGGCGCTGCGCCGCGAGGTCGGCATCCCGCACACCCTCGCCGAGATCGGCGTGAAGCCTGAGCATCTCGACCTGTTCCCCACGATGGCGGCCGAGGATCCGACGGCAGGCGGCAACCCGGTCAAGGCGGGCGTCGCGGAGATGCGCGCGATGTACGAGGCCGCGCTCGCAGGCCGGCTCTGAGGAAGGACATGGCGATGCACCGCGACCCGGATTTCGACCGCTTCGAAGTCGTGCCGCTCACCGGTGTCCTCGGTGCCGAGATACGCGGCGTCGATCTCGCGCACGACCACGGGCCGGAGACGATCGCCGCCCTCAAGGCCGCGCTCGCGCGCCATCTCGTCCTCGCGATCCGCGACCAGAACCTCGATCCGCAGACGCTCCATCGCGTCGCGCGCAGCTTCGGGCCGTTCAGCGGCAATCCCGTGCACACGCCCCTGCCCGGCCTCGACGACATCGTCGCCTTCGTGCGTGAGCCCACGGACAGAGACAGCGTCGTGGGCGATCACTGGCACATGGATCTCGCCTGGATGCCGAAGCCGCCGGGCATCGTCATGCTCTACGGCGAGACCATCCCGCCAGTCGGCGGCGACACCTGCTTCACAAGCCTGGTGCAGGCCGCCAAGGCGCTGTCGCCCGGCATGCGGCGGCTGCTGGGACAGTTGCGCGGGGTCCACAGCGCGCGTGGCGTCTACGCCGTGAACGCGCGCTCCGGCAGGCTGGGGCTGAGCGGCGACCAGCGTGAACTGGATCGCGTGGAGACGCTCCATCCCGTGCTCTGCGCGCAGCCGGAGACCGGCCGCGAGTATCTGCTGATCAACAACGTCATGACGCGCTTCGACGGCCTCACCGAGGCGGAGAGCCGGCCGATCATCGACCACCTGCTGGCGACCGCGCTGCGCCCCGAGTTCATGTGCCGCGTTCGCTGGCAGCGCGGGACGCTGCTGCTGTGGAACAATCCGCTGGTCCTGCATACGGCGATCGACGACTACCGCGGCTATCGGCGCGTCACCTACCGCACGACGGTCGAGGGTTGGACCCAGGTGCCGGCCCAGGCCGCCGACTGAACCTCGGCGCCGATCACGCCCCGGCGGTCGCGCGCTTGCGGTAGTCGTAGTTCGCGTCGAGACGGTTCATCAGGTACTCGCCGAACACGACCGGCGCATGGCGGGGCGCCTGCCCCGCGTCGACGATGCATTCGATCAGCGCATCCATGTTCGGATCGAAGAAGAACGGGATCGAATAGCGGTCGCGGCCGCTGAAATTGCGGACGCGATGCGGCGTCGAGACGAAGCGGTCGTTGGTCCAGCGCTGCGTGATGTCGCCGACATTCATCACGAAGCTGCCGGGGATGGGCGGCGCATCCATCCAGTCTCCCGCGCGGGTCCGTACCTGGAGGCCACCGGCATCGTCCTGCACCAGCAGCGTGATGAACCCGTAATCGGTATGCGGTTGGGAGCCGAAGAGATCGTCGGGGCTGTCAGGCGGATGCGGCGGGTAATGCAGCATCCGCAGGAATGTCGTCGGCTGCCGGAAGAGCGGCGCCAGCGCCCCGTCCGCCAGGCCCAGCGCCTGCTCGAAGATCGGCAGGAAGCGCAGGGACAGACCCCGCATCGTCTCGTCATAGGCCGTCACGGCCGACCGGAACCCCGGCAGGTCGTCGGGCCACTGGTTCGGGCCGGCGAGAGGCACGCCGGCCGCGATCCGCGGATCGTCCGGCGGAACCTCGTGCATCAGCATGAACGATTCGCTCTGGTTCGGTCTGGTCGCCTTCTGGATCGTCGAGGTCACGATCTTGGACGAGGCGAAGGGCATGTAGCCGCGATGCGACGCGTTCATGCGGATCGCCAGCTTGAGTTCGACCGGAAGCGCATGGAACGCCCGCGACGCCGCGAAGGCCTCCTCGATCAGCCCGGCGGGGACGCCATGATTGACGATGTAGGCGAAGCCGATCTCCTCGAATGCGCTGGCCAGCGCCGCTGCGACGCGGCGCATGCCCGGCGCCCCCTCCGCGAGCGACGCGAGATCGATGATCGGAAGCGTATCGGACATCGATTGATCCCCCCGGCGCATCCCCATGCGCGCCTGGGTCGGATCATGACCTGAAATCACGCGCGGTTGAACTGCGCTGCGTTCATGGCTCCGGCGACACGCGCACCAGTTGCTTGCCGAAATTCGCGCCAGACAGCACGCGCAGCAGCGCCTCGGGCATGCGCTCGATCCCGTCGACGATATCCTCGCGATAGCGCAGCCTGCCCTCGCGCAGCCAGGCGGACAGCCGCTCCAGCCCCTCGTCGGTGCGGTGCACGTAGTCGGTGAACAGGAAGCCTTGCCATCGCGCGCGCTTGACCAGCATGTGCCGGTGGTGGCGCAGGCCGACATCCGGCTGCCCGGGCCGGTTGTAGGTATCGATGGTTCCGCACTGGACGATGCGCGCGCGCAGGTTGATGCGCTCCATCACCGCGTCGAAGATCGGGCCGGCGGTGTTGTCGAAATAGACGTCCACGCCTGCAGGCGTCGCCGCGGCAAGCTGTTCGCGCAACGTCCCGGCCTTGTAGTCGATGGCCGCGTCGTAGCCGAGCTCGCGGCACCAGGCGAGTTTTTCGGCGCCACCGGCGATCGCGATCGCCCGGCAGCCCATCAGGTTCGCGATCTGCCCGACCACCTGTCCGACCGCTCCCGACGCGGAGGACACGACGACGACATCGCCCACGCGTGGCGCCCCGACATCGAGAAAGGCGAAATAGGCGGTCAGACCCGGCATCCCGAGCAGGCCGAGCGCATGACGCATCGGACCGAGCGCGGGATCGACCTTGCGCGTTCCCCGCGGATCGAGCGTCGCGTAGTCCTGCCATCCCCAGGCCATGCTCTCGACGATGTCACCACGCTTCAGCGCCGGGTTGCGGGAGGCCACGACGACGCCAACCCCGCCGCCCTGCATCACCTCGCCGGGCTCGACCGGCCGCGCATAGCTGGGACCGGCGGAGATCCGTCCGCGCATATAGGGATCGACGGACAGCCAGCAGGCCCGCGCGACCACCTGGCCATCCCCGGGCGCGGGAACCGGTGTCTCGGCGAACTCCCAGGTCTCCGCGGTCGGCATGCCGACGGGTCGCGCACGCAGACGCCATTGGCGGTTGATCGTCGTCATGAGGTCTCCTGCCCGCTCGCGACGCGGCGGGTCACTGCGTCAGGTCGCCGGGGAAATGACAGGCGGCGAAACGCCCCGGACGATGCTCGACGAGCGCCGGCGCCTGCTCGCCACAGACCGGCTTCGCGATCGGACAGCGCGTCCGGAAACGGCAGCCACTCGGCGGATCGATGGCGCTTGGTGGTTCTCCGCCGAGGATCATGCGTCGGCGCGAGCGCTCGACCGCGACGTCGGGGATCGGAACCGCCGAGAGCAGCGCCACCGTGTAGGGGTGCAGCGGTTGCTCGAAGAGATCGGCCGCCGTCGCGATCTCCATCACCTTGCCGAGATAGAGGACGACGATCCGATCCGAGACGTGCCGGACCACGGCCAGATCATGCGCGATGAAAAGATAGGTGAGGCCCAGCCGACCCTGCAGATCGACGAGCAGGTTGATCACCTGCGCCTGGATGTTGACGTCGAGCGAGGAGATCGGCTCGTCGGCGACGATCAGCGCGGGGTCCACGGCGAGCGCGCGCGCGGTGCCGATACGCTGACGTTGTCCGCCGGAGAATTCATGCGGATAGCGTTCCGCGGCACGCGCGGGAAGCCCCACGAGATCAAGCAATTCGGCGACCCGGCGCCGCGCGGCGCCGTCGTCCCCGGCGAGACCATGGAATCGCATCGGCTCGGCAAGCATGTCGCCGACCGTCATGCGCGGGTTGAGCGACGCGTAGGGATCCTGAAAGATCATCTGCATCCGCCGCCGCAGCGGACGAATGGTCCGCGCGTCGGCATGCGTGATGTCGACGCCGTCGAACACGATCCGGCCGGCGGTCGGCGTGTGGATACGCGTGACGAGCCGCGCGATCGTGGATTTGCCGCAGCCGGACTCCCCGACAAGCCCCACGGTCTCTCCGCGCCGGACGACGAGGTCGACGCCATCGACCGCATGGACCTTGCGTGGCGTGCCGAAGAACCCGCCGCCGCGCAGCGGGAAATGCTTGGCGAGCCCCGTCAACTCCAGGATCGGCGAAGCGGGCACCGGCGGGGCGGCCGGCCTGGCGATCGGCGCCTGTGGCGCCCGCACGACGGCCGCGCGCGGCTTCAAGGCGCCGCCGTCCTGCGTCACCCAGCAGCGCGCGCGCCGACCCGGCGCCACCGGCGCGAGCTCCGGCTTCACCTCGCAGCGCGGCTCGCGGAACGGGCAGCGCGCGGCGAAGCGGCATCCCGATGGCATCGCCAGAGGATCGGGCGGCTGCCCTTCGATCGCGAGCAGACGCCGGTCGCCGCCCGCATGCCGGTCTACCCGCGGCACGGCGTTGATGAGCGCCCAGGTATAGGGATGGCGCGGATCGGCCAGCAGATCCTCCGCCGACCCCTCCTCCACGACCTCGCCGCCATACATCACGATCACGCGCCGGCAGACATTCGCGATCACGCCGAGGTCATGGCTGATCAGCAGGACCGCGGTGCCGAACTCCGCGTTCAGGTCGCGCAGCAGGTCGAGGATCTGGGCCTGGATCGTGACGTCGAGCGCGGTCGTGGGCTCGTCTGCGATCAGCAGCGCCGGACCGTTCGAGAAGCCCATCGCCAGCATCACGCGCTGACGCATTCCGCCCGAGAATTCGTGCGGATAGGAATCGAGGGCGCGCTCCGGCGCGCTCACCCCCATCCGCCGCAGCAGGTCGATGGCGCGCGCGCGCGCGGCACCCTTGCCGAAACGGCCATGGACCGTCATGCCCTCGACGAGTTGCCCCGCGATCCGGCGCACGGGATTGAGCGAGGTCATCGGGTCCTGGAAGACCATCGCGACTTCGCCGCCGCGCAGCGCACGAAGGCCCTCGCGGTCGAGATGCATGACATCGCGCCCGCGGAAGATGATCTCGCCGCCCGCGATGCGCGCGCCCTCGTCGAGCAGACGCATGAGCGAGCGCGCGGTCACGCTCTTTCCGGAGCCGGACTCGCCGACGATGCCGACCGTCTCGCCGGCTCCCACCGTGAAGCTCACGCCATCGACGGCGCGCACGGTCCCGGCATCGGTATCGAACTGGGTGCGCAGGTCGCGCACCTCCAGCAGAGGCGTCGCGGCGTCGCTCCTCGCCGCCGCGATTTCGGATCGAGCCAGTCGCGGATGCCGTCGCCGAGGAAGTTGAAACCGACGACGACGCTCAGGATCGCGAGGCCCGGGAATGTCGCGACCCACCATTGCTCGACGAGTTCGCGGCCCTCGGACACCATCTGCCCCCATTCCGGTGTCGGCGGGATCACGCCGAGGCCAAGGAAGTTGAGCCCGGCGAAGGTCAGGATCGCCGTGCCGACATCGAGCGTGAGCAGGACGACCAGCGGCCCGACGGCGTTCGGGACGATGTGCCGGAACAGGATGCGCGACGGGCCATAGCCGAGGACATGGGCGGCCTCGACATATTCCTGGCTGCGCTGCACGAGCACGAGGCTACGCGCAAGCCGGGCGAATTTCGGCCACCAGACGACCAGCATCGCCAGGATCGTGTTTGTGACGCCGATGCCGAGCGCGGCCGCGATCGCCATCGCGAGAATGATCGGCGGGAAGCACATCACCAGATCGGTGGCCCGCATCATCCATTCCTCGGCGCGCCCGCCCGCATAGGCGGCGACGCCCCCGATCAAGGTCCCGACCAGACCGCCGACGACGACCACGACGATCCCCGCGATGAGCGAGATCCGCGCGCCGACGAGGAGCCGGGAGAAGACGTCGCGGCCCAGCAGGTCGGTCCCCAGCCAATGCTCCGCCGATGGCGGCAGCAGACGCTTCGTGACGTCGACCTGTTCATACGGATAGGGCGCCAGCGAGGTCGCGAAGATCGCGACCAGGATCCAGGCGATCACGATCGCGCCGCCGGCCGCCGCCAACCCGTAGCGCCGCAGCCAGCGCGACCGCCGCGCCCGCGCGCGGTGGGCGACGCCGTCAGTGTCACGCGCCTCGACAAGCCCCGCGCTCATCGCTGCACCACGCGCGGATCGATCAACGCATAGGAGAGATCGACGATCAGATTGATCACGAGATAGACCACGGCGACGACGAGGGTGATGCCCATGATCCCGGGGAAATCGAGCGCTATCGCGCTGCGGAACGTGTAGCGGCCAAGTCCGGGCCAGCTGAAGATCGTCTCGGTCATCACCGCGCCGGTCAGGAGGATCGCGTAGGCGATGCCGCCCAGGGTTACGACGGGCACGAGCGCGTTGGGCAAGGCGTGACGCACGACGATCGCGGTCTCGCGCATCCCCTTGGCGCGCGCGACACGCACATAATCCTGTGCGAGCGCCTCGAGCATGCTGGCGCGCACGGTGCGGGTGAGCAGGCCGACGATGGATGCGGCGAGCACGATGCTCGGCAGAACCAGATGGGCCGCGGCATCGCGCAACGTGTCCCATTGCCCGACGATCGCACTGTCGAGCAGCAGCAGCCCCGACCATTTCGGTGGAGGCAACGCGGTGACGTCGAGACGTCCCGGCCCCGGGGCGATTTGCAGCCCGCCATAGAAGACGGCCAGCATGATGAAGGCGAGCCAGAAGGTCGGCGCCGAGACCCCGATCAACGACACCAGCCGTGCCACGTGGTCGATCGGCGTGTCGCGCTTCACCGCCGCGATCACGCCCAACGGGATCGAAACGACCAGCGACAGCAGGAAGGCGATTGTCGCGAGTTCGATGGTGGCCGGCGCGTATTGCCGGATGTCCTCGAGGACGGGCCTGTGGGTCGAGATGGACTCGCCGAGATCACCGCGCGTCAGTCCCTGGAGGTAGAGCAGGTATTGCTGCCAGATCGGCAGGTCGAGCCCCCATTTCCGGCGATAGGACGCGACGAGTTCCTTGTCGGCGGATTGCAGGTCGCCCAGCTGCGCCAGGACGGGATCGGCCGGGACCTGCGTGGCGATGAGGAAAACGACCAACGTCGACAGCACGATCATCACGGCCATCGAGGCTAGGCGAAGGGTCAGGTAACGGAACATGCGGCGTGGTCCGGCCGCCGCCCCGGCCGTTCCGTTTCCGGACCGGCGGGGCGGCGCTCCCGTTCGCTCAGGTCGGCTCGATCTGCTCCATCTCGACGTACCAGCCAGCGGCGGTCACGTTGAAGTTCTTCAACGTGTTGCGCACGGCGATCCGGTAGATCGGCTGCAGCAGGATCAGATAGTGGGCGTTGTCGACCAGTTGCTGCTGGTACTGCTTGTAGAGGCCGATCTGCTTCGCCTGGTCCTGCTCGGACGCGGCGGCCTTGACGAGGTCGCGCATGGATTGCGGCACGTCCCAGCCAACGCGCTTGGCGACGCGTTCGATCGAGGCCGAGGCCCAGAGATCGGTCTCCGGCGAGGGCGGGTTCCAGAAGGTGATCACCGACGTCGTCTTGCCGCCGTTGTACTGCGTGCGCAGGTTCACCGGATCGAGCGGCTTGAGATTGGCCTTGATCCCGACGCGCGCGAGATCCGACTGCACCTTCTGCGCGATCACCTGATAATTGGTGCCGACGATGGCGGCGTTGGTGATCGACAGGTCGAACTCGAACCCGTTCGGCATGCCGGCCTGCTGGAGGAAGGCCCTCGCCTTCGCGAGATCCTGGCGGTAGCCGAACTCGGTCGTGAAGGCCTCCGTCGTGCCGGCCGCGCCGATGGGCAGGAAGGACGGCGGCCTGACGGCGAAGCCGCCGACCAGCCCCTTGATGATGCCGTCGTAGTCGATCGCGTGCGCGACGGCCTGCCGGGCCTCGCGCTTGGCGAGCGCCGGGTTGAACTCGGCGTTGCCGGTCAGGGTCATGTAGACGTAGTCGAGGCTGACCGTCGACTCGAGGCGCACATTGGCGTCGCCCTTGAGCGACTCGAGCTGTT
This sequence comes from uncultured Rhodospirillales bacterium, assembly GCA_903860935.1. Classification (GTDB taxonomy): domain Bacteria; phylum Pseudomonadota; class Alphaproteobacteria; order CACIAM-22H2; family CACIAM-22H2; genus CAIOSQ01. The sequence continues at coordinate 643 of CAIOSQ010000230.1, read as the reverse complement.
CGGCAGTCAGGTTGAACGCGGCGTCGATGTCGCCGCGACGCACCGCGAGAAGCTGCGCCGCACCATCGGCGATGTGCCGGATCACGACGCGCTCGAAGGGCGCCTTGCCGCCCCACCAATGCTCGTTGCGCACCAGCGTGATCGCCGTGTTGCGTTCCCACGAGACCATCCGGTAGGCGGCGGTGCCGGCCGAAGTCGAATTGAGATACTGCGTCGCCTTGTCGGCGGTGTTCGCCGTCGCGTCGGAGACGCCGCCATTCGCCGCGACGAGCTTCTTCGCGTAGATCGCGAAGGCCGGCGCGGCGCAGTTGATGAGCATCGGCGAGGCCGGATCCTTCATCACCAGGTCGACCGTGTGCGCGTCGACGATCTGGACGCTCTCGAGATTGGACGCATAGACGCCCGGCTGGTCCTTCAGGTTGACCAGGCGATCGAGCGAGAACTTCACGTCCTCGGAGGTGAACGGGCTGCCGTCCCAGAACTTGACGCCCTGGCGCAGCGTGAAGCGCCAGGCCTTGCCGCCGTTCACGCGCTCCCACTTCGTCGCCAGCATCGGCTTCACGTTGACGTAGTCGCCGGGGCTCTGCGTCACCAGCGTCTCGTAGACGTTGCCGTTGGTCAGGGGCGGCGAGTAGTCCGCCAT
>CAIOSQ010000229.1 GCA_903860935.1 uncultured Rhodospirillales bacterium | reverse complement strand
GGCGTGCAGCAGCACCGCCATGTCGCCGGCGTCGTTGAGCATGCCGCTGGTCTCATGGGCCGCGCGTCCCCGCGACAGGAGGTCGACTTCGACATCCAGTTCGAGCGGCACGAAGCGCGGATCGAAGGCGCCGCCCAGCCTGGCGCGGAACCGGCCCCCGAGGCCGGCCTGCTTCGCTGCGGCGACCGCCGCCGGATCGACGATCGGTGCCAGGACGCGCCCGGCATAGCCCGCATCGACGAGCGCCCGCAGGATCGCGTTGGAATCGCCGCTCGCGCCCGAGCTGGTGGCATCGGCGGCATCGGTGAAGATCGCGGTGCCGTCGAGCGTCTTCGCGCGCGCGATCGCGTCGTCGAGCGCCACCAGCCGACCCTGCATCAGGGCGCGGTCCGGCCAGAAGCTCTCGGCGAGGCGGATCGCTTCGCGCTCCGCGGTCGCGGCGTCGCCCTCCGTGACGACGATCGCCTGGCTGCACAGCTCCGGCACGTCGGTGAAGGGATTGCCGATCATGAAGCCGGCGGCGAGGGCGGTGCCCTCGCGCTCCAGACGCTGCGCCTGACGGATGACCTGACCGTAGACGCCGGTCTCGGTGATCAGCTCGTCGCCGCGCACCAGCGCCGGAACGACGACCCGCGCGATCGCGGTCTTCGCGCCGCCCAGGATGCGCAGCAGGAGCCGCGCCGCGCGCGCGCCGGTATCGGCGAAATCGACATGCGGATAGGTGTGGTAGATCGTGAGGCCATCGATCTGGCGCAGCATGCGCGCGGTGAGGATCCCGTGCAGGTCGAGCGAGATCACGATCGGGATCCGCGGGCCGAGGATCTTGCGGCACGCCTCCAGCAGATAGCCTTCCGGATCCAGCTCGCCCACCGCGCCCATCGCGCCGTGCATCGAGAAATAGACCGCGTCGACGCCGTCGGCGCGCGCACGCACGTGATCGAGAAGTTCGGCGGCGAGCCTCTCGAAGCCCGCGCGCGACAGGATCCCGGCGCTGAAGGGCCGCGCGCTGTAGGCGGGGACGAGTTCGACGCCCGGCGTCGCCTCGAGCACCTCGAGCGCGCCGCCGATCGAGGTGTTGTTGCCGCGTTGCAGGTCGAAGACCTCGGCGCCGCGCTGGATCACGAATTGTTCGTACTGGCTCTCGACCGGATTGAAGGACGAGATCTCCTGCATGCATTCGACGACGAGGATACGCGGCATGGACTTCCCCTGTTTCAGGACGCGACGAGATGGCATTCCGCCTGGCCGCCGACGACGCGGGTCAGCGCCGGCGCCTGGCTGCGGCAGGCGGCGATCGCGACCGGGCAGCGCGGATGGAAGCGGCAACCGGGCGGGACGTTCGATGGGTCCGGCATCGTGTCGCCGAGGCCGGTGTCGGGGATGCCGAGCCCGGGCTCCGGCGTGAGCACCGAGGCGAGCAGCGCCTTCGTATAGGGATGTGCGGGCGCGCCGAACAGCGCCGCGGTCTCGCGGCGCTCGACGATGCGGCCGAGATACATGACCGCGACCTCGGTCGCGACATGCTCCACGACCGCGAGATTGTGGCTGATGAAGAGATAGGTGAGGCCGAGGTCGCGCCGCAGTTCGGCGAGCAGGTTCAGGATCTGCGCCTGGACCGAGACGTCGAGCGCCGAGGTGGGCTCGTCGCAGACGACGATGCGTGGCTCCAGCACCAGGGCGCGCGCGATCGCCACGCGCTGACGCTGGCCGCCCGAGAGTTCCGCGGGGTAGCGCTGGCCCTGCGCCGCCGACAGGCCGACGCGCTCGAGCATTGCGTCGACGCGGCGCGCGACCTCCGCGCCCGCGCGATCGCCCTGCGCGTCGAGCGGCATGGCGACGATGTCGCGGACCCGCCGGCGAGGGTTGAGCGAGGAGAACGGATCCTGGAACACCGGCTGGATCAGGCGCGCGCGTTCGCGCCGGTCCATCTGCGCGATGCGGCGGCCATCGACCAGGACCTCTCCGGCGGTCGGCGGCAGCAGCCCGAGAATGACGCGCGCCAGGGTCGACTTGCCGCATCCGGATTCGCCGACGATCCCCAGGACGTCGCCGGGCGCGACCGCGAAGGACACGTCGTCGATCGCCGCCACATGACGCGCGGCCGCGAAAAGCCCCTGCTTGACCCGGAAGCTGCGCTTGACGCCGCGCACATCGATGAGGCCGCCGCCGCTCATCGCGCGTCTCCGGCGAGGCCGGGCTCGAGGCGGCAGAGATAGTCGTGGCGCGGTCCTGCCGCGCGCCGGGCGATCGTCTGCGCGCAGGCCGGCGCCGCATGGGCGCAGCGGTCGCGGAAACCGCAACCGCGGAATTCGGGGCCAAGCCGCGGAACGACCCCGGCGATCGAGCCCAGCGGGGCGCCGCGCGCCACCTTGCCGGGCACGGGGACGCAGCCGAGCAGGCCACTGGTGTAGGGATGGGTCGGATGCGCGAACAGCGCCTCGACCGGCGCGCTCTCCACGACCTCGCCCGCGTACATGACCGAGACGCGATGGGCGACGCGCGCGACGACGCCGAGATCGTGGGTGATCAGCAGGATCGCGAGGCCGAGATCGCGCTGCAGGTCGAGCAGGAGGCGCAGGATCTGCGCCTGCACGGTGACGTCGAGGGCCGTGGTCGGCTCGTCGGCGATCAGCAGTTCGGGCTCGCACATCAGCGCCATCGCGATCATCACGCGCTGTCGCAGCCCGCCGGAGAGCTGGTGCGGATACTGTCCCAGCCGCATACCGGGCGAGGTGATGCGCACGCGCCCCAGCAGATCCTCGGCGCGCGCCATGGCCGCCGCGCGCGTGCCGCCGCGGTGGCGCAGCATCACTTCGGCCATTTGCGACCCGACCGTGTAGGCCGGGTTGAGGCTGGTCATCGGCTCCTGGAAGATCATCGCCATGCGATCGCCGCGCAGCCGCGACATGCCGCGCTCGTCGAGGCCGCGAAGGTCCTGGCCGTCGAAGGACAGGCGCGCGGCCCGGCGTGTGGCATTGCGGGCGAGCAGCCCCATGATCGCGAGCGCGGTGACCGACTTGCCACAGCCGGACTCGCCGACCAGGCAATGCGTCTCGCCGCGCTCGATCGCGAGCGAGGCGCCGCGCACGGCGCTGACGTCGCCGAAGCCGACCTCGAGATCCTCGACCTCCAGCAGGCGGGTCATGCCACCCGTCCCGTGCGCAGCAGGTCGCGCAGCCCGTCGCCCAGCAGGTTGATGCCGAAGACGACGATGAAGAGGGCGACGCCGGGGATCATGATCACCCACGGGCTGAAGAACATGTAGTCCTTGCCCTCCGCGATCATCAGGCCCCAGGAGGGCAGCGGCGGCGGCACGCCGAGGCCGAGGAACGAGAGCGCGGCCTCGAGCAGGATGGCGAGCGCGACTTCGAGCGTGGCGACCACGGCGAGCGGGCTCAGGATGTTGGGCAGGATCTCGCGTAGAACGATGCGGCCCTTCGAGCAGCCGGCCGCCCAGGCGGCGGCCACGTAGTCGAGGTTGCGGACCTGCATCGTCGCCACCCGCGCGACGACCGCGAAACGGTCCCAGAGCAGCAGGCCGAGCGTCATGACCACCACGGTCAGCGAGCTGCCGACGACCGAGACGATGGCGAGTGCAACCAGGATGAGCGGGATCGACAGCCGCGCGGTGATCGCGAACAGCACGGCATCGTCGACGCGTCCGCCGAAGAAGCCGCCGGCGACGCCGAGCGCGATCCCGATCAGGCCGGACGCGATCGTGGTGGCGATGCCGATGAGCATCGAGATCCGCGCCCCGTAGATCAGCCGCGAGAGGTAGTCGCGCCCGAGCTGGTCGGTGCCGAGAGGATGACCGGCGCGCGCGCCCTCCATCCAGAAGGGCGGGATCAGCCGGCGCGACAGGTCCTGGGCGAAGGGATCGTGCGGCACCAGCAACGGCGCGAAGAGCGCGATCGCCACCGCCGCGCCGACGATCAGCGCGCCCGTGACGAGGCCGGCATTGCGCAGCGCCCTCATGACGCGCGCAGCCGCGGATCGAGCACGGCGTTGAGCAGGTCGGCGCCGAGGGTGAGCAGGATGTAGATGCAGGCGAGCAGCAGCACGACGGCCTGCACGGTCGGGAAATCGTTCTTCGAGATCGATTCCCAGGCGAGGAACCCGACCCCGTGCAGCGCGAACACGGTCTCGATCACGATCGAGCCGCCGAGCATGAAGCCCAACTGCACCGCCGCGATCGACACGACCGGCATGGCTGCGTTGCGCGCCGCGTGCTTGAGCACGATGGAACTGCGCGACAGCCCCTTCGCCCGCGCGGTGCGGATATAGTCGGAGGCCATCGCGTCGATCATGCCGGCGCGCGTGAGCCGCAGCAGGGCAGGGATGGCCGAGAAGGCGAGCACGATGCCTGGCATCACGAAATGCTCCCAGGATCCGGTGCCGGAAATCGGTAGCCAGCCGAGATGCAGCCCCAGCCCGATCATCAGGATGAGGCCGAGCCAGAAGGACGGCATCGCCTGGCCGAACAGGGCGACGATCGAGATCGCGCGGTCGACCCAGCTGTTCTCGCGCAGCGCGGCGACGATCCCGAGCGGCAGCGCGACGCTCAGCGCGAGCGACAGGCCGACCAGCCCGAGCGCGAAGGTGATCGGCAGCCGGTCGAAGATCAGCTTGGAGACCTTCTCCTTGAAGAAGAAGGACTGCCCGAAATCGCCGGTCGCCGCGCGGCCGACCCATTCCAGGAACTGCACCGGCATTGGACGGTCGAGCCCGTAGGCGACACGGACCTGCGCGATGTCGGCGGCGGTGGCGTTCGGGCCGGCGATCGAGATGGCGAGATCGCCGCCCAGGCGCGTCAGCACGAAGGCGAAGGTGAGGACGGTGGCGCAGACGAGCAGGGCGACAAGCAGCCGCCGCGCGAGGAAATCGAGCATCATCGTCAGGATAGGCCGATGTCGCGCCCGTCGGCAAACGCGGGCTCGGGGCTTTTCGCCCGGCGTCGCACGGGCCATGATCGCAGGCGTGGCGGGCGACCGGATCGGCTCCGGTCCGGGCCCGCGCTTGCGTCAGGCATCAGGGAGATCGTGTCGATGAAGGCAGTCGGCTACCGGCAGGCAGGCTTGCCCATCTCGGATCTGCGCGCGCTGGAGGATCTGGTGCTGCCCGACCCCGGCGCGCCATCGGGCCACGACCTGCTGGTGCGCGTGCACGCGGTCTCGGTCAATCCGCGCGACGTGAAGAGCCGCATGGCCATCGCGGCCACGCCGGACCGGCCGGTGGTGGCGGGCTACGATGCCTCGGGCATCGTCGAAGCCGCCGGTCCCGATGCGCGGCTCTTCCGGCCGGGCGACGCGGTTTTCTACGCGGGCGTGCTCGACCGCCAGGGCTCCAACGCCGAGCTGCAACTCGTCGACGCGCGCATCGTCGGACGCAAGCCGGCCAGCCTCGGCCATGCCGCCGCCGCTTCGCTGCCGCTCACCGCGCTCACCGCCTGGGAGATGCTGTTCGACCGGCTGGAGGTCCCGCGTGGCGACACTGCCGATGGCGCGCTCCTGATCGTCGGCGGCGCCGGCGGCGTGCCGTCCATCGCGATCCAGCTCGCGCGGCTGCTGACGGGCGCGACGGTGATCGCGACGGCGTCGCGTCCCGAAAGCGCCGCCTGGGTCCGCGGGCTCGGCGCGCAGCATGTCGTCGACCATGCGCGTCCGCTCGCGGCGCAGGTGTCGGCTATCCCGGGTCTGCCGCCGGTGCGCTGGATCTTCTCCACGCATACAAGCCGGGACAGCTGGGCCGAGTTGGCGCGGATCGTCGCGCCGCAGGGCCGCATCGGGCTGATCGACGACCCCGAGCCCCTCGACCTCCGCCTCGTCAAGTTCAAGAGCGTCTCGATCCACTGGGAGGCGATGTTCACGCGGCCGATGTTCGCCACCGCCGACATGATCCGCCAGCATGAGATCCTCTGCGAGATCGCCGGGCTGGTCGACGCGGGCCAGTTGCGCGCGACCGCCACGCAGGCATACGGCACGATCCGCGCCGACAATCTGCGCCGCGCGCATGCCGCCATCGAGGCCGGCCGCGTCGTCGGCAAGATCGTCCTCGAAGGGTTCTGACGAAGGAGTTCGACATGGATGCCACGCAGGCGCGCGCCGCCTCGGATTTGCTCGTCCGTCACTGGACCGAGGGCACGGTGCTCGACGCGCTGCCCGTGCCGCTGCGCCCGGTCACGCGTGCCGAGGGCTATGCGATCCAGGCCCAGCTGGAGCGTCTGAGCATGCGGCCGCTCCGGGGCTGGAAGATCGCGGCCACGAGCACGGCGGGCCAGCGCCATATCGGCGTCGACGGTCCGCTGGCGGGTCGACTGCTGGAGGAGATGGTGCGCATGGATGGCGCGACCCTGCCCTTCGGCGCCAATCGCATGCGCGTGGCGGAGGCCGAATTCGCCTTTCGCATGGGCCGTGACCTGTCGCCGCGCGCCACGGCCTATGAGGTCGACGAGGTTCTCGGCGCCGTCGCGGCGCTGCACACGGCGATCGAGGTGCCGGACTCACGGTTCTCGGATTTCGTCACCGCCGGGGCGGCGCAGCTGATCGCGGACAATGCCTGCGCGCATCGCTTCGTGCTGGGGCCGGAGGCGCCCGCGCACTGGCGCGCCATCGACCTCGCGGCGCATCGCGTCGTCGGCCGCGTCGTCGGGCGGTTCGAGCGCGAGGGGCTGGGCGCCAACGTGCTCGGCGATCCGCGTGTCGCGCTGACCTGGCTGGCGAACGAGTTGTCGCGCCACGGGGTGACGCTCGCCGCCGGTCAGGTGGTGACGACCGGCACCTGCGTCGTGCCGCTGGAGGTCGCGCCAGGCGACGCGGTGGTCGCGGAATTCGGAGAGTTGGGGCGCGTCTCGATGCGCTTCGCCGCGCCCTGATATCGCTCCCGCGTCGCGGGGGCAGGGCGGCGGCTGGAGCGGGTGAAGGGAATCGAACCCTCGTCGTGAGCTTGGGAAGCTCCTGCTCTACCATTGAGCTACACCCGCACGCTGAGAGCGATTGTATAGGCAAGCCCGCGCGTAGGGGCAAGAGCAGGCGCGTCCCAAGCCAGTTGACTTCACGCGCCGCCGCTCGTTAGATCGCGCTTACGTGGCGATTTGGGCCGGCCGGCTTGCGGGCCACGTTAAACAATCCGCTAAAAGGTCGGAGGTGGTCCCACAAAGACGCCCTGGCCGAAGGTCGGGGCGTTTGCGTTTGCGAGGGGACCATGGGCAAGAGCGCGGATACGACAGGACGGAACTGGGGTGGCCGCACCCGTGCGGTGCGCGGCGGCCTCGACCGCTCGGGACATCACGAGACCGCCGAGGCGATGTACCTGACCTCGGGCTTCGTCTATGGCAGCGCCGCCGAGGCCGAGGAGGCCTTCGCGTCGAAGACGAGCACGCGCTTCGTCTATTCGCGCTTCGGCAACCCCACGGTGGCGATGTTCGAGGAGCGGCTGCGCCAGCTCGAGGGGGCCGGCGCGTGCCGCGCCGTCGCCAGCGGAATGGCGGCCGTCTCGGCGAGCCTGCTCTCCCAGGTCCGCGCCGGCGACCGTGTCGTCGCCAGCCGCGCCCTGTTCGGCTCCTGCCAGTACATCGTCGGCGAGTTGCTGCCGCGCTACGGCGTCGAGAGCGTCTTCGTCGACGGCACCGACGCAGCGCAATGGCGCGCGGCCCTGTCGAAGCCCACCAAGGCGGTGTTCCTGGAGACGCCGTCCAACCCCATGCTGGAGGTGATCGACCTCGCGATGGTCGCCGACCTCGCGCATCGCGCCGGCGCGCGCGTGGTGGTCGACAACGTCTTCGCGACGCCGCTGCTCCAGAAGCCGCTCGAACTCGGCGCCGACATCGTCGTCTATTCCGCGACCAAGCATATCGACGGCCAGGGCCGCTGCCTCGGCGGTGCCGTGCTCGGCTCGGCCGAGTGGGTCGAGGCCGAGCTCGTGCCGTTCCTGCGCCATACAGGGCCCGCGCTCTCGCCCTTCAACGCCTGGACGCTCGCCAAGGGGCTGGAGACGCTGGCATTGCGCGTCGATGCGTCCTGCGCGTCGGCGCTCGCCCTCGCCCAGCGCCTCGAGGGGCACCCCAAGCTGTCTTCGCTGCGCTATCCGTTCCTGCCCTCGCACCCGCAATACGAGCTGTCGCGCCGCCAGATGCGCGCCGGCGGCACGATCGTCACGCTCGGCTTCGCGGGCGGCAAGGCGGCCGCGTTCCGTTTCCTCGATGCGCTCGAGATCGTCGACATCTCGAACAATCTCGGCGATTCGAAGAGCCTGAGCTGCCACCCGGCGACGACCACGCATCAGCGTCTGACGGTCGAGCAGCGCGCCCATCTCGGGATCGACGAGGGCACGGTACGGCTGTCCGTGGGGCTCGAGGATCTGGCCGATCTCGAGGCGGATCTGCGCCAGGCCCTGGACGCGGCCTGAGCGCGGTTTTCGGGGCGGCGCCCAGTCTGTTGCCTGGACAAGCGCGAAGGGTTTCCTAGAATCCCGGCCGTATTTGAAGGGGCGCCGCCACATGTATAGCGAGACCACGCATGGGATCACGGTGACCGTGCGCCCGGTCTTCCTCGAGGACCAGTCCGCGCCGGCCGAGAACCGTTATGTCTGGGCCTATTTCGTGCGGATCGAGAATGGCAGCAACCGCACAGTGCAACTGCGCAGCCGTTACTGGCACATCACGGATGCACGTGGACGGGTCCAGGAGGTGCGCGGGCCGGGGGTCGTGGGCGAGCAACCGATCCTGGCTCCCGGCGAGAGCTACGAGTACAATTCGGGCACGCCGCTCTCTACCCCATCCGGGATCATGCGCGGCGCGTACCAGATGGAAACGCCGGACGGCGCACGCTTCGATATCGGCGTCCCGGCCTTTTCCCTCGACTCGCCGCACGAAGCCGTCCGCCTCAACTGAGGCGCGAGGGACAGCCGAAAGGATCGACCACGTGACCAAACCGACCGCCAAGAGGCCGGGCGACCGCCCCTCGCGCGAGCAGGCCGAGGAGGCCGTGCGGACGCTGCTGCGCTGGGCGGGCGACGATCCGACGCGAGAGGGGCTGCGCGGGACCCCGGACCGGGTCGTGCGCGCCTACGAGGAATGGTTCGCCGGGTATTTCGAGGATCCCGTCGAGATCCTGCAGCGGACCTTCGAGGAGACCGATGGGTACGACGAGATGGTCGTGCTGCGCGACATCCGCTTCGAATCCTATTGCGAGCATCACGTCGCACCGATCATCGGCATCGCCCATGTCGGCTATCTGCCGGATCGACGCGTGGTCGGCATTTCGAAGCTGGCGCGGATCGTCGAGATCTACGCCAAGCGCCTGCAGATCCAGGAAAAAATGACGGCGCAGATCGCCAACGCCATCGCCGGCGTGCTGATGCCGCGCGGTGTCGCCGTGGTGATCGAGGCGACGCATCAATGCATGACGACGCGCGGCATCCACAAGCCGGGCGTCAGCATGATCACGAGCCAGATGCTGGGCGATTTCCGCGAGAACCCGGCGACGCGGCGGGAGTTCCTCGCCATGATCGGTAGCGCCGCAGCGCCGCGGCCGGTCGCCTGACGCGCGCGACCTTGTCGGCAGCGGATCCGCCGCGATGTTCGATCTTCGGCCGGTCGCCTTCGTCATCGGTATCCTGCTGGCGATGCTCGCCGGCACCATGTTGGTCCCGGCCTCGCTCGGCCTGTTCGACCAGGCCGCGGACTGGCGCATCTTCGCGCTGTCGGGTGGCCTGACCGCGTTCGTCGGCATCGGCATCGTGCTGGCAGCCCGCGCCCCGCGCCTGAGTTTCAACCAGCGTCAGGCCCTGCTGCTGACCACCCTGTCCTGGGTGGCGATCGCTGGGTTCGGGGCCTTGCCCTTCCATGTCGCACCGCTGGGGCTGGGCTATGCGGGTGCCTATTTCGAGGCGATGTCGGGACTGACCACGACGGGCTCGACCGTGATCGTCGGGCTCGACCGCATGGATCCCGGCCTCCTGCTCTGGCGCTCGATGCTCCATTTCATCGGCGGCATCGGGATCATCGTCCTCGCGGTGGCGATCCTGCCCTTGCTGCGCGTCGGCGGCATGCAGCTCTTCCGCCTCGAATCCTCGGACAAGTCCGACAAGGTCCTGCCGCGCGCGACCCAGATCGCGACGGGCATCGCGGTCGTCTACGCCCTGCTGACGCTCGTCTGCGCGATCGTCTTCTGGGCCGGCGGCATGTCGGGTTTCGATGCCGTCAATCACGCCATGGCGACGCTGGCAACCGGCGGGTTCTCGACCTCGGATGCGTCCTTCGGGAAGTTCGACTCGGCCTTCCTGGACGCCGCCTGCACGGTCTTCATGCTCTGCGGCGGCATGACGCTCACCCTGTTCCTGCGCGCCTATCAGGGCAATGTCGGCGCCCTGTGGCGCGACTCCCAGCTGCGCACCTATCTTGGCGTCTTCGCCTGTTTCACCCTGGCCATCGCGATCTGGCTGGTGGTGGCAGAAGGGCGACCGGCCGGCTATGCGCTGCGGCACGCGGCCTTCACCGTCGCCTCGGTGCTGACGACGACGGGCTACGCCTCCACCGACTGGAACCTCTGGGGCCCATTCCCGCTCGTCCTGATCTTCCTGCTGACCTTCGTCGGCGGTTGCTCGGGCTCGACATCGGGTGGGATCAAGATCTTTCGCTTCCAGGTGCTGTTCCAGATCGGCCGCGCGCAGATGCGCCACACGACCCTGCCGTCGGGCATCTTCCTCGCCAAATACAACCGCAAGCCCATCACCGACGCGATCGCGCAATCGGTCCTGGCCTTCGTCGCGCTCTACGCCTTCACATGGGCGCTCGTCGCCGCGGGCCTCGCGCTGTGCGGGCTCGACCTCGTCACCGCCCTGACCGGCGCCGCGACCGCGCTCGGCAATGTCGGCCCGGGACTGGGCGACATCATCGGCCCAGTCGGAAATTTCGCGCCGCTCCCCGACGCCGCGAAATGGATCCTGTCGCTCGCGATGCTCCTCGGGCGGCTGGAGCTCATCGCGGTCCTCGTGCTGTTCAGCCGCGCCTTCTGGCGGATGTGAGCGCGCCGCCGCGCCCGGCGCGCGGGATCAGGCGATGAAGGGCGAGAAATGCGCGCGGATCTGACGCTCCAGCTCGGCGTCGAGATCGTCCATGGTCTGTTTCAGGAGCGCATGCCAGACCGCCTCGCGCTCGGCGATCGGGATGCCCTCGGCGACCGTGCGGAAACGCGAGGCGCGCGCCTCTCCGCTGGCGACCACCAGGCCATTGGCGTCTTCGCGCAGCTCAAGGGCGGCGGCGAGCGCCAGATCGTAGCGCTTGTCCTGCTGGGTCGTGAAATTCGCACGCATGCCGCTCTCGCGCGGCAGGTCGGCTTCGGTCATCGCCGCGGTCGCGATGGTGAAGCGCAGATGCCGGGCGGCGCCGCCGCCGGCGGCCAGACGTTCGCGTCCCCAGCGCTGCATCGTCTCGAGCGGCGTGAAGGGAACCTCGTGGTCGATGTTCGGACGGCGCATGGGCGGCGCGTAGGACGTCACCACGTCGACACGCGACGCGGCGAAGCGGATCGCGCCCTTGCCCGCGTAGCTGATCGGCTGCAGGGCCGGGGCGAGCGGCGTCGTGGTGCAGGCCGCCAGTCCGCCAAGGGCGAGGCCGCCCAGCAGGATCTGGCGCCGGGCCGGGGCGGCGGTGGGGAGATTGTCTGGCATCGGTGGGATCTCCTGTGCGATCGCGTCACAGCGCCGCGATCTGCGCATCGTCGAAATCGTAGTCCGCGTTGCAGAACTCGCAAGTGACGCGGACCACGCCGTCGATCTTCATGTCGGCGAGTTCGCCGCGCGGTAGCGTGGCGAGGACACCGGAAACGCGCGCGCGCGAGCAGCGGCATCCATGATGCAGCCGCGTCGGCCGGTAGATGCGCACGCCCTCGGCGAGGAAGAGGCGATCGACCAGTTTCCATCCCGGCAGATCGCGATCGACCAGTTCGGCGTCGCGCGCGCTGCTCATGAGGATCAGCATGCGCCGCCAGAGGTCCTCTTCCTCCTCGCGGTCGAACAGCGCCGCCGCGAGCCCGTCGCGGCCCTCGGCCGAGCCCTGTGCATCGCCCGGCGGCAGGGCCTGGACCATCATCGCCCCGGCACGCCATGCGCCGGCGTCGTCGCGCCGCGCGGCCACCTTCAACCCGGCGCGGAACTGCTCCGACTGGTGGAAGTAATGATGGGCGCATTCGGCGAGGCTGGCGCCGGTGAGTTCCACGATCCCTTGATAGCGCTCCATGTCGGCGCCTTGGTCGACGGTGAAGGCGAGGTACCCGGCGCCGAACAGCCGCGGTACCGACGGCGCGCCGCCGCCGAGTGCCGCCACGCGCGCGGCGTCGAACTGCGCATAGCCGCGCAGCGCACCCTTGGTCGTCACGTCCGCGACCATCAGGCGCACCGGACCGTCGCCCTTCACCTGGATCGTGAACACGCCGTCATATTTGAGGGTCAGCGCGAGCGCGGCGCCGAGCGCGACAAGCTCCGCCAGGGCCTGGCCGACCGCCGGCGTGTAGGCGTGCTGGCGCAGGATCGTGTCGACCGATGGTCCCAGGCGCACGAGCCGTCCGCGCACCGCCCCGACCTGGAACGGCAGCACGATGTCCTCGGCCGGCAGCGCCGCCCTCTCACCGGCCAGATCGTCGCTCATCACCCCTCCGCTTCGCCGGGGCTTGCCCGGCCGGAGCGATGACCGCCCCGCCCCCCAATAGCAGCAGAGACGAAAAACGATCCAGCGCCGATTGGCGCGTTCAGCGCGGCGGGATCTCGATGCGCATGCCGAAAGGCGGCACGACGGGGCTCTTCTCGGGCAGGAGCCAGACGACCGGATAGGGCGGCGGGCGTTCGGGGTACGTGCCATCGCCGTCGGTGAGATAGGCGACGAGGTCTGGCCAGCCCTCCGGCCCGGACAGCTCCTCTGCGACGAGGTCGAAGACGGGTCGGAAATCCGTGCCGCCGCGACCTTTGAGTCGCTCGGGCACAAGGCCTGGCGGTGGCTGCTCCCAGGCTTCGTAGACCTGGTGATCCGCGATCGCGGCGTCGCATTGCAGGACATGCAGGCGGCAGCGCGCGGTGCATCGCAGCGCATGGACCTCGGCCAGGAAGCGCGCTGCGAGCCCGGTATCGATCGATCCCGAGGTATCGATCGCGCAGACGATGCTGGTGGGTCCCGGCACGCCGACCGAGGGCAGCAAGATGCCGCGCCAGATATGACGTCGCGAGGGCGGAAGCATCCGGTAGTCGTCGCGCCGGATCCCGGTGAAGCAGCGGGCCAGGAGCGCCTGCCATGGCGCATGCGCACGCCGCGCGCGCACGATCGCTTCCTCGATCTCGCGCGGCTGGGTGCCGCGGCCGCTGGCAAGCCCGTCGCGCAGATCGCGCTGCAGATCGAGGCGCAGCCGCGCGCGTTCGAGCGGCGTGAGGTCGTCGCCCGGGCCCTGCGCGCGTGCACGCGGGTCGTCGGGATCCAGATGAACGTCGAAGCCTTCCGCCAACGGGGAGGCCGGCGCAGGTCCGCGCGCCGCGGCCTTGCGTGCCGTGGCATCCTGAAGCGCCTGTGCCTTGGCCTTGGCCTGCGCCCAAGCCTTCGCCTGGGCCTGCGCCGCAGCCTGCGCCTTGCGCTGGCGTGCGGCGCCGATCGACGGGTGCTGCGGCGGTGGCGGCGGTGGGACCGGGATCCCTGCCCCGACCCTGGGCGCGGGCCTGGGGGCTGGTTCGACGTCGTCCAGGGCGTCGTAGATCGCCTCCGCCGTCATGTTGCGGAATGCGTGCTTTGCGAGATGCGGATCCGGCAGCTGGAGGCCGAGTTCGTTGCGTACGAGCAGGTTGGTCGCGTGATCGATCGCCATGTTCCAGCGGTGCGGTTCGCGTGCGCCGCGCCGTTCGCAATGGCCGAGGACGGCATGCAGCATCTCGTGCGCCAGCACGCCCATGATCTCCTCGTCGGTGAGCCGGTCGAAGAAGGCGCTGGTCCAGTAGATGCGCAGCCCGTCGGTCGCCGCCGTTTCGCACCAGCCGCCGGCCTCGATCTCGATCAGCGGCAGCCTCGCGGTGGCGCCCGCCAGGAAGGGATGGCGCAGCATCAATTGCAGCCGCGCGCGACGCATGCGCTCCGGCAGGGCGGTCATCGCAGCGCCTCGCGATGGCGCGCGGCGAAGGCCGCGAAGCCGCGATCGGCAGCGAAGTCGGGTCGTAGCCGCAGCACCTGTCGCGCGAGCAGCAGGCCGAGCTCGGGCGTGAGGCGCGCCAGCAGCCTGCCTGCCCCGCGCAGCGTCGCGTCGTCGTCGCAGCGCACGCCCACATAGGCGACGAGGGCGTAGAGGTCGCCGAGATCGGTCGGCAGGTCGGCTTTGTCGGGATCGGCCAGGATCGCATCGACCCGCTCCGCGCGCAGCGTGCGGTCGGCGAAGCCGGCGAATTCGATCGCGGCCCCCTCGCCGACGATGCCGATCAGCACGTCCAGCGCTGGACCGGCGCCGCCGAAGCGTTTCACCGCGTCCGAGGTCATCTCCCAGGATCGCGGCGTGGGAAAGCCGCGCTCCATCGTGCTGGTGTCGAGAAGCATGCCGCGGCGCAGCCGCAGGAAGGCCTGCACCAGCGGGTGGATTCCGGTCCGCGCCGCCCAGACCGCCCAATCCTCGACATCGACCTCGAAATCGAGATGGACGAAGCGGTTGGCGAGCGCCGAGGGCATGCGGAACACGATCGCGGCGTCCTCGGCCCGGTTTCCCGCGGCGACCACCCGCCATCCCGCCGGCAGCTCGTATTCGCCCACGCGACGGTCGAGCGTCAGCTGGTAGAGCGACGCCTGGACCAGCGGCGGCGCGGCGTTCAGCTCGTCGAAGAACAGCACGCCCGACGAATGCGGGTCGGCCGGCAGGAAGGCGGGCGGTGCCCAGGCGGCGACGCCCTCGCGCAGATAGGGCAGACCGCGTAGGTCGGTCGGGTCGAGCAGCGGCGCGCGCACGTCGACCAGCGCCAGGCCGCGGGCCTGGGCCACGGCACGCACGACCGAGGATTTGCCGACGCCGGGCGCCCCCCAGACGAAGGCGGGCCAGCGCGTGTCGAGAAGGCCGCCGAGAACCTCGGCGACGCGGGACGGCTTCATGTCGTTCTCCTCAGGTCGGTGCGTAGTGGGCCGCGATCGCCGCGCGCAGGTCGGGCGCGAGATCGGGGGCCAGGGGCAGCCGCGGGAAAAGCATCCAGTCGGCGAGCATGCCGGTACGCGCATGCCGCACGCAGGGCAGCGACACGGCTGTGTCCTCGATCGGCGCGAGCCGGACGAGGATGTCGAAGGCGCCGGGCGGCAGCCAATGCGGCGACAGCCTCGGTCGATCGGCCTGGCTCAGGGCGATGGGGACATGGATCACCGCGCGATCGGCGCAGGCGGCGATCAGGCGGATCGTGCCTTCCGGCGTTTCGGGCCGGATGCATAGGCGCCGCGGCGACGGGAATTCGGCCTTGATGGCGCTGGTCTCCAGGGATGGCAGGTCATGGCCCCCTTTGTCGCGCCCGAGCGGTGCGAGCCAGCTCCCCGTCGCAAG
Organism: uncultured Rhodospirillales bacterium; assembly: GCA_903860935.1. Taxonomy (GTDB): domain Bacteria; phylum Pseudomonadota; class Alphaproteobacteria; order CACIAM-22H2; family CACIAM-22H2; genus CAIOSQ01. Next base: position 2,107 of record CAIOSQ010000229.1, on the reverse strand, counting down.
ACAGGGGCGCTTGCCCGGCGCATCGGCGAGCCTGATCTCGATCACGACACCTGCCGCGCGGTCGCTGGTGAGCGTCGCGACGTCCAGGCATGCCGGCGCCGCGATCCCCGTCGGTCGGCGCGCCTTCGCGAGGTGCAGACGCGCCAGCTTTGCGCCATGCGAGAACTGGCGCGGAAGATAGTCGCGGTTCAGGGCGTTTTCGGCCCCTATCCGCAGATCTTCGTCGAGCAGCACGCCGTGGCCGGTGCCGACGGCATCGGCGCTGGTCACCAGAAGCTCCGTGGCCAGCATGCAATCGTCGGAGGACCGGCGGAGGCCGACATGCGCGAAACCGCAATAGCGCCAGAGCCGCGCGGCAAGAGCCGCATCGTCGGCATCCGCGATCATCGGCGCGAGCGGCGTCCCGGGATTGCGCGCAAAGAACTGGGCGACCTCGGCGGCGCTGTGTGGCGGCGTCCTGGCGGCGTCGAGCATGCGATCGAGGCTGTCGCCGATCGCCGCGCGGATGTCCGGATCGGGATGGAAGCGCGAGGCATGGAACGTGACGCGCAGCAGGTCGCCGATCACCGGCACCGACGGATCTGCGATCATCCGGCCAAAGCCGCGCTTCGGCCGGCCTGCGCGCGGCGGCCGGCGCTTCGTTTCCGAGGTCATGGCGTGTCCGTCTCCGGCGTGCCGCATCCGATCGCGCGCCCCGCGCGCAGCTGTTGCGCGAGGGCACGGCTTTCCTCGGGATGCGCGACGCCGATGAAGGCGACATGGCCGGCGAGTTCGCGGAGATTCATCGGGCGGCCATGCAGGGACAATTCGGCCGCCGTGCCGTGGCGCGCGACGCGATGCGCCGCCGCGCGCAGCTGGCGGCGCAACCGGCGCGGCACCGAGACCTTGTCGTTGACGACTAGGCCCGTCACGATCTGACGGCGCCCGCGACGGAAGATGTTGGTCTTCTTCGGATCGAGGGCGTAGCCGAGTTCCCCCACGACCTGGCGCAGGAAGGGCAGCAGGCGCTGTGGTTCGTCGCCGCTCATCGTCAGGTCGTCGGCATAGCGCGTATAGGCGATGCCATGGCGCGCCGCGACCGCGGCGAGCGTGCGATCGACCGGCTCCATGACGAGGTTGGCGACCACCGGGCTCGTCGGCGCGCCGGTCGGCAATCCGCCACCCATCGTGCAGATGTCGACGGCGAGACGCTGCGCCTCGGCCGAAAGACGACGCGGCAAGGCATGCTCGACCGCGCGGGCCACGAGCTTGAAGCGCGTATTGGGAAAGAAGCCCTGGATGTCGACATTGACGACGACCTTGCGGCCGACATGCGCACGGGCGTTGTCGGCGATGGAGATGCCGGACCGGAAGCCGGTCGCCGCAGGATGGCAGGGTGCCTGGGCGAGGATGGCGTCGAGCAGGCGGCGCTGGATCTGCTTGAGCAGCGGTGTGGGCGCGGTGATCCGGCGCACGCCGCCCTTGCGCTTGGGGATGTCCCAGCTGCGATAGAGACCGTCGAAGCGCGTGCCCGGTCGTTCCTTCGGCGCGAAGGGCCGCGTCGCGAGGAAGGCGAGCGCGACCGTGTGCTCCCAGCCGAGATGCAGCGCCAGTTCCGCCGCCGCGCGGCGCAAAGTCTTGCCTGCAAGCCGCCGGCGCAGCGCGGGCATCTGCGCGGCGAGCGCCTGCGCGTCGTGGGCTGCGGCGAGGCGGCGCGCGAGGTCGCGATTGCGCAGCGAGGCATCCATCAGCGCCGCCAGCGGCAGGCCGTCGAGCGACGAACGCGCGAGCCGCGGCAAGGCCTTGTGGATGAGGAGATCGAGGACGCGCCGGTCCTCGCGCGCGGCGGCGAGCCAGGGCTCAGGCAGATCGGACCGCCCATGCAGCATCGACGACAGCCTCGCCCAGATCCGCTCGCGTGCCGTCGCGTCGCGGCGTGCGAGCACCGCGAGGGCAGGGCCGGGCGACGTGCCGCCGATCAGCGCCACCAGCGCGGCGTCGTCCTCGAGCCAGCGCGCTGCCTCGAGGACGAGCTGCGGCAGGATCCGCGCCGCGCGGATGCAGAGATCGGGCTTCTTGTGTGTCACCGGGCCCCACGCCGCGAGGGCCGCCTCGCGGATCTCGACCG
>CAIOSQ010000228.1 GCA_903860935.1 uncultured Rhodospirillales bacterium | reverse complement strand
TCCGGCGCCTCGATCCTGTCGATCAGCGCGCCGAAGGCCGCGCGCAGCGAGGCCGTCGACTTCTCGTCCTGCATCAACTCGAAGCTGCGGCGCACGGCGTCCGGCGTCAGAGCTTCGCCGTCATGGAACCTGACGCCCTCGCGCAGGCGCAGCGTCCAGGTCGTCGGGCTGTCGCTCTGCCAGGCTTCCGCGAGTTCGCCGCGGATCTCGCCCTTCGGGCCATAGCTGAGCAGACCGCGCAGGAACTGGCACTTCGCGGTTCCCGCGGCCGTCCCGGTATTCGCCCAGGGGCGCAGCGAGGGCGGGTAGGACGAGAGCGCGAAGATCAGGCGGTCGCGGCCCTGCGCGGCGGCGCGTTCGGCGACCGATGTCGCGGCGATGGCGGCCGCTGTTCCGGCCTGCATGAAGCCGCGGCGGGAAAGCGCGGCCGACGTCTTGAGATCCTGGGGCATCATCCTTCTCCTGTTCGGTTCTGTTGTGGGTGACGGGCGTCCGCGGGGTCAGCCCGTGTAGCCATAGAGGCGTCGCGCCTCGGTGAGCGACACCTTGCCGTCGGCGATGTCGCGCTCGAGCAGGGCGCGATCGCGCTGGGCCGGTTCGCCGTAGCCGCCCGCGCCGGGCGTCACGATCGTGACCGATTGCCCATGCTTCAGGAACGTGTAGCCCTTCTGCGGCGGGTCGGCGTCCTGCGAGTAGGTGAAGTGGCACCGCCCGCCGCCACCGCCGCCGAACAGGCCCCAGGGCGACGACAGCCGGCGCGAGCCGTGGATGAAGGTGCGGCAGGTATGACCCTCGGCGCGGATCTGGCGTCGCAGGCCCGTGCCGCCGCGATGCTTTCCGGCGCCGCCTGAATCGTCGACCAGTTCGTAGCGTTCGACGACGAGCGGATACTCGCCCTCGAGGGCCTCCACGGGAAGGTTCGACGTGTTCGTCAGGTGGGCATGCACGCCGTCGAGCCCGTCCTTGGCCGCGCGCGCGCCGAAGCCGCCGCCGATCGTCTCCAGGTAGACGTAGTAGTCGCCGGTCTTCGGATTGACGCCGCTGAAGGTCGACGAGATGCAGGCGCCGTTATGCGCCGCGGTGATGCGATCGGGAATCGCCGGCGCGAGCGCGCCGTGGATGAGGTCGACTACGCGCTGGCAGGGATCGAGCCGCGCGTTGACCGCGGCCGGCTCGACGCAGTTGAGGATCGAGCCCTTGGTCGCGGTGACGTGGATCGGGCGGAACATGCCTTCGTTGGGCGGTACGTCGGCGCCGATCAGCGTCTTGACCGCGTAGTAGACCGTCGCGAGAAGACCGGTCCAGACGAGATTGATCCCGGCACGCACCTGGGGCGGCGCGTCGAAATCGAGATGCATCTCGTCGCCCTTGACCTCGATGCGGCACTTGAAGACGACGGAGCCGTCGATCTCGTCGCCGTCGAACGTGTCCTCGAAGCTGTAGACGCCCGAGGGGATCGTCGCGATGCCGGCGCGCGTCAACCGCTCCGCGTAGTCGAGCAGCGCGTCACAGGCCGCAAGCAGCAGATCCTTGCCATAGCGCGTGCACAGCGACTGGAAGCGCTGGATGCCCTGGCGGTTGGCGGCCATCTGCGCGCGGAAATCGTTCAGACGCTCGCGCGGCACCTGCATGTTGAGCAGGATCAGATCCATGACGTCCTGCTGCAGCTTGCCGGCGCGGTAGAGCCGCACCGGCGGGATGCGCAGTCCTTCCTGGAAGATGTGATCGTGGCCGCGATCGACGAAATCGGCGTGATGGGCGAGGTTGGTCGCCCAGCCGACGAGTTCGCCCTGGAAGAAGATCGGCTCCGCGAGCACGATGTCTGGCAGGTGCGTGCCGCCGCCGGTATAGGCGTCGTTGCCGACGAAGACGTCGCCCTCGCGCAGATCCGAGAGGTCGTGACGCTTGCTGATGTGCTCGACGACGCCGATCAGCGAGCCGAGATGCATCGGGATATGCATCGCCTGGCAGAGCGTGCGGCCCCGCGCATCGAACAGGCATGTCGAGGAATCGCGCCTTTCCTTGATGTTGGTGGAGTAGGCGGCGCGCACCAGCGTCTCGCCCATCTCCTCCACGATCGAGGAGAGCGCGTTGCCGATGACCTCGACGGTGATCGGATCGACCGGCGCACCACCGGTGGATTTGAGCATGGCGGGGGAAGCGTTCATCGCATCAGCCCTCGACGATGATGTTGAGATAGGGATCGACGCTCGCGCTCTGCCCGGGCAGGAGGACGGTGGTCGCGTCCATCTGCTCGACGATCGCGGGGCCGGCGAAGCAATGGCCGGGGCCAAGGCGCTCGCGGTCGTAGATGGGGCAGGAGACGAAGCCCGCGGCTTCCGCAAGCCAGACGTCGCGCGTGCCGACGATCGCGTCCTCCACCTTGCCGGTGGCGGGTGGGCGCGCCTTGATCTCCGCCTTCGGGACGGCACCGATCGCCTCGAGGCGGAAGGTCACCGCCTGCATCGGTTCTTCCTCGGCGATGTAGCCGTACATCAGGCGATGCGCCCGCTCGAAGCCGCCGCGCAGCGTCGCGAGCAAAGTCTCGTCATCGGCGTCTGCCGGGAAGGCGACGGGCAGTTCGTAGTTCTGGCCCGCGTAGCGCATGTCGACTGTCGCGTTGACCGTCCGTCCCTCCGGCGCGATCCCTTCGCGCTGGAACCACTCGTCGGCGCGGCGGCGCAGTTCGGCGAAGGTCGCCCGCATGCGCGCGATCGTGGAGGCTTCGACCGCCATGATGCTGGTCTGCGCGTAGTTCGTCTGGAGGTCGGTGAGCAGAAGGCCGAGCGCGCAGAGGATGCCAGGGTTGCGCGGCACGAGGATGCGCTTCATGTCGAGTTCGCGTGCGAGACGCGACGCGTGCAGCGGTCCGGCGCCGCCGAAGGCGACGAGCGTGTAGTCACGCGGATCGTGGCCGCGCTGGACCGAGATCACGCGGATCGCCTTCGCCATGTTGGCGGTCACGACCGACAGGATGCCCTGCGCGGTCGCCATCGGATCGAGACCGAGGCGGCCTGCGAGACGCGCGATGGCGGCTTTCGCCTTGCCCTGGTCGATCTTCATGCGGCCGCCGAGCAGATGCGTCGGATTGAGCGTCTGCAGCGTCACGTTGGCATCGGTGACGGTCGGTTCCTCGTTGCCGAGGCCGTAGCAGACCGGGCCGGGATGCGCGCCCGCGCTCCGTGGTCCGACCTTCAGCAGGCCGCCGGCGTCGATATACGCGATCGACCCGCCGCCGGCGCCGACGGTATGGATGTCGAGCATCGGTGTCTTGAGCGGATAGCCGTGGACGTCCATCTCGCCCGCAAGCTTCGCCTTGCCCTCCTCGATCAGCGCCACGTCGGTCGACGTGCCGCCCATGTCGAAGGTGATGAGATTGGGAAACCCCGCGAGGACGCCGGTCTTGAGCCCGCCGACGACACCCGTCGCGGGTCCGGAGAGGACGGTGCGCACGGGTTGGTTGCGCGCCATCTCAAAGGACATCACGCCGCCGTTCGAGGCCGTGATGTGGCGCGGTGCGTTGACGCCTGCCTCGTCGAGGCGCGGCCCGAGATGGCCGATATAGCGGTGCATGACCGGGCCGAGATACGCGTTGACGACGGTGGTCGACAGGCGCTCGAACTCGCGGAATTCCGGCGCCACCTCGTGCGAGCAGGTGAGGAAGGCATCCGGGTATTCCTCGGCGGCGATGGCGCGCACCAGCGCCTCGTGTCGCGGATCCACGTAGCTGTAGAGGAAGCACACGGCGATCGACCGTGCGCCAGCCTCCTTGAGCGTGCGGATCGCCGCGCGCACTTCCGCGGCGTCGAGGGATTTCTCGACGCTGCCGTCGTTGCGGATGCGCTCGCTGACCTCGATGCGCATGTCGCGCGTCACCAGCAGATGCGGCTTGTCGCATTGCAGGTCGTAGAGATGCGGGCGACGCTGGCGGCCGATCTCGAGCAGGTCGCGGAACCCGCTGGTGGTCACGAGACCCGTCCTGACGCCGCGATGCTGGATCAGTGCGTTGGTCGCCACGGTCGTGCCGTGGCCGAAATAGCTGACATCGCGCCCCGTGGCACCGGCTGCCTTGTCGAGCCCCTCGACGACACCGCCGGCGATCGCGCGCGACGGATCGTCCGGCGTGCTCGAGACCTTCCAGACGCGAACCTCTCCGGTCTCCTGGTCCACCAGGCAGATATCGGTGAACGTGCCTCCGGAATCGACCCCAACGCGCCACATCGTCCGTGTTCCCCCACTGGTTGCGCTCACGCGGCGCTACCGTCTCAGATCGGCGCGCCGCGATCAACATCCGCGCCGCTGCGCTTGATCGATGCCGCGCGCCGTGTGAGGAAGTGGGGCCAATGAATTATCGTCATGCTTTTCATGCCGGAAACTTCGCGGACGTGCTCAAGCACGCGGCACTCGCGCTGATCCTCGCGCGGCTCGCCGCCAAGGACGCGCCGTTCTTCTATCTCGACACGCATGCCGGCGCGGCGCGTTACGATCTCGGCGGCGCGGAGGCCGCGCGCACCGGCGAGGCGCGTGACGGTGTGCTGCGTCTCGTGGGCGAGATCGAGACCCATCCGGGCCTGCGACCCTATCTCGGCATCGTGCGTGGTCTGAATGTCGGCGAGCCGGGGCTGGTTCGCTATCCGGGATCGCCATGGATCGCACGCAAGCTGATGCGGCCGCAGGACCGCTTGCTGCTCTGCGAGATGCATCCCGACGCGCTGCACGAACTGCGACGCGCGACGGCCGGGGACCGCCGCATCGAGGTCCGTCCGTCCGACGGCTGGATCGCGCTCAAATCCGATCTGCCGCCGGCGGAGCGGCGTGGCCTCGTTCTCATCGATCCTCCTTTCGAGGCAAAGGACGAGTTCGAGCGTCTGGCGCGTGGATTGCGTCATGCGTATCGCCGGTTCGCGACCGGCGTGCTCGCGGGCTGGTATCCGATCAAGACACGCGCGCCGGTCGACGCGTTGCACCGCGCGATCGTCGATGCCGGATTGCGCCGCGTGCTGGTCGTCGAATTGCTCGTGCGCGCGCCGGCCGCCGAGACCGACGAGGCACCGCGCCTCGCGGGATGTGGGCTCGTGGTCGTCAATCCGCCCTGGACCCTCGCCGAGAGGCTTGCCGCCCTCATGCCGCCGCTGACCGAGCGCCTCGCGCAGGCGCCCGGGGCGGCTTTTCGTCTTGAAACGCTGGTAGGTGAATGATCCGATGATTCTGGCGCAGATCAGCGACCTTCATGTCATGCGCGCGGGCAAGCGCGCCTATGGCGTCTTCGACACAAGCGCCTGTCTCGCGCGCGCCGTGGATCGTCTCAACGCGTTGTCGCCGCGCCCGGACGTGGTCCTGATCACGGGAGATCTCGTCGATACCGGATCCGCCGACGAATATGCCCGGCTCGCCGCCGAACTCGCGCGGCTTGAGATTCCGTACCGTCTGATACCCGGCAACCACGATGCGCGCGCGACGCTGCGGACAGCGTTTCCGGCGCAGCCCTGGGACGGCGAGGGCGACGCGGTCTGCCAGTATGTCGACGACACCTGGCCGGTCCGGATCGTCGGTCTCGACTCGCTCGTCCCCGGCGAGGTCGCCGGTTCGCTCTGTGATGCGCGGCTCGACTGGCTTGATCGGATCCTGGCGCGCGATCCCGCGCGGCCGACCGTCGTGATGATCCACCATCCGCCGTTTGACACCGGCATCGACCATATGGACCGGTTGCCGTTGCGCGGCGCGGAGGCCTTCGCCGCGGTGCTTGCGCGCCATGACTGCGTCCTGCGTGTCGTGTCCGGGCATGCCCATCGGGCGATGAGCGCGACCCTCGGCGGGCGGATCTGCACGACATGCCCGTCGACGGCGCATCATTTCGCGCTGGACCTGGAACCAGGGGTGCCGGCGCGCTGGACCCCTGAACCGCCGGGTTTCCAGGTGCATCGCTTCCTCGGCGGCAACCGTCTCGTCACGCATGCCGCGACGATCGAGGCCTTCCCCGCGACGCGCGCCAAGGCTGGTTGATGCTCGCTGTGCTGCTGGCGCCGTTCAGGACGATCGGCGCCTGAACACAGGCTCGCGGGTCCCGTGAGGGCCCCCCCCTGCTGCAAAAAAGAACGGCGGGTCCCGTGAGGGACCACCCCCCGCTGCAAAAAAGAACGGCGGGTCCCGTGAGGGAC
>CAIOSQ010000227.1 GCA_903860935.1 uncultured Rhodospirillales bacterium | reverse complement strand
TCGAACTGGCGGGGTTGTGGTTGAAATCGGTCGACACGAGTTCTTCGCTGTTGGTCGCCAGGATGCCCTTGAGCCGGGGCGAGGCGGCAGCTTCGATGATCGCGGCGTTGACCTCGTCGACCGTCGCCTTGCGCTTCGGGACGAACTTGAAGTCGATCAGGCTGACATTGGCGGTCGGAACGCGGATCGCGGTCCCGTCGAGCTTGCCCTTGAGTTCGGGCAGCACGAGCCCGACGGCCTTGGCCGCGCCGGTCGAGGTCGGGATCATCGAGAGCGCGGCGGCACGGGCGCGGCGAAGATCCTTGTGCAGCGTGTCCACGGTCGCCTGATCGCCTGTATAGGCGTGGATCGTGGTCATGTAGCCGCGCTCGATGCCGAAGGCGCCGTGCAGGACATGGGCCACGGGCGCGAGGCAGTTGGTGGTGCAGGAGGCGTTGGAGACGACCTTGTGTTCGGCCGTCAACTGGTCGTGGTTGACCCCATAGACCACGGTGAGATCGGCTCCATCCGCGGGCGCCGACACGAGAACACGCTTGGCCCCAGCGGCAAGATGCGCCGCTGCCTTGTCGCGGGACGTGAAGATGCCGGTGCATTCGGCGACCACGTCGACGCCAAGGGCGCCCCAGGGCAACTTGGACGGATCGCGCTCGGCCGTCACCTTGATGCGGCCATTGCCGAGATCCATCCAGTCGTCGCCGGTCGAGATGTTCGCCGCGAGCGTGCCGTGGACGGAATCGTATTTGAGCAGATGGGCGTTCGTCTTCACCGGACCGAGGTCGTTGATCGCGACGACCTCCACGTCACGGCGGCCGGATTCGTGGAGCGCGCGCAGGACCAGGCGGCCGATGCGGCCGAAACCGTTGATGGCGATCTTGACGGTCATGATGCCTGTCTCCGTATCTGTCCCGTTGTCGTCGTGGCCGGCGTTCAGAGCAGTGCCGTCGCGGCCTCGGCGACGGCCTCGGGCGTGATGCCGAAATGGCGATACAACTCCGGCGCGGGGGCAGAGGCGCCGAAGCCGGTCATGCCGACGAAGGCACCCTTCGCGCCGAGATACCGGTCCCAGCCGAACCCGAGTGCGGCTTCGACGGCGACCTTCGCGACGCGTGGCCCGCCAAGGACGGCGCGCCGGTAGCTCGCCGTCTGCTGGTCGAAGAGCGACCAGCAGGGCATCGAGACGACGGCTGCGCGCACGCCACGCGACGCGAGCAGATCGCGCGCGGCCATGGCGAGGGACGTCTCCGAACCCGTTCCGATCAAGGTGACCTGCCGTTCTCCGCCTTCTGCCTCCGCGAGCACATAAGCCCCCCGCGCGCTGCGGTTTTCGGCGGGGTTGCCGTCGAGCCTCAGCGGCGGCAGGTTCTGCCGCGTCAGTGTGAGAACGCTCGGTCCGTCCTTGCGTTCCAGGGCCAGTTGCCAGCATTCGAGGGTTTCGACGGCATCCGCCGGGCGGAATACGGCGAGGTTCGGGATCGCCCGCAACGCCGCGAGATGCTCGACCGGTTGGTGGGTCGGCCCATCTTCGCCCAGGCCGATCGAGTCATGCGTCATCACATAGACGACACGCTGGCCCATGAGCGCCGCGAGGCGGATCGCGGGACGGCAGTAATCGGTGAAGACGAGGAACGTGCCGCCATAGGGGATCATCCCGCCATGCAGCGCCATTCCGTTCATGGCCGAGGCCATGGCATGTTCGCGGACGCCCCAATAGACGTAGCGGCCGCCATATTGGCTCGCCGACAGCGGGGTCTGGCTCTTCGCCTTCGTGTTGTTCGAGCCGGTGAGATCGGCCGAGCCGCCCACGAGTTCCGGGACCGCGGCCGCGAGGATGTCGAGGGCGTTCTGCGACGACACGCGCGTCGCGAGCGTCGGCTTGTCCTGGAGGAGTTTCGCCTTGTACGAGACGACCGCCTCCTCGAAGCCCTTGGGAAGCTTGCCCGCCAGCATGCGACGGAACTCGGCGCGCTGCTCGCCGGGCAGGCGGGTCAGCCGACCCTCCCATGCCTTGCGGGCCACGGCACCACGGTGCCCGGCGTCGATCCAGCGTTCCAGCACGTCGACCGGGATCTCGAAGGGACCGTTGGACCACCCAAGGCGCTCGCGCGTCGCGGCGATCTCGGTCGCACCCAGCGGAGCGCCATGCGCACCGGCAGTGCCGCCCTTGGTCGGCGCGCCATAACCGATCGTCGTCCTGCAGGCGATCATCGTCGGTCTGCTGCTGCCGCGCGCGGCGGCGATCGCCGCCTCGATCGCGGCCGGGTCGTGGCCGTCGATGCGCTGCGTGTTCCAACCGCTCGCCGCGAAGCGCGCGCACTGGTCCTCCGACGTCGTCAGGGAGGTCGGGCCGTCGATCGAGATCCCGTTGTCGTCGAACAGGACGATCAGGCGGTTCAGGCGCAGGTGCCCCGCGAGCGAGATCGCCTCCTGGCTGATGCCCTCCATGAGGCAGCCGTCGCCAGCGATGACATAGGTGTGGTGGTCGACCACGCTGTCGCCGAAGCGGGCGTTGAGCCAGCGTTCGGCCATCGCCATGCCGACGGCGTTGGCGATCCCTTGCCCGAGCGGACCGGTGGTCGTCTCGATGCCTGTGGCGTGACCGAATTCGGGGTGACCCGCGGTCTTCGCACCAAGCTGGCGGAACTGCTTGAGTTCCTCCATCGTCATGTCGGCGAAGCCGGTGAGATGCAGCAGCGCGTAAAGCAGCATCGACCCGTGGCCGGCCGACAGCACGAACCGGTCCCGATCCGGCCAGTGCGGCTCCGCCGGGTCGAATTTCAGGAATTTCGCCCACAGGACGGTGGCGACGTCGGCCATGCCCATCGGCATGCCAGGGTGGCCCGACTTCGCCTTCTCGACGGCATCCATCGCGAGCGCGCGCAGGGCGTTGGCCATGCGGGCATGCTCGGGAGGCTGGTTGACGGCGAGGGGGGACGGTACAGCGGCGGGTGCGCTGTCGGTTGCGGCACTCATGCGCGGCGGAACATGCCCAGCGACCGGAGGGTCGTCAACCTTGATTCGCCCGTCGTTTAGGGGTCTCTTCCCCCGCGATGGAGAGATACGCATGAACCCGATCGAGATGGCGTTGGGCGAGATCGAAGCTCAGATCCAGCGGCTGGAGGCGGCGGCCGATGCGGGGAGCGGGCGGCCCGATGTCGCACGCCTGTCGACTGCGATCGATGCGCTGCTCGAGCAGGTCGAGGGTGCGCTGGCCAAGGCGCGCGCGGCCGACGCGGCGCTGGACCGTTGAGGAGGCGGCGATGGCCCAGGTGACCTTCGAGATCAACGGCCGTGCCCACACGGTGGGCTGCGGGGATGGCGAGGAGCCGCGTCTGCTGGCGCTGTCGAAATACATCGACACCAAGGTCCGCGAACTCGCGGGGCAGGTCGGCGGGGTCGGCGAGGCGCGGCTGTTCTTGTTGACCTGCCTCACGCTTGCCGACGAACTCGGCGAGGCCTATGACCGCGCCCAGACGGGCAAGGCGGCGGCTGGCGACGACGAAGTGGCGCGCCGCTCCGCGCAGGATATCCGTGACCTGCAGGAGCGCATCGCCCGGCTGGAGGCGCAGGCTGCGGCACGCGAGGCCGAAATCGCCCAGAGCCTGGATGGCGTCGCCGCGCGGCTTGCGTCGGTCGCGGATCGTCTTGCGTCGCCGGGGTGACTTGCTCGGCCCCGCCCGACATGCGCGGTTGTATCGGCGGCGGGCGCGCACTACATTGCGGTCAGGACGGGGCTGTGCGGTGCGTCAGGCCACATAATCCCTGGGGCCGATAACTTACCTCTCGGGAACTGTCTCTGCCGGGGCTGCGGTCTCGGTACCACGGTGCCCACCTGCGTCAAGCGGGCCACAGAGGATCTGAGCGCCAACGGCCAGCGTGGCTCCGTCCTACCCAATCTTCTGGCCGCAACCCTTTTGGCCTCCGTCACCCCGGCCGAGGCGCCTCGGACATGAGCGATATCGCGGCCGAAAAGCGGCGCCTGAGGCCTGTCCTTCGCGATCTCCGGGTCGCTATGGACGCTGCCTCCCGGGCCGCAGCGGCGCGTGCCGTCGCGGCGGTCTTTTCGGCTTCACCCCCATGGCAGTTTTCCGGCCAGGTCGTCGCTGGATACTGGCCGATCGGGGCAGAAATCGATGTCCGGCCCGTCCTCGAGGCTGTCTGCGCATCCGGCGGGCGCTGCGCGCTGCCGGTGGTCGACGGCCCCGGACAACCGCTCGTTTTCCGTGGCTGGACGCCCGGGGACATTCTCGTCTCGGGTCGCTTCGGAACACGCGTGCCTGCGGCCGGGTGCCCGATCCTCGTTCCCACCGTTCTGCTTGTGCCGCTGCTCGCCTTCGATTCTCGGGGCTTCCGACTCGGCTATGGCGGCGGGTATTACGATCGGACGATCGCGGGATTTCGAACCGCCGGGCTGCATTTGCGCGCGATCGGCGTGGCCTTTGCCCGGCAGGAGATGGAGAGGGTTCCGGTGGAGGAGTTCGATCAGCGCCTCGATGGCGTCGCGACCGAGGACGGTCTGCGGCTTTTCGGTGACCGGCCATGAGGGTGCTCTTCCTGGGAGATGTGGTCGGTCGTGCGGGCCGAGACGCGATCGCCACGCACCTGCCGGGTCTGCGGCAGAGCCTTGGCCTGGATTTCGTCGTCGCCAATGGCGAAAACGCCGCGCATGGCTTCGGAATCACCGAGCGTACCGCGCGCGACCTCTACGAAGCGGGCGTGGACTGCATCACGACCGGCAATCATGTCTGGGATCAGCGCGAGATCCTGGCCACGATCGATGGCGATCCGCGATTGCTGCGGCCGATCAATTTCCCGCGCGGCACGCCCGGTCGCGGCATCGGCGTGTTCACGGTCGGCAAGCGCCGGGTCGTGGTGGTCAACGTCATGACCCGCCTGTTCATGGATCCGCTCGACGATCCGTTCGCGGCGGTGGATGCGGTGCTCGCCACGCAACGGATCGGCGTCGGCGTCGACCTGCTGCTCGTGGACGTGCACGGCGAAGCGACGAGCGAGAAGATGGCCCTGGGCCATTTCTGCGACGGACGTGCGTCTCTGGTCGTCGGGTCGCACAGCCATGTGCCCACCGCGGACGCGCAGATCCTGCCGGGCGGCACCGGCTACCAGACCGATGCCGGCATGTGCGGAGACTACGATTCCGTGATCGGGATGAAGAAAGAGGCGGCGGTGCAGCGCTTCGTGCGCAAGATGCCGGGCGAGCGCCTGTCGCCGGCGGACGGCGAGGGGACCTTGTGCGGTGTCTTCGCGGAGATCGCCGAGGGGTCCGGTCGTGCGTCGCGGATCGCGCCCGTGCGGGTCGGTGGCCGCCTCATTCCGGCGATCCCAGTCTAGGCGTCGGGCCTTGCCAAGCCGCTTTGCCGCCCTGAAGCTGCGCTGGCCCTGGCGCTGGCCGACGGACGCCGGCGTGGCGGCGCGTGACGAGGCCGATGTCGTCATCGATCCGGCGCGACAACGTCTGCGGCGGCGTCAGGCCTGGAGCCGGATCGGCTTTCCGGTGGCCGGCGTCGCGCTGATCGTCGCATCGCTCGCGGGCATCGCCTGGTATTCGTACGACGCCAACCGGCGCGATGCGCTCGCCCTCGCGGACGAGGTCATTCGTGCGCAGGAAATGCGGATCACCCGCGAGGTGGACGGCTATCTGGCGCCTGAGCCGCGCGCGCTCGAATTGCTGCGCGGCGTGCTTTCCGACGGCGCCTTCCTCGGACCCGCCCAGGGGGCGAGCGAGGCGATGGGATGGCAGATCCTCTACGACAACCCGCATCTTGCGCTCGTCAGCTACGCGGCGCCCGACGGGTCCTTCATGATGCTCAGGCGCGAGAGCGATGGCGCGATCGACACCAAGACGATCGATCGTCGTGACGGGGGCAGGATCACGAGCTGGACCCGGCGCGATCGTCAGGGCAACACCGTGGCGATCGAGAACGATCCCGAGGACAACTACGATCCGCGCACGCGAGTCTGGTATCGCGGCGCCGTCGAGGCCGGCGACGCGGTAGATTGGTCCCGGCTGTACATCTTCTTTACGGATCAGCGTCCGGGCATCACCGCGGCGCAGGCGCTGCGCGACGAAGCGGGCGCAGTGCGCGCCGTGTTCGGCGTCGACATCGCCCTCGAGAGCCTGTCCGCCTTCCTGTCGCGTCTCACGATCGGGCGGAGCGGGCGCGCGCTGATCGTCGACGCCGACGGTCTGGTCATCGCGCATCCCGACGCCGTGCGCACGATCCGTCGCGTCGGCGATAGCGTGGAACCCGTTCCGCTCGCCGAACTCGGAGATCCCGCCGTCACACGCGCCTATAACCGGTTCCGCATCGATGGGCCGGGGCGGCGTATCATCGAGTGGGGTGGTGCGCGATACCTGACCGCGGCATCGCCCATCGCCGCGGCCGGCGCGCGCGGCTGGATCGTCCTGCTCGTCGCGCCCGAGGTGGAGTTTGTCGGTTTCGTCGGTCTGAACAACCGCTCCACCTTGGCGATGTCCGCAGCCGTCGTGCTGATGGTGCTCCTTATTGCCGGGATCCTCGTTCGCCAAGGTTTGCGTGCCGATCGCAACGCCCGACTGGTGATCGAGCGCGAGGAGAGCCGGGCGGCGCAGAGCGACGCCTTCGCGACGCTGTCTGCGAACGCGGCGCTCCTCGATCCGACGCGGGAGGATGCTTTGCGCGGGCTGACGCGCGTCGTCGCGCGGGTGGTGGTGGCGCGGCGGGTCGGTATCTGGCGACGGTTCGATGCCGACGACGGCGACGCCGTGCGCCTAGAGGATTGTCGCGATCGCGAGCATGACGGACACACTGCGGGGATTGTCGTCGCGCGCGCGGACGCGCCGTCCCTTTTCGCGGCGCTGGACCGGGAAGGCGGCGCGATCGTCGCCGAGGATGCCGCGCGCGATCCACGGCTGGCCGAGTTCCACGCGCGGTACTTCGCGCCGCTCGGAACGCGCGCGGTGTCGATCATGCCGTTGTATGCCGGTGCGCGCTGGGTCGGTTTCCTGTGTCTCGAGGACGCGCGCGCCGAGGGCGCGATCGTCTTCGCGCGCGCCGTGGCCGGCATGCTTGCGGTGCGCTATGCGGCGGCGCAGCGTGACGCCGCCGCCCAACGCGTCGACCCGGCCGCCCTCTCGCCTGGATCGGTCGCAGCAGGTTCCGGCGGTCATCCGATCCCGGAGCAGGTCGTGCGGCGGCGCTCGCGCCTGCCGGATCGAACCGCGCTTCCCGGCGCCGGTGCCGGCGACGATCCTGTCCGCGCGTTCGACCATGTCGCGGTCCTGACCCTCATGGCGACGGATCCCGTGGCGCTGGTGGAGATGTCGCCACGTAACGCCGGCGGTCCTGCCATCTTTCGGCTCGCTGCCGCAGCGGCGCGGATCGCCGATGCCCATGGGATTGGTTATCTGCGCTTGGTCGGCGACCGTCTGGTGCTCGCGGCGGGTCATGACGGTGCCTCGGCGGCGGCCGCGGCGGAGCGTCTCGCGCTGGCTGCGCTCGACCTGCGGGCCGAGGCGTCCGCGATCTTCGCAGGTCTGGGAAACCACTCCGGTTTCAGGATGGGGCTCGATTGTGGACCGGCGCTGGGCGCCGAGGTCGGGATGGGCGAGCCTGGCCTCAATCTCTGGGGCGACGCGGTGCGTGTCGCGGATCGCCTCGCCGAGACCGGTCTCGCCGGCGCGATCGTCGTCGCTGCGAGCGCCTATGCGTTGCTGCGCGAGCGTTTCGTCTTCCAGGCGCGTGGAAATTTCTATCTTGCGGGAAGTGGCGAAATGCCGACCTACCTGCTCGCGAGCCACGAATGACGGGCGCGCGGGGCACCGTGTTTTCGGTCTTCGGCGCGCTGCTCGCGCGTCTCGGACAGCCGGTGGTCGCGGCCGCACGATGGGCGATCGACGTCTGCGCCATGGCGGCCGCCATCCTGATGCTCGCGATGCGGGCGTCTTCCTGGCGGCGAACCGTGACACGCGCCTTCGCCCGTGACCTCCGCGCCGCGCTCTTCGGCTCATTGCCGGCGGCCTCGGTGCTCGCGGCCATGGTTGGGCTTGGCCTCGTCTATCAGGCGCTCTACTGGCTCGGCAGCGCGGGCCAGATCTCGCTGATCGGAGAGGTGATCGTGACCGTTCTGCTGCGCGAGCTGGCGCCGATGATGGTGGCGTTGATCGTGATCGGGCGGAGCGGCACCGCCCTGCTCATCGAGTTGACGCAGCAGCGCACGGGCGGCCAGCTGCGCATGCTCGACGGCCAGGGCATCGATCCGTTCCTGGTCTATGTGCTGCCTCGGACGTTGGCGTTCGCGGTGGCAAGCTTCACGTTGACGATCCTTTTCGTCGTCGCGACGTTGCTCTTCGGGTACATCAGCGCGTCGGCTCTCGGCGTCGTACAACTTTCCTTCCACGACTTCGTCGACATGACGATCGCGACGATGAGTGTCGGCGATTTCGTCATCCTTCCGGCCAAATCGCTCGCGCTCGGCTTCGTGATCGGCGTGATCTGCTGTCACACCGCGCTGACGCATCGGCGCGATGCGACCCGCGTGGTGGCAAGCGGATTCGTGCGTGCGGTCCTGGCGGCGGTCGCGGTGAGCGGCATGCTCACCCTGGCGATATGACGACCGGTGCTGGCCTCGCCGGCGATCGTGCGGCGCGCGCGATCTTGCGCTTCGATGCTGCACGGTTGGTGCTGGGGGCGGATCTGCCGTCGGCGCGCGCGTCCAATCTGGCTCTGGAACCGGGGGATTTCGCTCTGATCGACGCCGGCGACAGCACGCGGTGTCATGCTTTTGCCGATGCCGCGAGCGGCCTCGTCGCTCCGGCCGCCGGGCGGATCTTCTTCCTGGGGCAGGATTGGGCGGCCACGGGGCCGGACGATGCGAACGCGCTCCGCGGCCGGATCGGCCGGCTATCCTCGGCAGGTCAGTGGATCGACTCCCTCGCCATGGACGAAAACATCCTTATCCAGCAGAGCCATCACACGCGCCGGGATGCGGCGCGTCTGGCCGACGACGCGGCGCGTCTTGCACGCCATTTCGGGCTTCCCGGGTTGCCGCTTGATCGTCCCGGGTTATGCGCGCACGCCGACCTGGAGCGTGCGGCGCTCGTCCGCGCGTTCCTCGGCCGGCCGCGCCTGGTCATCCTGGAGCATCAGGCGCATCTCGCCGAACCTGAACATCTCGAGCCCCTGGTCAACGCCGTACGGACGGTGCGCGATCGCGGCGGCGCGGTGCTCTGGCTGACGCTCGACCCGCGCGCCTGGGGCGATGTGACCTTGCCCGTCACGCGCAGGCTGCGCATCATCGGCGCGGAAATACAGGAAGGAGCCGCCCGGTCGTGACGCGTACGGGGTTCCGCTACGTCAACGAGATGGCAGGCGCGCTGGTGCTGCTCGCGATCGTGGTGCTGTTCGCCGCGATCCTGCAGGCGGGCGTCCTGCGCCAGTGGTTCAACCCGCCCCTGCGGCTCATGGTGATGCTGCCGCCCGACGGCGTGTCCGGGCTTGCTGCGGGGTCCGAGGTGGAGGTTCTCGGAACGCGGGTCGGTGAAGTCAAACGGATCATCGTCGATCCGGAGCAGCGGATGCATGCGGAGGTCTCGCTGGAACCCAGCATGCGCGGGTTCGTGCGCGTCGACTCGCAAGCTGTCATCCGCAAGCGTTTCGGCGTCGCCGGTGCGGCATTCCTGGATGTCGGCCGCGGCACGCGCGAGCCTCTGGACTGGGGCTATGCCGTGATCAGCGCGGTCACCGAGCGCGCGCCGACCGAGGGCATCGGCCAGATGATCGACGAGGTGCGGACCCGTGTGTTGCCGATCGTCGCCGACATGCATCGCGCGATCAGCAGCGTCGCGGCGATCGTCGAGGGCATCAACGATCCTGGCGGCGACGTCCAATCGATGGTGCGGGATGTCCGCGCGCTGACCCGCCGGGTCGAGCAGGGCGAGGGGACGATCGGCCGTCTGCTCAACAATGACACGCTGGTGCGCGAACTCGAGGCGACGGTCCAGGAAACCAGCCAGCGGCTCCGCCAGGCACGCGCGGTCCTTGCCGAACTCGAGGCGACGACGCGCGAGGCGACGCTGGTGACGCGCACCGTGCGGCAACATAGCGAGCGGAGCCTGAAGGATGTTTCCGCCATCGTCGCGGACCTCGCCAAGGCCTCGCCGCAGGTTCCCGGGATCGCCCGGAACCTGGAAGCCGGAACGGCGACGCTGCCGCAGGTCCTTGTGCAGACCGAGCAGACCGCGCTCGAACTCGAGCGGCTCCTGTCCCAGCTGCGCGGGCATTGGCTGCTTGGCGGGGCTGTCTCCGGTGGCGAGGACCAAGGCGCCGGGCGCCGGCAGCCGGTCCAGGTTGTCAGACCGTGACGGGGCGTATCCTCGTTGGGTGCCTGGCCGCCCTCATCGTCGCCGGCTGCGGCGGCGGACCCCATGCGCCGGCGACCGTGGATCACGATCCACGGATCGAGAGCGCGCGCCGCGTCGCCGCGCTGGCCTTCGCCCAGGGGCGCCATGACCAGGCGGCCCAGCTCTATGCACGGGCCCTGGAGCTTGCCCAGGCGCGTGACGACGGAAGGGCGCTTGGCGATCTCGGCTACGATCTCGCCGTAGTCCACCTGCGCCGCGGGGAGGCCGCTGCCAGCCTTGCCGCGAACGCCACGGCGCGCGCCGAGCTTCGTCGCCATGGTCTGCCCGCCTTTCCCGAACTCGCGCTGGCGGAGGCTGTCGCCCTGCATCGCCTCGGCCGAGCACAGGACGCGGAGGCGATTGCGATCGCATTGATGGTGGATGACGGGGCGACCGGCCGTCGCGCCCGGTTCCTGGTCGGGTTGATCGCGGCCGAGCGCGGCGATGCGCCCGCACTCGCCGCAGCGCGTGCCGGCCTGGCGCCGCACCCGGACGCGGAGTGGCGCGCCGACATGGCCGAGTTGACCGCGCATGCCGCGGCGCTGGACGGTGATCACCGTGTCGCCCGCGGGGCCTTCGCGGCGACCATCGATCTGCGTCGCGAGACGCTGGATTATCCCGGGATGGCACGCGCCCTTGCGTCGGCCGCCTCGAGTGCGCTGGCGACGGGCGATCGCGACGAGGCGGCGGCGCTCTATCTCCGGGCGGGCCGCAGCATGACGTTGTCCGGCGGCGGTGCCGCGCGGGCGGAGGGCTGGCTCGGCATTGCCGAGCGCCTTGCGACCGACAGCGGAAACCGGGATGTCCTCGCCGGCATCGCCGCGTTGCGTGCGCGCGGCGAATGACGACCAGCGACACGGGTTTCGCCGCATTCGCGCCATAAAGGGCCGCTAGCGCTGCCGCGTGTCGGCGATAGGCAAGTCCGTTGCGATTTGCTAAGCGCCGCAAGGACATCAATGCGCGCGACCCTGGCCGATTCGCGGCCGATGGCGCGCCAGAAGGCGCCGGACCGGATATGGCAGGACATTCCCAGTTCAAGAACATCATGCACCGCAAGGGCAAGCAGGATGCCAGGCGGGGCAAGGTCTTCACGAAACTCATCCGCGAGATCATGACGGCCGCGCGTACCGGCCTTCCCGACCCGGCGCATAACCCACGGCTCAAGGCCGCGGTCAATGCCGCCAAGGCCGAGAACATGTCGAAGGACACGATCGAGCGCGCGATCAAGCGTGGATCCGGCAACGAGGACGGCACCGTCTACGAGGAAGTGCGCTACGAGGGCTACGGCCCCGGCGGCGCGGCCCTCATCGTCGAGGCGCTCACCGACAACCGCAATCGCACGGCCAGCGACGTGCGCTCCATCTTCACGAAGAATGGCGGTTCGCTCGGCGAGACCAACTCCGTCGCCTTCAACTTCGCGCGCAAGGGCATGGTGGCCTATCCGGCGATGGCCGCGAGCGCGGACGCGATGTTCGAGGCCGCGGTCGAGGCCGGCGCCGACGATGTCGCCTCTGGTGCGGAGACCCATGAGGTGGTCACCGAACCCGATGCGTTCGGCGGCGTACGAGATGCGCTCGAGTCCCGGTTCGGCGCGGCGAGCGAGGCCAAACTCGTCTGGCGGCCAGTCAACACGGTACCGATGGCCGAGGAGGCCGCGAAGGACCTGTTCGCGCTCATCGAGGCGCTTGAGGACAGCGACGATGTGCAGGCCGTGCACGCCAATTTCGACATCGCCGACGATGTCATGCAGCGCCTTTCCGTCGGCTGATGCGTCTTCTTGGACTCGATCCCGGCTTGCGGACGACCGGTTGGGGTGTGGTCGAGATCGATGGCACGCGCATTCGCCATGTCGGAAACGGCCAGGTGGTCAGTGACGCCGCCGCGCCGACCGCCGACCGCCTCGTCGCGTTGTTCGACGGCATCACCGATGTCCTCGAGCGGCATCGACCGACCAGCGCCGCGGTCGAGGAGACCTTCGTGAACGTCAACGCCTCGTCCACCCTCAAACTCGGTCTGGCGCGGGGCGTCGCGCTGCTCGCCCCTGCGCGGTTCGGGATCGAGGTGGCCGAGTACGCGAGCACCGCCGTCAAGAAGTCGGTGGTCGGCGCCGGCCACGCCGACAAGCAGCAGATCCAGGCGATGGTCCAGCGGCTCCTGCCAGGTGTCCAACTCGCAGGGGCCGACGCCGCCGACGCGCTCGCCGTTGCCCTGTGCCACGGTCACCACCTCCAGACG
>CAIOSQ010000226.1 GCA_903860935.1 uncultured Rhodospirillales bacterium | reverse complement strand
GACCCGCGCACGCCGACGCGCGCGCGACACGCCTGGCGTGCGTCGCACCCGGTGGCAGGCGTCGCGTTGCGCCCGAAGCCACACATGCCCTCCTGCCAGCGCGCTGACGCGCGCTGTCTGTCCTCCCATCCGCGCAGTCGCGCGGACGGGAGGACGATCGCGGGGGGTGCCGAGCCGCCGCGCGGAACAAGGCGACGACGGTCCCCGGAAGCACCGTCCTCCTGGCCGCGCGCATGCGCGGCTGGGAGGACAGACGCCGTGCGCAGCACGGCGGCAGGAGGGCACGGGTAGCTGACGAGACCCGCGCACGCCGACGCGCGCGCGACACGCCTGGCGTGCGTCGCACCCGGCGGCAGGCGTCGCGTCGCGCCCGAAGCCACCCATGCCCTCCTGCCAGCGCGCTGACGCGCGCTGTCTGTCCTCCCATCCGCGCAGTCGCGCGGACGGGAGGACGGTCGCGGGGGGTGGCGTCAGCGTGGCTGGGCGGTGGCCAGCGTGGAGGTGCTTGCGAGGGCGAGGGCGTGGAGGGCGCGGTCGGCCAGGATTTCGCGGGCGAGGTCGAGATCGGCGTCGCGCTCGACGACCTCGCCGGGGCAGGTGGATGAACGCAGGCGGCGGCGCGCCTCGGCGTCGTCGGTGGCGACGGCGCGCCATTTGCGTGCCGCCGAGCGGTCTGCGAAGCGGCCGCCGCGCAGCTGCTGAAGAAGCATCGCTGCGCTCTCCTTGCCGCCGCTGGTGCACAGATGCGGCAGCACGCCCAGATCGGAGAGGGCGTAGCCGGAGGGCGCGTGGAAGCGGGCGGAGGTCAGGATCAATTCGCCCTCGTTCGGCAGCGGCAGGATCGACTGGACGGATCCCTTGCCGAAGGAAGCGGAGCCGATCACCACGGCCCGGTTGTTGTCCTGCAGCGCCGCGGCAACGATCTCCGAGGCGGAGGCGGAATTGCCGTTGATGAGGACGACCAGCGGGATGCGTTCGCCGATGTCGCCGCGCCTGGCCCAGGATTCCTGATTGACCGCGCGGTGCCGGCCGCGCGTGCTGACGATCGTGCCCTCGGCCAGGAAGAGGTCGGCGACGTAGATCGACTGGTCGAGATAGCCGCCGAAATTGTTGCGCAGATCGAGCACCACGCCGGTCATCCGGGGGCCGATCTCGCGCTCGGCGCGGCGCAGCGTTTCGACCAGCGCCTCCGTCGTCTTGTGGTTGAAGCCGCTGACCCGGACATGGGCGATGTCGCCGAGGCGGCGATAGGACACGGTCTGCGGCACGATATGGGCGCGCGTCAGGGCGATGCGCATCGGCGAGAGATGCTCGGCGCGACGCAGTTGGAGTTCGACCGCGCTGCCGATCGCGCCGCGCAGCCGACGCACCACGTCGCGCGCGCTCATGCCCTGGGTCGTGTCGCCGTCGATCGTGACGATGCGGTCGTCGGGGCGAAGCCCGCCGCGCGCGGCCGGCGAATCGTCCATCACCGAGACGATGCGCACGTCGCCGCCCTCGGTGTCGATGACGATGCCGAGCCCGCCGAATCCTTCGCGCTGGGCGCGTTCCTCGCGTGCGGCGTCGGGGGTCGTGTAGCGCGAATACCCGTCGAGACCCTTGACCAGCCCTTCGAAGAACAATTGCTGCGTGCGCTCGGCGTCGAGCGCGCGCAGCCCCTCGGAGCGGGCCCGCGCGGCATCGATCGCGGCGACGGCTGCCGCGGCCCAGGCGGCGGGTCCGCCGGGCGACGCCGCGACCGCGCGATGGAGCGCCGCCTCGCCCTTTGCGCGCAGCACCAGCGCGTCGCCGTCGCGCCGCAGCGACAGGCCCGATTCGGGATCCGCGCGTACGACCTGCGCCACGCCCAGTTCGGCAAGATCGCCGAGGTCGACGGCGCGGACATAGCGGTCCTGGATCTGGTCGAGCGCGGCGGCAAGCACCCGCCGGCTGCGCGTCGGCAATTCCCCGCCGTCGCCGTCACGCCGCGTTCCGGTGACGGCGCAGCCGGCCAGCGTTCCGAGGATCAGGCACCAGGCGACGGCGCGCACGACCAGGGGGGACATGGATGGTTCAGCCTCTGATCCCGGCCGCGTATTGCGCACCGATCACCGCGCCCTTGACGCGCGGCAGCAGCAGCAACGAAAGCCCCAAGGTCGCAGGGACCCAGAGCGCGGCCTGCAGCCACAGATCGGGTGCCCAGACGCGCTCCACCACGAGCACCGCCGGCACGATGATGTGCCCGACGATGAAGATCGTGAAATAGGGCGGCGCGTCGTCGGCGCGGAACTCCGCGAGATTCAGGCCGCAGCCGTCGCAGCGCGGCCGTATCCGCAGGAATCCCTCGCGCAGTCCCGCCTGCCCGCAGCATGGGCAGCGATTGGTGAAGCCGCGCCACAGGGCTCCCAACCATCCGGTTCGGGACGCCGCGGGCGACGACGCGTCTTCTGACATGCGGGGAAACCTCGAAAGTGACGCAAGAATAGCGCGCCCATCGGCGCGGAGGATCGATATTTCCGCAAGGCTTCAATTTTTCCGGCGCTTGCCTCGGCGCTGCGGCGGATGGTCGCGGCCTGCACCACGTCCGCGCCGCGGCGCGTCGCCGCCGTCATGCGACATGACCAGATCGAAGCGCAGCGCGCCGGTCGTGCCGGTGGCCTCGACGAGGCGGACGGTGACGCGGTCGGCGAGCGCGATGGTCCCGGTTCCGACCAGCGCATGCCCGGCCGGGTGGAGCCGCCAGCGCCCGGGCAGCGAGGACATCGGGACGAGTCCCTCCGCGCCGCTTTCGCTCAGCATGACGAAGACACCGGCCCGGTGCAGCCCCGAGACGCGCGCCGCGAAGCACGCGCCGGTGCGCTCAGCGAGGAACTGCGCGACGTAGCGTTCGAGCGCCGCGCGCTCCGCGGCCTGGGCGCGACGCTCGGCGCGCGATACGCCCTCGCCGGTCCGCGCGAGGCTGTCGAGGCCGTGCCGCGCCCCGCCGGCGCCCAGTTCATGCGCCTCGATCAGCGCGCGATGGACGACGAGGTCGGCGTAGCGGCGGATCGGCGAGGTGAAATGCGCGTAGCGGGGCAGGGCGAGCCCGAAATGTCCGGGATTGTCGGGGCTGTAGACGGCGAGAGCCTGGCTGCGCAGGACGAGGTCGTTGACCATCGCCTGGAACGGCTTGCCCTCGGCCCAGCGCAGGACGTCGCGCAGCAGTGCCGGGCGCGGCGCCTGGCCCTTTGCGAGGCGGTAGCCCAGCGTCGACAGGCTGTCGCGCAGCGCGTCCATGCGCTCCGGGCTCGGCTGGTCATGGACGCGGTAGAGGCAGGGGCGGCGCGCCGCCTCCAGCGCCTGCGCCGCCGCCACGTTGGCGAGAATCATCATCTCCTCGATCAGGCGATGCGCGTCGAGCCGCGCGCGCGGCGCGATCGCCGCGATCCGGCCGTCGGGGCCCAGGGCGACGCTGCGTTCCTCGAGGTCGAGATCGAGCGTGCCGCGCGCGGCGCGGGCGGCGGCGAGCGCCCGGAACGCGGCGTAGAGATGGCGCGCGGCGTCGTGGAGCGGCGCGGGCAGGGCGGTCGCGTCGCCGTCGTGCCAGGCCTGGACCTGCTCGTAGGTCAGCCGCGCGGCGGAGCGCATCGTGGCCCGCATGAAGCGATGCCCCAGCAATGTGCCCTGCGCGTCGATCCGCATTTCGGCGGCGATGACCGGACGGTCGGCGTCGGGGCGCAGCGAGCACAGGTCGTTGGACAGCCGCTCCGGCAGCATCGGCACGACGCGGTCGGGAAAATAGACCGAGTTGCCGCGGCGCTCGGCGTCGCGGTCGAGCGCGCTGCCCGGGCGGACATACCAGGCGACGTCGGCGATCGCGACGGTCAGGCGGAACCCGCCGGTCGCGTCATCCGGCACCGCGTGGACGGCGTCGTCGAAATCGCGCGCGTCGGGACCGTCGATCGTCACCAGCGGCAGGCCGCGCAGATCGGCGCGCCCCTCTGCCGGCGCCGGCTTGCAGCCCTCGCTTTCGGCGAGCGCGGTCGCCGAGAAATCGACGGGGATGTCGTGCAGGGCGAGCGCGATCGCGCTCGCGGCCCTGGGTGCCCCCGCATCCCCGAGCCGTTCCAGGATCGCGGCGCGCGGCCGCTCGAAACGGCGCGCCGGCAGCGGCCGCGCGACCACCAGCTCGCCATCCTCCGGCGCCCCGTCCGGGCCGGCGACAACCAGGAATTCCTCGCGCACGCGGCGGTCCGCGCTTTCGATGATGCGGCCATGCGGCGTGCGCCGGACGGTGCCGACGACGCGCTCCGGCAGGTCGGGCGCCGCGCGCAGCAATCGCCCGCGCCACTGCGTGCCGTTGCGCGCATCGATGCGCACGAAGGCCCGCCGTCCGGGCTCCAGCGTGGCGGCGTCGAGGCGGCGCAGCCGGATGCGCGGCGGCGGCCCCGGCCGCAACCAGTCCGTGGGTTCGAGCAGCGGCTCGGCGGTCTCGTGGTCGATGCCGATCACGCGCGCGAGCAGGACGTCCTGGCTCTCGGCAGATGGCTCGGCTGCGGATTCGGGTTGGGGCGCGGGCCGGGCGCCGGCGGGTGTCGCGGCGAGTTCGGCGAAGATCGCCTTGAGCAACCGCCGATCTTCGGTCTTGAGCCGCAGGTCGCGGGCGACCTGTCGACGGTCGGCGCCAGGATTGGCCTCGAGATAGGCGATCACGGTCTCGCGGCCGAAGACGTGTCGGCGCTGCGGGCGCCGTCCCGGCGGGCGCGGCAAGGTCAATCCGCCGCCGTGCCGCCGGTCTTGCGGGATTTCGCCGTCGCGCCGGGCTTGGGCTTCGCGCCCGCCTTGGGCTTCGCGCCGGG
>CAIOSQ010000225.1 GCA_903860935.1 uncultured Rhodospirillales bacterium | reverse complement strand
GCCGCCGCCTACATCATGGGCCCGGAGCGCGGGTCGCTCTCACCCGCCGTGCTGGCGCGCTGTGCCCATGTGGTCCGGATCCCAACGCGGTTCTCGATCAACCTGTCTCTGGCCGGGGCGCTCGTCATGTATGACCGGCTGGTCAGCCAAGGGCGTTTCGCACCGCGCCCCGTCGCGACGGGCGGGCCGACGGAAGCGCTGCAGCGTCACGCCTTCGCGCCGCCGAAGATCCGGCGGTCGAAGCCCAGCGCGGCAGGAAAGGCCAGCGCGGCAGGAAAGCTCAGCGCGGCAGAAACGGATTGAGCAGACGCATCAGCGGCCCGGTCAGGCGGATCGGGGCCGACGTGACGACGAGGCACAGGCAGTCGCGCCCCTGTCCGGCCACTGGCTGGTGCTCGATGGTCGGATCGGTGATGCTGAGATCGCCGCGACCGTAATGGCCACCCTCGTCGGCGAAGTCGCCGTCGAGCACCAGGGTCATCTCGTTCCCGCGATGCGTATGCCGCGGAATGGCACGGCCAGCGGCGATGCGCAGCAGCGTCGCGCGTTCGCCGCCGCGGCCGGCGAGGGGTAGGGCCGCCTCGTGGACGCCACGCGTGACCTGTCGCCACGGCAGCGCGTCGATCCCGCCGGCGACATGGCCGCGCAGCGGCGCCGGAAGCTCGGCGACATCGCCACCGGTTCCCTCGACCGCAGGCGCGGGCGCCATCGTCGGATCCGGCCGACCGCGCGGGGCGTCGATGCGTGCCATCAAGCGTTCGAACGCGTCCGGCGCCACGGCGACCGGATCGATCCGGTCGAGCATTGCCCCGCCCAGCGTCTCGAAATCGCGGTAGCGGCGTCGCGCGGCGGGGTTGAGCGCGATATGGGTCGCGAGCAACAGGCCGACCGGCGGCGAGCTTGCGCCGGCCGCGTGGTCGAGGAGGAATTCATCGGTTGCGATATGGGGCATGGTTTCAGTCCTGAGACCCGAATCTGGATCGCAACCGCGCCATGGCCAGACGCAAGCGCGATTTTACTGTTCCGAGCGGCACGCCGATCCGCGCGGCGATGTCGCTATGGGAGATGTCCTCGTAATAGGCGAGGCGGATGATCTCGGCCTGTTCGCGGGGCATGGCGGCGACCGCCTCGGCGATCGCGCCCTCCCATTGCACGGCATCGGCCTCGTCGTCCGGGCTGCGTGGCGGTTCCGGCGCCAGCGCCGGGTCGGTCGGATCGAAATCCGCGCGCGGACCGCGGCGCAGCGCGTCGATCCGCTTGTTGCGCGCGATCGTGAAGATCCAGGTCGCGACACCCGCCTGTGCCGGGTCGTAGGTCGCCGCACGGCGCCATACCGCCAGCATGACGTCCTGGACCAGATCCTCGGCGAGGCCACGTTCGGCGCCAAGCTTGAGCAGGTAGCTCTTCACCCGCGGCCCGTAATGGTCGAACAGCGCGGCGAAGGCGGAACGGTCCTGGTGCTGTGCCACGCGCCGCACCAGCGCGGCATGAGCCGCCCCCGCGGCCCCCGCTGCGGCCCCAGCTACCGATTGGCCCCGACCATCCCCCTGCATGCCGTCTTGGTAGCGCCTGAACGCGCCGCCCTCAAGCGTCGCAAAGCGCGCGACCGGCGGCCGTTGGCCCCCCGCGAGTTCCATGCTCCTCTGGCGATTGACGCTTCCCATACGCCATGCGATACGCGGGGCATCGGCGTGCGGATCACCCGCGCCGAGGATCGCTTTCCAGGACAGGGGTTTCGCCGTGGGCCGCGCCCGGACCATCGCCGTTTTCGTCGCCCTTCTGGTGGTCGGATGCGCCATCGCTCCCGACAACGCCCTGGCGCAGGCCAAGGCTCCCGCTGCTCAGGCTCCCGCTGCTCAGGCTCCTGCTGCTCAGGCTCCTGCTGCTCAGACGCCGGCGGGAACGAAGGTGCTTCATTCCTCCAATGTCTGGAACGCCTGGGAAGTGAACGGGCAGGGCGGCAAGCTCTGCTATGTCAGCGCGCGCCCCACCAGCACGCAGACCAAGCCGCCCGGGGTGAAGCGCGGCGAGGTCTATGTCACCATCAGCCATCGCATCGGCGCGACCTCGCAGGTGCGCGACGAGATCAGTTTCCACGCCGGCTACCCGATCAAGGCCGATCGCAATGTCGGCGCGGCGGTCGACAAGACGAAGACTTTCGACTTCGAGCGTCGCGGGCCGGCCACCCCCGAACTCATCTGGAGCAAGAGCCCCGAGACCGACAAGGCGATGATCGCGGCCATGCGCAGCGGCCGTGAACTCGTCTTCACCGGAACGTCCCAGCGTGGCACGACGACCGTCGACGTTTTCAAGCTCGATGGTTTCGTGAAGGCTCTGGACGCGGCCAACAAGGCGTGCGGTCCGCGGTGACATCCGGCCCCGGAATGGATCAACAGCCGCAGGCGGCCCTCGTCAAGCCGGAGATCGACACCGCCCAGGCGCCCCTGGCGCCGCGCGGCGACGGGCGCCGCAACCTTGTCGGCCTGACCCGGGCGGAGATCGCCGCCGCCCTCGTCGAACTGGGCGAGAAGCCGTTCCGCGCCGGCCAGCTCTGGCGCTGGATCTACGTACGCGGCGCGACCGATTTTGCGGGCATGAGCGACATCGCCAAGGGGCTGCGCGCGCGGCTCGAGGAACGTTTCTACGTCTACCGCCCGGCCATCTCGCGTCATCAGACCTC
>CAIOSQ010000224.1 GCA_903860935.1 uncultured Rhodospirillales bacterium | reverse complement strand
GCGGCTCCTGAACGAGACGCGGGAGACGGATTACACCGATCCTGAATTGGTACGCGCGGAGGTCCAATCGGCGCGCCGGTTGTTCACCGACCGTGGCTGGCCGGTCCTCGAGACCTCGCGCCGGTCGATCGAGGAGACCGCGGCGTCGATACTCGGAATGCTGCAGGAACGCATGATGGTGAAACCATGACGACGACTCTCAAACTTGGCCCGGATACGCGGGCACCGCGCGTGATACTCGCGTCCGCAAGCCGCATTCGCCGGACCATGCTCGCCAATGCGGGCGTGGATGTGGTCTGCGAGCCGGCGCAGGTCGACGAGGGCATCGTGAAGGACGCGATGCGCGCGCGTGGTGAGGGTGTCGATGCCATCGCATCGGCGCTGGCCGAGTTGAAGGCGGCGGCGGTGTCCGCGCGGCATCCTGACGCGCTCGTGATCGGCGCGGATTCGATGATCGCTTGTGGCGACGTTCATTTCGACAAGCCGGCGGATGCCGGCCGTGCGGTAGACCAGTTGCTCGATCTCGCCGGACGGACACATCGTCTGCTGAGCGCCGCGGTGGTGATGCGCGCCGGCGCAAGCGTCTGGGAAAAGCTGGATGCCGCCCATCTCACGATGCGGCATTTCGACCGGGATTTCGCGCAGCGCTATGTCGCGACGATCGGTGATGCGGCCACAGCCTCGGTCGGCGCCTATCAGCTTGAAGGCCTCGGCGCGCAGCTCTTCACGCGCGTGGAAGGCGATTTTTTCACGGTGCTCGGGCTACCCCTGCTGCCGCTGCTCGACTTTCTGCGCGCCCAGGGGGTCATCGCGCGCTGATGTCGCGCGGGATGGGCCGGGTGGCGCCATCCCGCACGCATGCGCGTGTCAGCGACGCTTTGCCTTCGCCTTTGCCTTCGCCTTTGCCTTCGGCTTGGCCTTGGCCTTGGCCTTGGCCTTTGCGCGCGGCTTCGCGGCCGCGACGGGCCGACCGACCGAGGCCGTCACGGCGATTTCGACCTTGTATTGCGGCGCGGCGAGCTTTGCCTCGACCGTCGCGCGGGCGGGGCCCATATCGGCGGGCACCCAGGAATCCCACACCGCGTTCATCTCCGAGAAGGTCGAAATATCGGTCAGCCAGATGCTGGCCGACAGCAGGCGCGTCTTGTGGGAACCCGCCGCGGCGAGCAGGTCGTCGAGTTGCGCGGTGATCTGGCTCGTCTGCTCGCCCACGGTCGAGCCGGGATTTTGAGCGACCTGGCCGGCGACGAAGACGATGCCGTTATTGACGACCGCCTGGCTCATGCGAGTGCCGGGCTTGATGCGCTTGATCTTTTGGCTTGCCATGTCTTTCAGGCTCCAGTGATGGAAAGGACAGCGACTATAGGCGAGCGCGGTGTGCGCCGCCTAGTTCCTGCCCGAAAGCGGTGATACCTAGCGGTTTGTCGTGACGTCTCGCTCGCCCCGCAGGGAACCGCATTTCGGAACTCGCCAGAAGGAAACCGGCGCGCCGGGAAAGGCGTCGCCCGCGGCGTCGCGCCGGCGCGCCTCTCGTTCGGCACCGCCAAGACGCCCACGGCGGAGATGGGTACGCGCCCTCGCCATGGGGCTTTTGATCGTCATGCTCTGGACCGGCATCGCTTTTGCGCTCGTGCTGGCCTGGTATGCGTTGCGTCTGCCCGACCTCGCCGAGATCGAGAATTTCGATCGCCGCCCCAGCCTCGCCTTCGTTGCCGCGACCGGCGAGACCATCGGTACGACCGGCGATCTGCATGCGGGTATCGTGCGCCTGCACGAGGTGCCGCCCTTCCTCGTGCAGGCCCTCATGGCGACGGAGGATCGGCGGTTCTATGGCCATTTTGGCATCGACCCGTTCGGGTTGGCGCGGGCGGCGATCGTCAACATACGGGCCGGGCGGATTGTCCAGGGCGGCAGCACCCTCACCCAGCAGCTCGCGAAGAACGTTTTCCTGACGCATGAGCGCAGTCTCGAACGCAAGATCCAGGAATTGCTGCTGGCGATCTGGCTGGAGCGGAAATTTTCGAAGGACGAGATCCTCACCCTGTATCTCAACAGGGTCTATCTCGGTGCGGCGACCTATGGCGTCGAAGCGGCGGCCCAACGCTATTTCGGCAAGTCGGCGCGCCATCTCAACATGCGCGAGGCGGCCATCCTGGTCGGGTTGTTGAAGGCGCCGTCGCGCTATGCGCCGACCGCGGATCGCGCGCGATCGCTGCGTCGCGCGAACGAGGTGCTGGACAATTTGGCGGAGGCCGGGTTCGCGACGGCGGCAGAGATAGCGGCGGCGAAGACGCAGCCTGTCGGCAGTCGGTCCGGGGCCGGCGAACTGCGCTCGGCACGGTATTTCATCGACTGGTTGTCCGATCAGGTATCGGGCTTCGTCGGCTATGTCGATCGCGACCTGATCGTCCGCACGACGCTCGATCCACGCTTGCAGCGCGCGGCGGAGATGGCGGTGACGGAGATGTTGTCGCGCGATGGCGAGAAGGCGGAGGTCGAGCAGGCCGCTCTCGTCGCGCTGGCACCCGATGGCGCCGTGCGTGCCATGGTCGGCGGCCGCGACTACGGCGCAAGCCAGTTCAACCGCGCGACCACCGCGATGCGTCAGCCGGGCTCCGCCTTCAAGAGTTTCGTCTACCTGGCCGCGCTCGAACGCGGCGCGCGACCCGATGATCGCATCTCCGATGCGCCGGTCGCGATCGGTGACTGGCGGCCGCGCAATTACGAAGGCGACGCCGGTCGCGGCGAGATCACGTTACGCGATGCCTTCGCCCGATCGGTCAATACGGCGGCGGTGCGCCTCGCGCAGCGCGGCGGGATCGACGGGACGCTGATGGCGGCACGGCGCGCGGGCATAGTCGCGCCGTTGCGGCGCGACTATGCGACCGCGCTGGGTGCCTCGGAGGTGACGCTGCTTGAACTTACCGGCGCCTTCGCGCCCTTCGCCAATGGCGGGGTGTCCGCCGAACCGCACGCGATCGTCGAGATCCGCGACCGGTCGGGCCGGCTTTTGTATCGGCGCACGGGATCCGGCGGCGAGCGCGTCATGTCGGCGGGCGCGCTTGCGGGCATGAACGATCTGATGCGGGCCGTCGTCGAAAGGGGCACGGGTCGTGCCGCGGCGCTCGACCGTCCGGTGGGCGGCAAGACAGGAACCAGCCAGGAATATCGCGATGCCTGGTTCGTCGGTTTCACCGCGGATCTCGTCGCAGGCGTCTGGTTCGGCAATGACGATTCCAGTCCGATGAACAGGGTTGCAGGCGGCGGCTTGCCGGCGCGGACATGGAAGGCATTCATGACCGAGGCGATGCGCGGAGTGCCGCCACGCCAGATACCCGGCGCGATCACGCCGGGCGCGCTCGACGATCTGGTGCCGCGGCAGGGTCCAGGCGCGCCAGGTCGCACGCCCTGAGTTAGGCGAGGCCGGCGCGAAGCAGGCGGATGCCGTTGCGGCGCAGCCAGGGTTGTGCCGCCGCGCGATGCGGGGTGAGTCGGTCGACCAGAAGCCAGAAGGCCGGCCCATGGTCGTGATGCGCGAGATGGGCGACCTCGTGCGCGACGACATAGTCGACGACATGCGCCGGCGCGAGGACGAGACGCCAGGAGAAGCTGAGCTTGCCACCGCGCGCGCAGGAACCCCAGCGCGAGCGGGTATCGGCGACCCGCAGCGCCGCGATCTTGCGTCCGATGGAGAGCGCTTTGTCCGTGGCGAGACCGGCGAAAAGGCGCAAGGCCTCACCGCGCAGGAAGTCACGCACGCGCCGCGCGACGAATTCCGGGCGGCCGCCCACGCGAAGGATGTCGCCGTCGCGCACCGCTGGACCTCGCACCGCCGGATCGTGGCGGATCGTCAAATGCGCGCCCATCATCTCGAGCGTGGCGCCGTCGGCGAAAGGCATCGGCGGCGGCACCTGCGCGAGGCGGGCGCGGATCCAACCGGCCTGACTGCGCGCAAACCCGAGCGCGGTGTTCAGCGCGGCGCGGCGCGGCAGGACGAGGACAATGTCGCCGCTGCGCGCGTCGGCTCGCAAGGAGACGCGGCGCGCGCGGGGATGCCGGCGCAGGACGAGGCGCAACTCGGCACCATCGGCCTCGATGACGACATGCGATGGGTCGGCGGGGTCGCTCACATCCCGGGCATAGCGCGCCATACCCCGCGCTCGCAACGGTTGCTCTTGGCGCCGGTCTGCCGATAATCGGCGGGCGGCGGCGCGGGATGCGTCGCGCGGGGGGAAAGGAAGACACGATGTCGAACAAACTGCGCGCGAAATTCGCGGCTGGGCGCAAATGCCTCGGGGTGTGGTGCAATGTCATCGACCCCGTCTATACCGAGAGCCTCGCGGCGTCGGGCTTCGACTTCCTGATCCTCGACAACGAGCACGGGCCGTCGATGCCGGGCGATACGATGCGCCATCTCCAGGTTCTCTCGCGGATGGACGCGGCGACCATCGTGCGCGTGCCGTGGAATGATCAGGTCTACATCAAGCGGGTGCTCGACGCCGGCGCCGATACGATCATGGTGCCGATGGTGGAGACGGCGGAACAGGCGCGCGCGGTCGTGTCGGCCTGTCGCTATCCGCCCCAGGGCCAGCGCAGCTTCGGCCCCTGGCGGGATGCCGGTCTGGTGCGTGACCTGGATGCCTGGTGGCGCGGCGCGAATGACCGTCTGCACATCATCGTCCAGATCGAGAGCGCGAAGGCGGTCGACAATGTCGAGGCCATCGCCGCGGTGGAAGGCGTCGATTCCCTGTTCATCGGACCCAACGACCTCTCGGGGTCGATCGGTCGCCTGCGCGACTATGAAAACCCCGAATTCCTCAAGCTGATCGATCGTGCGATCGCCGGGATCCGTAAATCGGGCAAGCCGATGGGCGCCGTTCCCTGGGGCCGCAAGACGACCGCCGATCTGCTGCGCGACGGATTTTCGATGGCCGCGGCCTCGACCGAATTGTCGCTGCTCGTCGGTGCCGCGCGCGCCGAGGTGGACGCGCACAAGGCCGTTTTCGGCTGATCTCTGGAGCGTGATCCGCGCCGACAGACGCGCGGATCACGGTTCAGCGCCGTGGTGGCGGCCGCCCGGCGCGGGGTCGCACGAAGATGCCGACCAGTTCCAGATGGGGTGACCACAGGAACTGATCGATCGGCGTGAGCCGCTCGAGCCGATAACCGCCCGCGGCAAGCAGCGCCGCGTCGCGCGCGAAACTGGCGGGATTGCAGGACACGGCGACGATACGTGCGATGTCGCTGCGCGCGAGCGCGGCGGCCTGGGCCGCGGCACCCTCGCGCGGCGGATCGAAGATCGCGGCGTCGAAATCGGCGAGTTCGTCGCCGATCAGCGGCCGGCGTGCGAGATCGCGCGTCACGACGCGCAAGCGCGGACCGAGTCCGGCGGCGCGGGCGGCGCGGTCGAGTGCCGCGAGAGCCGGTTCGCTGGTATCGACGGCCAGGACCTGGCGTGTGCGCGCCAGCGGCAGGGCCAGTGTACCGCAGCCCGCGAAGAGATCGGCGACGGACCGCGCCTTGCCGAGCCCAGCGGTCACGGCGGCGCGGATGGCGGCCTCGCCCGGCGCGGTCGCTTGCAGGAAGGCATGCGGCGGCGGCTCGAGAGCAACGCCGTCGAATTCGATCCGCGGGGCCTTGTGCAGCGCCACGAGTTCGGGCTCGCGGTCCGCGGAGGTCGTGCGGGAGAGCCGTGCAAGCCCGGGCAGCGCGGCCAGTGGCACCAGCGCGGCATGGGCGAGATCACCGATCACGACGGCGTCGATCCCCGACGCCGTCCAGGTGAGGGCGACGTCGCAGCGTTCGGCGGGCGCCAGGACACGGCCGAGCGCGCGGCGCAAAGGCGGAACGAACGCCATGAGCTCTGCACAGAGGACCTCGCACTGCGCGATGTCGACGATGTCGTTGCGCGCGGGCGCATGGAACCCGAGGACAAGGCCGGCGGCGCTGCGAACGGCGGCGAGCGTGGCGCGCCGGCGCGTCGCTGGCGGCGAGACGACGAGCGCGTCGACCGGCGCATCCGGGAACCCGGCGCGTGCGGCGGCGCGGCGGGCGATGTCCTGCTTCCACGCCGTGTAGGGCGCAGCGGACAGATGCTGGGCGGTACATCCGCCGCAGCTGGCGAAATGCGCACAGGGGGGCTGTGTATGGAGGGTGGACCGTGTCAGCCAGGACAGCGCGCGCGCCCGACCGGCGCCCGTCGGCTGGGCAAGAACCCTGTCTCCGGGCAGGGCGCCGGCTATGCGCAGCGTCTGGCCGTCATATGACGCGACGCCCTCGCCAGCGTCGTTGAGCGCGTCGATCACCATGTCGACCGCATGCGCCGCGTCAGGCCGCTGTGTGGCGGTCACGCTTGGCTGTCCTGCTGGGCGCGGTTTTGCGTCGATGTCAGGCTGGCTTGAGTTTGGCCCAAGACGCGTCCGCCATGCGCCAGAGGCGCTGCCCGTCGATGCGGCCGATGAAGGCGTAGACGTAACCCTTCTCGCGCCAGCTGACGACGTTGATCTCGTCGCGTTGGTCGAGGCGGCCACCGCGATCGGGTTGATCGGTGAAGCCGATCACGAGCTGGACCAACTCCTGGTTTTCTCCCGCATAGAAAAACTGAGCTGCCGGGCGTCGGCCGATCAGCAGGAGCCGCCCGCCTTGGCTGCGATAGCCGAAGGCCGAAAGGTCGGGAACGGTGATCTCGCGCTGCAGCTTCGCGCCGACCCATTTTTCGAGATCGTCGAGATTTTCCGCGCCGACATCGACGAGCAGCCGCTGGTCCTTCTCGAAGGACGCGCGATGCACGCGGTACCAGGCGGCGAGATTGTCTATCCAGCGCTCGCTGTCGACCGTCGCCGCCGCGTCCTGGATCGCGGGATCGGCGGACGGCGCAAAGCTCGTCTGGGAACCCGCATGCAGAAGCGCGATGGCACCGATGGCCGCGGCGACCGCCCAGCCCGCGTTGCGCCAGAGATAGCCGCGGCCCGCACCGGAAGTCACGGCACGGCGCGGGCCGATAGCGACGATGGGCGCGGTGGCTTGCACGGGCGTCGCCGTCTGGGGCGAGGGCTGGGCGAAGAGCCGCGACAGCCGATCGGGGACGGGTTCGTGCAGCACGTCGGAAAACGCGGCGCGCGCCACCGACGCGGTATGGCGGAACATCGCGACGCGTCGGCCGATGGCGGGGTCGGCGGCGATGCTGGCCTCGATCTCCCGCGCCGTGTCGGGGTCGACCTCGCCGTCGACATAGGCCATCAGCATGATGTCATCGATCCGGGTCATCCTGGTCATCCCGTCACATGCCTTCGGGTTTCAGGCGCACGACCGTCGCGGAGACGTCCGGCGCGGTTTCGCCCATATGGCGCGCCAGCGCGCTGCGCGCGCGCGACAGGCGGCTCATCACGGTGCCGATCGGAACGGACAGCGTCTCGGCAGCCTCCTTGTAGGATTGGCCCTCGACGCAGACGAGCATGACGACCGCGCGTTGCTCGTCAGGCAGCTGGCCCATGGCACGGCGGACCGCGTCATAGGTGAGGTGCTGTTCCATGTCTCTGGCGCCGTCCACCGACAGTTCCGCCTCCACCAGGGGCGAGGCCGCGTCGATGCGCCCCTCGCCCGTTCGAACGCGCTGGGCCCGGGTCTGGTCCAGCCAAATGGTCTGCACGATCCGGAACATCCAGCTGTCGAGCCGAGTGCCCGGCGTCCATTGATGTATGCGCGCGATCGCCCGTTCGCACGCCGCCTGAACCAGATCGTCGGCCTGATCCGGCGCACCCGCGAGCCCGCGGGCGAAACGCCGCAGCCGCGGGAGCAACGCGACGAGTTCGGCCTGGAGGGTCGGATCCATGGCGCGGGCCGTCACGCAGGCCAGCAGGCTGCGCGGGGAAAACGACACGGGCCGGGCATTATTCCCGCAAGGCCGTGAAATTGTCCGCCGCTGGCGTGCAAGGTGATCATTTGGTCAATCGCGCGACGAGATCGTCGAACTGATCGAGGGTCGAATAGCGGAATGTGACGCTGCCGGAATTCGCGCCTGCCTTGTGCTGGAGGGCGACCTTGAGGCCGGTGGCGGCCTCGAGCCGCTTGGCCATGGCGCGCGTGTCGGCGTCGTCGAGCACCCCGGTGCCGCGGCGGGCAGGTCGGCGCGCGGGCTGGCGCGCCGCGCGGGCGATGGTCTCCGCGTCGCGGACGCTCAGTCCTTCCGCGACGATGCGCCGCGCAAGCGCCTCCGGTTCCGGAGCGGTGAGCAGGACCCGGGCGTGACCGGCATCGAGCGCGCCAGCGGCGAGCATGTCGCGGATCGCCTGCGGCAGGCCGAGCAGACGGATCGTGTTGGCGACATGCGCACGCGACTTGCCCATCGCGGCGCCGATCGCCTCTTGCGTATGGCCGAACTCCTCGCTGAGGCGCCGATAGGCCTCTGCCTCCTCGAGCGGGGACAGGTCCTGGCGCTGGATGTTCTCGACCAGGGCGGCCTCGAGCGCCTCGCGGTCGGTCAGGTCCTTGACCACCGCGGGGATCTCATGGAGCCGCGCGGCCTGGGCGGCGCGCCAGCGGCGCTCGCCGGCGATCAACTCGTAGCGTGGCGGCTCGGTGGAGACGCGGCGCAGCAGGATGGGCTGCAGGATGCCCTGGGCCCGGATCGATTCCGCCAGCGCCTCGATTTCGTCGGGGTCGAAGACGCGGCGTGGCTGGTAGCGGCCAGGTTCGATCTGGGCGATGGGAATGAAGGACGCCGCGCGCGGTGCGCCGGTGGTCTGCACCGGTGCGGGCGGCGGCGCGGCGGCGGGTGCCCCGAGAAGGGCGGACAGGCCCCGGCCGAGCCCCTTGCGAGGCGGATCGTTGGCGGTCATGCGGCGTGTCCCGGTATCGGCGCGGCGCGGCGCAGGAGTTCGGCGGCCAGCATCACATAGGCCTGGCTGCCAGGACAGCGCAGATCGTAGAGCAGGACCGGCTTGCCGTGGCTCGGCGCCTCGGCGATGCGGACATTTCGGGGGATCGAGGTCGCGTAGACCTTGTCGCCGAAATGGGCGCGCAGATCGGCGGCGACCTGTTCGGAGAGGCTGTTGCGCCTGTCGTACATGGTGAGAACGACGCCGTCGATGGCGAGCGCCGGGTTGAAGCGCTCCTGCACCAGCGCGACCGTCCGCATCAGATGCGACAGCCCCTCCAGCGCGAAAAACTCGCATTGCATCGGGACGAGGAGCCCGTCCGCCGCGGCAAGCGCGTTCAGCGTGAGGAACCCGAGCGCGGGTGGGCAGTCGATGAAGATGTGGTCATAGGCGCCTTCGGCGCGGATCGCGTCGAGCGCGTCGCGCAGGCGGAACTCGCGGCGCGGCAGATCGATCATCTCGATTTCCGCGCCGAGCAGGTCGACGGTCGCGGGAACAAGGGCAAGATGCGGGATCGCCGTCTGCACCCGCGCCTCGGCAAGGGTGACCGTGCCAAGCAGCACGCCATAGATCCCGGGGCCGCGGGAATCGGTCGCGATGCCGAGCCCGGTGGAGGCATTGCCCTGCGGGTCGAGGTCGATAAGCAGGACGCGGCGGCCGCAAGCGGCGAGCGCGGTGGCGAGGTTGATCGCGGTCGTCGTCTTGCCGACGCCGCCCTTCTGGTTGGCGAGTGCGACGACGCGCAGCTTCGCGATGGCGGCGGGGGATGGCGGCGTGGGGCTCGCGCTCACGACCGGTCTATAGCCTGTGGGACGGCCGCGCGGCCAGTCCCGGTGCGGGCGAGGTCATCGATCGCCAGGATCGCGCCATCGCCGTCGAGGCGGCTGGGGTGACGCGCGAGGCGGAAGCTCCAGCCCGCGTCATGGGCGGCCTGGATTTCCGCGTCGGCGCGCGCGCCCTTGAGGAACAGGCAGCACCCGCCCGGTCGCAGCAAGGGCGCCGCGTGGGCGAGCAGGTCGGGCAGTCCGGCAAGGGCGCGCGCCGTGACGGCGTCGATGGTGCCGGCGAGCGGTGACGCGCCGAGCCGTTCGGCACGCTGCGCGACGACCCACACGCTGTGGTTGAGCAGCTTCAGCGACAAGGCGACCTCGATCAGGAAGGCCGCCTTCCGGCCATCGGATTCGACGAGGTGGAACCGTGTGGCGCGTCCAGCGCCACGGGCAAGGATGGCCAGGACAAGGCCGGGAAACCCGCCGCCGCTGCCGAGATCGGCGATCTCCGTCCAACCCGGATCGAGCAGCGGAAAAAGCTGAGCGGAATCAGCGAAATGACGCTCCCAGATCGCGTCGAGCGTGGTCGGCGAGACGAGATTGATCTTCGCCTGCCATTTTTCGAGCAGCGCGTGATAGGTCGCGAAATCCTGGAGTGTTTCACGTGAAACACCGGCAAAGGCCTGGAAGGCATCGGGGGTCACGCGGCGCGCCTCGCATAGCGGAGAAGGATGGCAAGGGCCGCCGGGGTGATCCCCGGGATGCGGCTCGCCTGGGCAAGCGTCGCGGGCCGCGTGGCGGCAAGTTTCTGGCGCATCTCGGTCGAAAGCGCCGTGATCGCGCGATAATCGAGATCGCCCGGCAGCACGAGACTGGAATCGTCGCGATGGGTCCGGATATCGGCTTCCTGCCGGTCCAGGTAGCCGCGATAGCGGGCGTCGATCTCGAGTTGTGCCGCCACATCCGGCCGCACGGCGCCAAGCTCCGGCCAGATCGCGGCGAGACGGGGCAGATCCACCCCGGGCAAGGCCAGGAGATCCGTCACGGAACGCATCTGCCCGTCGGCATTGACGTTCAACCCGGCGCGGGCGAGTTGCTGCGGGGAGGCGCGCAGCGCGGCCGCCAGGGCGCGAGCCGCGGCGAGGGCGGCGGATTTGCCATCCCAGGATTGGCGGCGCTCCGCGCCGACGCAGCCCCAGGCGATGCCTGTCCCGGTCAGGCGCCGGTCGGCGTTGTCCGCCCGCAGCTGCAACCTGTATTCGGCGCGGCTGGTCAGCATGCGGTAGGGCTCGCTGGTGCCAAGCGTGGTCAGATCGTCGATCATGACCCCGAGATAGGCCTCGCTGCGGTCGATCGTGACCGCGGCGCCACCACTCGCGACACGCGCGGCGTTGATGCCCGCCAGGATGCCCTGCGCGCCGGCCTCCTCATAGCCCGTCGTGCCGTTGATCTGGCCGGCGAGGAAGAGCCGCGGCGCGCGCTTGACTTCGAGACCGGGCGTCAGCTCCCGGGGATCGACGAAGTCATATTCGATCGCATAGCCCGGGCGCAGGACGACGGCGCGCTCGAGGCCCGGAATGGTCGCAAGGAAGGCGCGCTGAACCTCCTCGGGCAGGGAGGTCGAGATCCCGTTGGGATAGACGGTCGGATCGTCGAGACCCTCGGGCTCCAGGAAAACCTGGTGATGCGGCTTGTCGGCGAAACGGACGACCTTGTCCTCGACCGACGGGCAGTAGCGCGGCCCGATCCCCTCGATCTGCCCCGAATAGAGCGGCGAGAGATGGAGATTGTCGCGGATCAGCGCATGCGCCGCCGGCCCTGTATGGGTGATGTGACAGGCGATCTGCGGCGTGTCGATCCGTGTCGTCAGGGTCGAGAAGGGGATCGGCGGGTCATCGCCGTGCTGGATCTCCAGCGCGGCCCAGTCGATGGTTCGTCCGTCCAGTCGCGGCGGCGTGCCGGTCTTGAGCCGGCCGAGCCGAAGGTCGAGGGCGGCGAGGCTGCGCGACAGGCCAAGCGCGGGCGCCTCGCCGATCCGCCCCGCCGCGATCTTCTGCGCCCCGATATGGATGAGCCCGCGCAGGAACGTGCCCGTGGTCAGGACCACGGCGCCGGCCCGGAGCCTGTGCCCGGATGCGGTGACGACACCCGCGATCCCGCCCGCGGCGTCATGGGCGAGGTCTTCCACCGCCGCGGCGACGACCTCCAGCCCGGGCTGG
>CAIOSQ010000223.1 GCA_903860935.1 uncultured Rhodospirillales bacterium | reverse complement strand
GTGATCAGCGGCAATGACGGCGACGACCGTATCGCCAGCGGGGCCGGGGATGACCGGCTGCAGGGCGGGCGCGGCGACGATGCCATCGATGGCGGCGGGGATGTCGACAGCCTCGCGCTGGTGGGGCGACGTGCGGAGTATGCGATCGCCTTCGACGCGGCGCGCGGCCTCCATGTCCTGACCTCGGTCCGCGAGGGACGCGACGAGGTCGGCGGCGTCGAACGATTCGACTTCGCGAATGTCACGCTCGCGCTCGCCGATCTCGTCGACGCGACGTCGCCGCGCGTCGTCGCCGCGCCGCGGCTTCAGTCGGGCGCGCCGATCCTGCTGGAGTTCAGCGAGGCGATCGAGCGCGGCATCGGTGCCATCGTGCTGCGCAGCGCCAGCGGCGCCGTGCTGGAGAGTTTCGACGCGGCGACGAGCCCGCGTGTCGCGGTCGCCGGCAACCGGCTGACCTTGGCACATGCCGCGCCGCTGGAGCCCGGCGCCGCGATCGAGGTCGAGATCGCGGTCGGCGCGGTCGTCGACCTCGCCGGCAATCCCTATGCCGAGATCTCCAGCCTCGACGTGGCGGTCGCGGATCTGACGCCGCCGGCGCTGGTCGCCGGTGGCGCCACCCTGGCGGCGGATCGTCGCACGGTGACCCTGACCTTCGATGATCCGCTCGATCCCGGAGGTGCTCCCGCGAGCGCCTTTGTCGCGACGGTGGGCGGGCAGTCGGTGGCGATCAGCGGCGTCACCGTGAGCGGC
This sequence comes from uncultured Rhodospirillales bacterium, assembly GCA_903860935.1. Lineage (GTDB taxonomy): Bacteria > Pseudomonadota > Alphaproteobacteria > CACIAM-22H2 > CACIAM-22H2 > CAIOSQ01. The sequence goes on along the minus strand of CAIOSQ010000223.1, from coordinate 7,147 downwards.
CAGACGGCGCACGTGATCTTCGCGGCGCCGGTGGCGGCGGGCGAGATCGTGCGCGTCACCTATGCCGATGCCCCGGGCGATCAGGTCTCGGCGGTGCTGCAGGACGCCGACGGCAACGACGTCGCCAGCTTCGTCGCCGTCGCCACGCCGGCGACGCTGCCGGCGCTTGGCGGCATCGCCTATCACTGGAGCAGCCATGCGTTGCTGTCCGGCACGACGGCGACGGTGACCGGCGATGGAAAGGCATCGGCCAGCTTCGCGGCGCCGTTCCAGATCCGCGCGCTTGCCTTCGACGGGGCGGGTGATGCGCGCTTCGAACTCTGGGTCGATGCCGGAGCGGGGATCGAGAACCTCGACGTCGCGCTCACCGTCGGCGGCGGCGCGCCGCTCGTCTGGACCCAGGCGACGCTGCCGGCCGCCTGGGGGGATCTGGTCGTCGAGGCCACCCCTGGTCGGCTGACGGTCGGCGGGATCGGCACCGCGCCACTGACCGGTGCGGTCAAGCTGGGCAGCGTCGTCGTCGATCTCGCGGCCGGCACGAACCGGCTGCGCATCGACATGGAGGCGGGGCACGCCGGCGACAGCGAAACGGCCGCCTTCGCGACCGAGTTGGCGCGCGTCACGACCGGTGCCGCCGGCAGCATCCAGATCCTCGATCTCGCCGATGATCGCCATGCGCTGAGCCTGGCGCGCGGCACGTCGGATACGGGAAGCGCGATCAGTTCGCAGGACGCGCTCGCAGCCCTCAAGATCGCGGTCGGGCGCAATCCCAACACCGACCCCGACGGTACCGGGCCGCTTCAGCCGCTGCTGACCTCGCCCTACCAATTCATCGCCGCCGATGCGACCGGTGACGGCCGCGTCACGAGCCAGGACGCGCTCGCGATCCTGAAGATGGCGGTCCGGCGCAGCGACGCGCCGGCCCGGGAGTGGATCTTCGTCTCCGAGGAGGCGGATTTCTGGAACGAAACGATGGGGACCGTCTCCCTGACGCGCAATGCCGTAACCTATGCGAAGCCGCCCTTCACGGTGGATCCCGCCACCGGCCAGGCGGTCAATTTCGTCGGCATCCTCAAGGGCGACGTGAACGGCAGCTGGTCCGCGGGCTCGGGCGCGCAGACGCTCGATACGTCCTATTTCGAGGCGCTCGCGGAGCGTCTCGGCGTGCCGGCCGCGATCTGGGGCGTGTCGGGCGTTTCGGGGACCGTCATCGACGGCTATGTCTCCGGGGCGACCGTGTTCCGCGATGCCAATCGCGATGGCGCCTTGAGCACGGGCGAGGTGGCGGTGCTCACCAACACGGCAGGCCGGTTCACCGGCTTGGTGGGGAGCACCGCGGATCCGATCGTGGCGCTAGGCGGCACCGACATGACGACCAACGCGCCCTTCCTCGGCACCTTCAGGGCGCCGGGAACCGCCACCGTCGTCACGCCGCTGACGACGCTGATCGCCGAATTGCTGCCCGCGACGGGCGCGCCGAGCGCGGCGCAGATCGCGGCGGCGTCGAGCCGTGTCGCCACCGCCTTCGGCCTCGCCGCCGGAACAGATATTCTCGCCACCGATCCCATCGCCGCGGCCAATCTGCCGCTGCTCAAGGCCGGCATCCAGGTCGCGAACCTCATCGCCACGGTCGGCGGAGGCGCGAATGGCCAATCGGTCGCGGCGCGACTGGCGGTGCTGACCGCGCAACCCGTCGATCTCGCGAACGCGGCGTTCCTGACCCAGGCGATCGCCGGGGCCTCGCGCCCGCTGCATGCGGCGGCCGTCGCCGACATCGTCGCCGCGCAGAACCAGGCGATCGCGGGGGCCAGCGACGTGGTCGCTGTCCTGGCGGCGCAGGCGGCACAGCCGGATGTGCTGACCCTGGCGCAGGTCAAGGCGCGTGTTCCGGCGCCCACGGCCGGGACATTCGCCATCGCCGACAGCCCGGAGGCGATCCAGGCGGCGCTCGCGACCCCGTCCGACAGCGTGTTCCTGACGAATGCGGCGAGCCTGCTGGCGCTGACGAACAGCTTCCTGACGTTGCCCTCCGCCCTCGCGGCGAAGCTGCTGTCGTCGAACTACGACGTGTCGGACACCGGCGCCGCGATCACCGCGGCCGCCGATCGCGTTCTGGCGGGGGCTCGCGCCATCCTGGTCACCCAGGGCACGGCCAGCGTCACCGTGCTCGAGGCGACCAAGGTGACGCTGGCGAACGGCGCGACCTACCGGATCGTGGATAGCGCCGCCAGCATCCAGAACCAGATCGACAGCGGCTCGGGCGACGAGGGCGGTCTGCTGGCCAATGCGACGGAGATCGTCGTGGCCAGCGGCGGAGAGATCGCGCTGCCGCTCGCGCTGGCGCTGAAGCTCGCCGCCGGGACGCTCTACCGCGTCGTCGATTCGAGCGAGACGCTCCAGGCGCGCATCGACGGCGCCGCGACGAACCCGGCGCTCGACGACGTGCTGCTCGCCGCCCAGGCCGTGGAGACGACCGATGGCGCCATCCTGCGCGTGCCGGTGGCGCTGGCGGGGCGGCTTCCCAACGGCTACGCGGTGAGCGATTCGAGCGCCAGCATCCAGGCGCAGGTCGATGGTGGAGACGCCGGCGGCAAGCTCGCCGGTGCGGAAGAGATCCGCGTCGCGGGGCAGGCGCAGGCCGTTCTGGTCGTGCCGGTCGCGCTTGCCGAAAAGGTCACGCAAGGCGGCTTCGACATCCGCGATTCGGCCGAGGCGATCAACAACGCGCCCGGTGACACGCTCGCGGCGGCCCGGAACGTCATCGTCCAGGGCGGGGCGGGCGACGACGACATTTCGCTTCTGGCCTTGTCGCGTGGCGTGACGATCGACGGCCTCGCGGGCGACGATACGCTGACCGGCGGCGCGGGCAATGACAGCCTCGTCGGCGGAACCGGACATGACGCTCTCGACGGTGCGGACGGCGCCGATCTCCTGGCGGGCGGCGATGGCGCGGATGTGCTGACCGGTGGTGCCGGCGCCGACACGCTGCAGGGCGGCGCGGGTGCGGATACGCTGACCGGTGGTGAGGGCAACGACCAGCTTGCCGGCGGGGAGGGCGTCGATGTCTTCGTCGTGAGCACGGCGACGGCGATCGGCGGCTCCGATGTCGTGACGGATTTCACGGCGGGCATCGGCGGCGACGGGATCGATCTGCTGTTCGATGGCCCGGGCGAGATGCTTCAGGACGAGTTGCACGGGGCCGGGACCGGTTATGCGGAGGTCGCGGCCGGCGGCGTGATCGGCGCCGATACCGGTTTCGTCGCCATCACCGGACTGGGCGGCGAGATCACGACGGCGCGGGCGCTCGCTTTCGCCATCGAGCTTGCATCCAATCCCGGCAACGCGTTCGTCAATGGCGACAGCCTGCTGATCGCGTTCGGCGACGGCATCGATGTCGGCATCTTCCGCGTCTCGGACAGCGTCGCCGACGCGGGCAGCGTCTTCGATTCCGCGCAGCTGCTCCTGCTGCTGCAGGGCACGGGAAGCGCCGCCGCGCTCGCGCCGGAGAACGTCGTCGACTTCCAGTGAGCGTGTGCGGCGCGCCGCGCGCGTGGCGCCGCGCTGTCGGGGCCGCGGCCGCGCCCTTCCGCCTTCGCATTTGACCATGCCGCGTCCGCGTGCCCATGCTCACGATGGACGTGTGCAAGTGGAGCGGATCGAAGTCATGGCGTACGACATCAAGATCACGGGCGGGCGGATCATCGACGGGACCGGCGCGCCGGCGCGGTCGGGCGATGTCGGGATCGCGGATGGGCGCATCGTCGCGCTGGGCGCGGCGCCCGACGCGGCGGCGCGCACCGTGGCGGCGGATGGTCTGGTCGTCGCGCCGGGCTTCGTCGACATCCACACGCATTACGACGCCCAGGTCATGTGGGATCCGATGATGACGATCTCGCCCTGGCATGGCGTGACCAGCGTCGTGGTCGGGTCCTGCGGCTTCGGTGTCGCGCCGACGCGTCCGGAGCATCGCCGCGTCATCCTGCGCATCCTCGAGCGGGTCGAGGCGATGAGCCTCGCGGCGCTCGAGGCCGGTCTGGGCGAGGTCTGGCCGTTCGAGACCTTCCCCGAATATCTCGACGCCATCGAGCGGCGCGGCACCGCGATCAATATCGGCGTCATGTCGGGCCACACGCCGGTGCGTCTGCACGTCATGGGCGAGGCCGCGGTCGAGCGCGCGGCGACGCCGGACGAGGTCGCCCGCATGCAGGCCCTCGTGGCCGAGGCGATGCGCGCCGGCGCCCTGGGCTTCGCGACCTCGACCTCGCCGATCCATGTCGGCTATGCCGGCAAGCCGGTGCCGAGCCGGCTGGCCGCCGAGGATGAATTGCTCGCCATGGCGGCCGCCCTCGCGGGCTCTTCGCATGGCGTGTTCCATTACAACGGCAGCCGCGAACCGGCTTTCGCCCTGCACGAGGCGCTCCATCGCCGGTCGGGCAAGCCGCTGGTCTGGACGCCGCTGCTCTCCGGGCAGCTGGGGCCGGGCGGGCACCGCAAGTCTCTGCTCCGCGCGGCGGAGGATGCGCGCGACGGGCTGGCGATCGTGCCGCAGGTCGCATGCCGTCCCATCGTCAGCGAGTGGAATTTCGCGACGCCCGTGATCCTCGACACCTGGGCGCTGTTCGAGCCCGTGCGCCGCGCCGACGGCGAGGCGGCGGTCGCCGCGATCTACGCCGATCCGGCCTTCCGCGCCGCCTTCCGGGACGAGGTCGCCGGCCGCGGCGGGCGTGACGCCGCGTTCTCCGGCGGCCGGCTCGAAGGCGAGTCGCGGCGCCGGTCCTTCACCCTGACCGAGATCTCGTTCTGCCCCGCGCATCCCGAACTCGAGGGGCGGCGGCTCTTCCATGTCGCGCTGGAGCGCGGCATCCATGCCTGCGATCTCGCGCTTGACCTCGCGCTGGAGAGCGGCCTGAAGGCGCGGTTCCGCACGCCGATCGTCAATTTCGACGAGGCGGAGGTCGAGGAACTCGTGACCGATCCGCATGTCGTGATCGGGCTTGGCGATGGCGGCGCCCATATGAGCCAGCTCTGCGACGCCTGCTACACGACCCATCTGCTCGGCCATTGGGTGCGCGAGAAGAAGGCCCTGTCGTTGGAGGCCGGGGTGCATCTGATCACCGGCCGTACGGCGGCGCTCTATGGCCTCGCCGATCGTGGTCGCCTCGCCATCGGGGCGCCGGCCGACATCGTGCTGTTCGACGCCGACCGCATCGGTGCCGGGCCGCTGCACCGCATCCACGACCTGCCAGCCGGCGCGGACCGGCTCGTTTCGATGCCGAGCGGCATCGCGTCGGTGTTCTGCAACGGCGTCGAATTGCCGCCCCCGGACGCGGCGTGGCCGGCTGGCCGGAAGCTGCCGGGCCGGTTGCTGCGCGGCGGCGTCGCATGAACGGGGTGGCGCGCGCGGACGCGGGCGAGGGGGCGGGCGCGGCCGGCGCGCCGCCGGTGGAGATCACCTTCCATGGCGCCGCCAACACGGTGACCGGGTCGTGTGTGCATCTGCGCTTGCCCGGCGGCACGCTGATCGTCGATTGCGGGATGTTCCAGGGGCCGAAGGCGCTGCAGGCGTTGAACTACGCGGCGCTGCCGGTCGACCCGTCGACGCTCGACGCGGCGATCCTGACCCACGCCCATATCGACCATGCCGGAATGTTCCCCAAGCTGGTGCGCGACGGCTTCCATCGCCGCGCCTGGGCGACACCGGCGACCTGCGACCTGCTGGAATGGATCCTGACCGATGCCGGTGCGATCCACGAGAGCGAGGCGGAACGTCTCGAACGCCGCAACCGCAAGCGCGGCGCCGGCGAGGAGGTGCGGCCGCTCTACACCATCGCCGATGCCGAACGCAGTCTGAAGCGCCTGGCGCCGGTGGAGCGCGATCGCTGGTTCGAGCCGGTTCCGGGAACGCGCGCGCGGCTGCGCCATGCCGGGCATATCCTGGGTGCGGCCTGGGTGGAGATGGAGATCGGCGGCCGGCCCGGCGAGCGGCCGTTGCGGCTTGCCCTGTCCGGCGACATCGGGCCACGCGACAAAACCCTGTCGCACGATCCCGCGCCGCTCGATCCCGTCGACGTACTGGTCCTGGAAAGCACCTATGGCGACCGCGACCGGCCCGCGATCGACGAGGCGGGACGGCGCGCGGCGCTTGCCGCCGAGGTGCGCGACGCGATGGCCGCTGGCGGCAACCTGATCATTCCGTCCTTCGCCGTCGAGCGCAGCCAGGAGTTGATCCACGACCTGCTCGTGCTGTCGCGGCGGGGGGAGATCCCGCCGGTGCGCATCTTCCTCGACTCGCCGCTGGCCCATCGCGCGACCGACGTCTTTCGCCGCCATGCGCGGGAGCTCGAGATCGAAGGCGATGGCAAGACGGCGTTCGACGGCCCCAACCTGCACATCGTCGAGACGGTGGAGCAGAGCAAGGCGATCGGGCGCGTTCAGTCCGGGGCGATCGTGATCGCCGGGTCGGGCATGTGCGACGCGGGTCGCGTCAAGCACCACCTCAAGGACAATCTCTGGCGTGCGCAGGCGACGGTCCTTTTCGTCGGGTATCAGGCACCGGGCACGCTGGGCCAGCTCATCCGCAGCGGCGCGGAGCGCGTGCGCATCCATGGCGAGGAGGTCGCGGTGCGCGCGCGAATCCGGTCGCTCGACGTCTTTTCTGGTCACGCGGATCGCGGCGATCTGGTCGCCTGGGCCGGGCCGGCGGCGCGCGGCGCACGCGCGGTGTTCCTCGTCCATGGCGAGCCCGCGGCGCTGACGTCCCTGGGCGCGGGGCTCGCCGAGGCGGGCGCCGATCCGGCGCGTCTCCGCATTCCGGAACTCGACGATCGCTTCGCGCTGCGCGGCGCGCCCGACCAGCTCGAGGTCGTGCAACTGCCGGCCGCGCGGCGCCGCGCCGATCCCGAACTCAAGCGCGCGCTCGCAAGCGGGCGCGACTGGCACAACGACTATGCGGCCGCGATGCTCGACATGCGCCGCGCCCTTCTCGCCGCGCCCGACGACGCCGCGCGCCATCGCATGCTGGAGCGTCTGCGCGCCGCCCTGGCGAACGGCGTCGCCGGATAGGCGCCCGGGCCGCTCAGGCTTCGCGCGCGCGCCGCAGATGGGCGAGCAGCCCCGCGGTGCTGGCGTCGCGCGCGGGGCCGGGATC
>CAIOSQ010000222.1 GCA_903860935.1 uncultured Rhodospirillales bacterium | reverse complement strand
TCCGGCGCGCACCAACCAGACGACGCCGACGATCACCGGCACGGTGGCTGGCACGCTCGCGGATGGCGATCAGGTCGTCGTGTTCGACGGCGCGACGCGGCTCGGTGTCGCGCAGGTCGATGGCGCAACGTGGAGCTTCGCCTCGCCGGTGCTTGCGGCGGGAGCCCATACGCTGCGCGCCGCCGTCGAGAACGCGGCCGGCAAGGTCGGAACGCCCAGCGCCGCTTTCGACCTGACCATCGATCTCGGGGCGCCGTCGGTGATCATTTCCGACACCGCCGGCGCGACGGTCAATGGCGCGGTCACCTATACGATCGCGTTCAGCGAGACCGTGACCGGATTCGACGCCAGCGACATCCAGGTCACCAACGGAACCAAGGGCGCCTTCACCCCCGCGACGGGTGCCGATGCGGGGCGTGTCTTCACCCTCGTCGTCACCCCGGATGCCGGGCTCGAGGGCAATGTCACGGTCGGCATCGCGGCCGGCGCGGCGACTGATCTCGCAGGCAATGCCAGCCAGGCAGCCGTGGACAATGTCCAGGCCGTCGATACGCGCGCGCCGAACCAGCCGGTCGTCAACGCGGTGTCGGGCGGGACGATCAACGCCGGCGAGCAGGCCGTTGGCGTCGCCATCACCGGCACGGCCGAGCCGAACGCGCGGGTGACGGTCACGCTCACCCGCGGAGATTCGGCGACCCGTCAGGTCGTCGTCACTGCGAATGGTGACGGCACTTGGAGCCATGCGCTGTCCAACGCCGATTACGGCTTCATGGGCCAGGGCGCGATCACCGTCGCGGCCCGTGCGACGGATGCGTTCGGCAACCAGGGCAACGCTGCGACGTCGAACTTCACGGTCGATACCGCGGCCCCCACGCTCTCGTCCCTCGTCCTGGTGGATGGCGTGCGGACCGGCGGCGTCGTGCGCGTCAAGGATACGACGCCCGATCTGCGCTTCACGGCCGAGGCCGGCGCGACCGTTCAGGTCGACTGGAACAATGACGGGACCTTCGAGAACACTCTCGTCGGGACCGGCGCACAGGACACGCTGACCGACCCGGTGCCGCGCGCCGATGGCGTGCACACGATCCGCGTGCGCGCGACCGATGGCGCGCTGAACCAGACCGAGCGCCTGCTGACCTACGAAATCGACACCGTGGCGCCGGACAATGCCGGGATCGCGGTCGATCCGCTGGGCACGAAGATCCGCATCGCCTTCACGGAGGCGGTATCCGATGCGCTCTCTCTCGCCGACATCACGCTGTCCGGCGACAAGAGCTTCGGCACCGGGGCGAGCCTCGTCGCCATCGACGCCGCGGGCGGCCGGGCGCGCATCTTCGAGATTGCCACCGGCGAGGGCGCGACGCTCCTGTCCGGCGATACGCTCAGCGTTGCTGCGGCAAAGCTGGGTGATCTCGGCGGCAACGTCCCGTCGGGCAACGTTGCGTTCGTGCTTCCCGCCTTCGACAACACGCCGCCGGAGGCGACGATCACCGTCGACGACGCGGTGCTGAAGCGCGGCGAGACCGCGATGTTGACGATCTCCTTCTCCGAGGCGGTCTCCGGCTTCGATCGCAACGACATCACGGTCTCGTCCGGCACGCTGGGCTCCCTGGTGCGCGGCGCGAACAACAGCTTCACCATCGCCTATGTTCCGGCGGACGGGACGACGGGCTCCGTCACGCTCTCCGTGACCGCAGACAGCTATCAGGACCTCGTCGGCAATGCGGGGGCGGGCGCGACCAGTCAGATCCTGGTCGATACCCAGCCGCCGCGCCTGTCCGTCGCGACCAGCGACGCGTCGCTGATCGGCGGGGAGGCCGCGACGCTGACCCTGACCTTCACCGAGGATCCGGGTGTCGGTTTCGGCAGCGAGGACCTGCTGGTCACCGGCGGCACGCTGGGCCAGATGAGCGGCGC
>CAIOSQ010000221.1 GCA_903860935.1 uncultured Rhodospirillales bacterium | reverse complement strand
GCCGTTGAAGGCGACCGAGGCGTAGGTCGTCGTGTAGGCGCCGGCGCTGCGGATCTCCAGCTTGTCGCCGACCTGGAGGTCGACCGGCATGCGGTAATCCGACTTCTCGTAGAGGACGTCGGCGGAGTCGCAGGTCGGGCCCGCCAGGATGACGCGCTCCAGCTTGCCCTTGCGCGGCGTGGAGATCGGATACTGGATCGCCTCGTCCATCGTCTCGGCGAGGCCGCCGAACTTGCCGATGTCGAGATACACCCAGCGGCGGGGATCGTTGCGGCCCTTGCGGGCGATCAGCACGACCTCGGTCTGGATGATGCCGGAATCGCCGACCATCTGGCGCCCCGGCTCGACGATGATCTCGGGGATGCTGTTGCCGAAATGACGGCTCAGCGAGTCATGGATCGCCTCGCCGTAGCTTGCCATCGCCGGCATGTCGCGGCGATAGCGGGCGGGGAAGCCGCCGCCGATGTTGAGCATCGAGAGCTTCACGCCGTGGCTCTCGCATTCGCGGAAGATCCAGGCCGCCTGCGCGATCGCGTCGTCCCAGGCCTGCGGGTCTTTCTGCTGCGAGCCGACATGGAAGGACACGCCATGCGGGACCACGCCGCGCGCAGCCGCCTCGATCAGAAGGTCGCGCGCCATCTCGATCTCGCAGCCGAATTTGCGGCTGAGCGGCCAGTCGGCGCCGACACCGGAGGTCAGGATACGGCAGAAGACCCTGGCGCCCGGCGCCGCTTCGGCGAGCTTGTCGAGCTCGGCGGCGCTGTCGAAGGCGTAGAGCTTGACGCCGCGCGCATGCGCCGCGGCGATGTCGGTCTTCTTCTTGATCGTGTTGCCGAAGCTGATCCGGTCCGCCGAGCCGCCGGCCGCGAGGACCATGTCGACCTCGTTGATGCTCGCCGTGTCGAAACTGGAACCCAGCCGGACCAGCAGCTTCAGGATCTCGGGCGCCGGATTGGCCTTGATCGCATAGTAGATCCCCGCGGATGGCACCGCGTTGCGCAGCTTCCTGTAGGCATCCGCCACGATGTCGAGGTCGACGACCAGGCAGGGCGTCGCGGGACGCTGCTCTGCGAGGAAGCGCTGGATCTTCTTGGTCATGTCTGCGTGGTGTCCTTCCTGTCCAGGGGCTTCAGACGACGCGAAAATTCTTGAACTGCCAGGGATCGGAGCGATCCAGGGCTTCCGGGAACAGCGACTCGCGGCCGGCCAGCGGCGTCCAGTCGCTGTATACGCCCGCCATCTCGCCGAGATAGGGGCGCGCGATGTCCAGCACGCGCGCATGGTCGAGCTGGTCGGCCTCGACGATGCCGGCGCGCGGATTCTCGATCGCCCAGACCATGCCGCCGAGCACCGCGGCGGTGACCTGGAGGCTGGTCGCGTTGTTATGGGGCGCGATGCGGCGCGTCTCCTCGATGCCGAGGCGCGAGCCGTACCAGAACGCGCCTCTGGCGTGGCCCATCAGCAGGACGCCCAGTTCGTCGATGCCGCCGACGATCTCGTCCATCATCAGGCGCTTGCGCGGCTGCAGCGTCCAGTTCTTGCCCGCGAGTTCGTGCAGGCTGAGCACGGCGTCGTCGCAGGGATGGTAGGCGTAATGGACGGTTGGCCGATAGGCGACCGCGTCGCCGTCGCGCAGCGTGTAGTAGTCGGCGATCGAGATCGACTCGTTATGGGTCACGAGGAAGCCGTTGAACGATCCCTCGAGCGGCGTCCAGCTCCGCACGCGCGTGCCAGCGCCTGGCCGCATGAGATAGATGGCGGCGTCGCAGCCGAATGCGTGGCGGTGCCCGTCCTCGGGGAAATGCCGCTCATGGGTGCCCCAGCCGAGTTCCGCGGGCTGAGAGCCTTCCCCGACGAAGCCGTCGATCGACCAGGTGTTGACGAACTCGCCGCGCGCCTTGGCGATCTTGGCGTATTGCGTGTCACGCTCGGCGATATGGACGACCTTGACGCCGAGATCGCGCGCCAGACGCGCCCAGTCTGCGCGCACGCGCGGCATGTCGGCGGCATGGCCGGTGTCGCGCGCGATCGTGAGCAGGGCTTCCTTCACGAAATGCGAGACGAGGCCAGGATTGGCTCCGTGGGTGAGCACGGCGGTGGGGCCGCCGGCATAGCGTGGCGCCAGCGCCAGCGCCGCCTCGCGCAGCGCGTAGTTGGAGCGCTGGGACGGCGTCAGCGACGGATCGGTGTAGCCACCGGCCCAGGGCTCGATGCAGGTGTCGAGATAGAACGCCCCGCGCTCCTGCGCGAAGGCGATCAGGGCGACCGACGAGACGTCGACCGACAGGTTGAGCAGGAAGTCGCCGGCACCGAGCATCGGCTCCAGCACCGCGCGGTAATTCTCGCGGGTCAGGGCCGTCTCGCGGAACGTCACGCCGAGCGCGCGCGCGACCTCCGCGCCGCGCGGCTCCGCCGTGACGATGGAGATCGCCGCGCGCGGCATCTCGATGTGGCGCAGGATCAGCGGCAGCACGCCCTGTCCGATCGAACCAAAACCGAGAATGACCAGCCGTCCCGCATGGGCGACGTGGCGGGTCGCGCGTTCAGACATCGCGCGCCTCCGCGGAGCGGCGGGCGGGACGGGACAGGATGGCATGCGTCGCCCTGCGACGTGCAGCAACCATAGACAGCTCCCATAAGGCGCCGGTCCACACTCGACCGACTCTACCGAACAGGACGCGTTCCGTCGTTGCTTGACCCCACCCTACGTCTTGGCGACGCGGGCTAGCCTAGGGCACGTGCGATTGGCGTCTTCGATCCGCGTAATAATGGAATCGTGGCGGGGCGCAAGCATTATGCGCGACCGGCGCAAAAAAATTCGCGCGCGGCCGGAAGCGAGCCTCTAGCGACCCGCGGTGACGTAACCGAGCGCGGCGTCGCGCGCGCTATCGGCCGTGTCGCGGGCGCGCGGATCGCCGTATCCGCCGCCGCCGGACGTCTCCAGCCGGATGATGTCGCCGCGGCGCAGCGACAGGTTGCTGACCTTGGAATGCAACTCGGTCCGCACGCCGTCCCGGATCAGCGCGAGTCGCCCGGGCGCGCCGGGACCGCCGCCGGCGAGTCCGTAGGGCTGGAAGCGGAAGCGATCCATCTGCGCGGTCAGCGTCGCGCGCTCCGCGTCGACCCGCCAGGCGCGGTAGAGGCCAAGGCCGCCGCGCCGCGCGCCGGCGCCACCCGAATCGGGCAGCAGCCCGTAGCCGGCGAAGGAGAGCGGCATCCCGGCCTCGATCATCTCGAGCGGGATGTTCGCATTGTTGTGCATGCCGAAGCTGAAGGCGTTCGCCCCGTCCTCGTCGGGCAGGGCGCCGCAGCCACCGATCTCGATCTCGACCAGGACGTTGCGGCGCTGATCGGCGGTCTCCGTCTGGAAACTGCAGACATAGCTGCATCCATAATAGGCAGCCGGCATGCGCTCGGGCACCGCTTGGGCAAAGGCGCCAAAGAGCACGTTGACGAGCCGGTGTCCCGGGGCGATGCGATGGGCGACCGGCGCGGGATGGCGGGCGTTCACCACCAGCCCCTCCGGCGCCACGATCTCGATCGGCCGGTAGCATCCCGCATTGGGCGGGATCGGGCGGTCGGCGCAGGCCATCGCCGCGTAGTAGACGGCCGAACTGGTCGAGCCGAGCGTCGCGTTGATCGGCCCGGGAACCTGCGGCGCGCAGCCCGATAGATCCACGACCATGCGGTCCCCGGCGATCGTGACCGTCGCGTGCAGGCGCACGGGCGAATCGGTGGAGATACCGTCGTCGTCGAGGAAATCCTCGAAGGCGTAGACGCCGTCCGGCATGCGGCGGATGACGTCGCGCATGGCCGCATCCGAGGCGTCGAGCAGCGCGGCGCAGGCCGCGGTCAGGGTCTCGGCGCCATATTTCGCGGCGAGCTTGCGCAGATTGGCGACCCCAACCTCGAGCGAGGCGATCTGCGACTGCAGGTCGCCGAGGACGATGGCGGGCTGGCGCACGTTCTGGCCCAGCATCGCCCAGACCTCGTCGTTGCGGCGCCCGGCCCGGTAGAGGCGCAGCGGCGGGATGCGCAACCCTTCCTGGTAGATCTCGGTCGCCGTCGCCGTGTAGCTGCCAGGGGACATGCCGCCGACATCGAGATGGTGGCAGAGCGTGCCGACGATGGCGACACGGGCGCCCTCATGGAAGACGGGGCGGAAGGCGAGGATGTCCGGCAGGTGCTGGCCGCCGCAATAGGGGTCGTTGGCGATCACGACGTCGCCGTCCTGCCAGTCGGCGAGCGGAATGAAGTCGTCGACGATGCGCCGCAGCGCATAGCCCATCGAGTTGAGATGCTGGGGGATACGCACGGACTGCGCGACGTTGAAGCCGTCGCGGTCGTAGATCGCGGTCGAGTAGTCCAGCATCTCGCGTACGATGGTCGAACGCGAGGTGCGCCAGACCGTGACATCCATTTCGGCCGCGGCGGCGGAGAGCGCGTTACGCAGGACTTCCAGTTCGATCGGGTCCAGGGATGTCGTCATCGGCCTCTCCGCTCGCTTCGGGAGCGCCCCGGGCCCCGGGGTGGCCACGCACGCCTCGCGGCGGCCGACCGGCGTCTCGGGCCGGAGCGCTGCCGCCCGCCCCGGTCGGGGCAGGCGGCCGCACAGCGGCACTGTCGCAGCGCGGTCAGCGCTTGGCGAGTTGCTTCTTCAGGCTGTCGATCTCGAACATCAGATCGACGAGCATGATCTTGAGGCGGCTGTTCTCCTCCGCCAGGCCACCGGCGCCGCCGGCGGTCGTGACGGCGGCGGGGGCCACGGCGCGCGCGGCCTGCGGCGCATTCCTGGAGCCCTTCGGCCTGCCGCGACGCGGGCCGTCGCTGGCCTTGTTCTCGCCGTACTTCGCCTTCCAATTGTAGAAGGTCGCCGAGGAAATTCGGTGCTTCTTGATCAACTCGGCAACGGGCACACCGCTCTCCTGCTCGGCCAGGATCTCGCGGATCTTTTCTTCAGGGATGCGGGTTTTCGCCATTTTGTGTCTCACTATGAATGAAGATTCACGGTTCAAAAATACACCAATTGATTGAGTGGTCCAGCAGATTTCCCTTCACCCTGGACCATCGGCGTCTACGACCTGGACGGGGATGTCGTGCCGCCGGTGCGGCGGGCGACGAGATGCCCGTCCCCTTCGGCCGCGACGTTCCAGCCCGGGACGATCAGCGCCGTCGTGTAGTCCTCCTCGACGATCGCGGGACCGACATGGCTGATTCCCGGCGCCAGCGCGGCGCGACGGAGGACGGGAACATCGCACCATCCGCCGCCGGTCCATACCGGACGCGTCGCCGCATGCGACGCCTCGACACGCCGATCGGCGGCGTGGCGCTCCGGCGGCGCCAGATGCCCGATCGCCGCCAGACGAAGCGTCACGATCTCCACGGCGTCGTCCGGATTGGCGTAGGAGAAACGCTGCCTGTGGGCGGCATGGAAATCGGCGACCAGCCGGTCGAGCGCGGCCTGATCGGGGTGCGTGAAGCTCCAGGGCACGGTCAGTTCGAAAGCCTGGCCGCGATAGCGCAGATCGGCCGAGACGGCGAAGGTCCGGTCCGCGGCGGCGATGCCGTCGGCGGCGAGACGCGCCCCGCCCTGCGCAACGAGGTCCGCGGCCATCGCGGCGAGCGCGGGCAGGCTGGCGGGGGCGGCCGCGAGCAACCGGGAGCGTGCGACGTCATGGCCGAGATCGGAATGGAGGATGCCCCAGGCCGAGAGCGTGCTGGCGTCGACCGGGAAGATCACCTTGCGCATGCCGAGTTCCTCGGCGACCTCGAGCGCGTGCAGCGAACCGGCGCCGCCGAAGGAGAGCAGCGCGAAATCGCGCGGATCCAGCCCCTTCTCGAACAGGCTGAGGCGGATGGCGGCGGCGAGGTTGGCGTTGGTCATGGTGAGGATGCCGGCCGCTGCGGCGTCGGTCGCGAGGCCCAGCGGCCGCGCGACGCGCGCCTCGATCGCCGCGCGCGCCGCCGCCGCGTCGAGGCGCATGCGCCCGCCGAGAAAGAAGGCGGGGTCGAGCCGCCCAAGCACGAGATTTGCGTCGGTCACCGTCGGCTCCGTGCCGCCATGGCCATAGCAGACGGGGCCGGGGCGCGCGCCCGCGCTTTCCGGTCCGACGCAGAGGCGGCGGCCCGCGTCGACGCGCGCGATCGATCCGCCGCCCGCGCCGATGGTGCGGATCTCGATCATCGGCACGCGTACCGGCATGCGGTCGATCTCGCCCTGGTTGACGAGGTCGATGCGGTCGTCGCGGACCACCGAGACATCGTAGCTCGTGCCGCCCATGTCGACGCCGACCAGCGCCGGCTCGCCCAGCGCGCGCGACAGGTGGAGCGCCGCGAGCGCGCCGCCGCTGGGCCCCGAGAGCAGCAGCCGGACCGGCTCGCGCGCGGCGGTCTCGGGCGTGCAGACCCGACCGTTCGACTGGACGATCAGCAGTCGGGGCGCGAAGCGCGCGTCATCCATGCGCCGCGCCAGTCGCTCGAGATAGGCCTTCACCACCGGCATCAGCAGGGCGTTGAGCACGGTGGTCGAGCTGCGCTCGTATTCGCGGATCTCCGGGCTGATCGCGGAGGAAACCGATACCTGGACCGCGGGCAGCGCGGTGGCGAGATGCGCGGCAATCGCCTCCTCATGGACCGGGTTTGCATAGGCGTTGAGCAGCGCCACCGCGACGGTCTCGACGCCGAGCGCCGCGATGCGCGCGGCGAGCGCGTCGAGGGCGGCCGGCGTCAGTGCGGTCTCGACGGCACCGGAACCGGAGATGCGCTCGGCGACGCCGATCCGGCGGTCGCGCGGGATCAGCACCGGGAAGGGCCGCGGCCGCACCGAATAGACCTCGCGCCGCGCGTGGCGCGCGATCTCCAGGACGTCCTCGAAGCCGGCGGTGGCGACCAGCGCGCCGGACGGGAACTTGCGTTCCAGGACGGCGTTCGTGGCGATGGTGGTGCCATGGAGAAGATAGCCCACATCGTCGAGCGCGAAGCCGAACCGCGCCGCGGCCTCGGCGAGCCCGCCCATCAGGCCGATCGATGGATCGGCGGGCGTCGTCGCGACCTTGTGGCTGACGATCGCGCCGCTGCGCGCATCGAGGATCTGAAGATCGGTGAAGGTGCCGCCGATATCGACGCCGATGCGGATCGGCTTGCTGGACCTGGACATCTCGGATTCCTCGGGAAGGGCGCGCAGCGTCGCCGGGCAGCGCACTCTAGTCGGCACGCGGCCATTGTCGACTGCCGCTGCTGTCCGCGCCGTGCTTCAATGCGCGCGTGACGACGCGTGAGACGCTGCTGACCCATCGCCCCCTGCTGGCCATTGGCCTGATGCTGGTCGCGGGGAGCCTGCTGCCCGTGATGAACGGCTTCGGCAAGTATCTCGCCAGCCTCTATCCGCCCGAGCAGGTGATCTGGGCGCGACTGCTTACCCATATGCTCTGGATGCTCGCGATCTTCCTGCCGCGCAGCGGTCGGGCGCTTTTCCGCACGCGGCGGCCCTGGGTCCAGGTCGCGCTGTCGCTGATCATGCTGCTGTCGACCAGCCTGTTCTTCTTCGCGATGCCCCATGTCGACCTCGCCAAGGGCTCGGTGATCATCTTCGTGGCGCCGTTCCTGGTGATGCTGCTCGCCGCGCCGATCCTGGGGGAGCGCCTGTCCTGGGGCCGTTTCCTGGCGGTGCTGGCCGGCTTTGCCGGCGTCATGGTCGTCATCCGGCCGGATCCGGGCGCGCTGGACTGGCCGAGCCTCGCGATCTTCGCCAGCGCGGCGCTCTACGCGCTGTTCCAGGTGCTGGCGCGGATGGCGGCGGCCTTCGATCGCGCCGAGACCTCCACGCTCTACGCCGTTGTGGCGGGCACGATCGTCATGTCGGCGATCGTGCCGTTCCATTTCGTCCTGCCGCGCAGCGCCGGCGACGCGGCGATGATGGCGAGCATGGGGCTGATCGGCGCGCTGGGGCATTACTTCATCGCGCGCGCGCTCGCCTATGCCGACGCGAGCCTCGTGTCGCCGTTCAACTACTGGCAGCTGATCGGCGCGGTGATCCTGGGCTACGCGATGTTCGGAGACCTGCCCGATCGCTGGACCTGGATCGGCGCGGCGGTGATCGTCGCCGCGGGGCTGCTGCTGGCGTTCGGCGAGACGCGGGCCGCGCGTCGGCGCGTCAGCGCGCCGGGGCGATGAAGCCGGTCAGCAAGGACGCGAAGCGTTCCGGCTCCTGCTCGGCCACGAAATCCGTCGCATCCTCCAGGGTTTCCGCGCGGGCGTGCGGCAGAAGGGCCCGGGCGCGCGCGTGCATGAAGAAGATCCGGTCGCGGGTGCCGCCGATCAGCGGGTGGGAACCGCGAGCCCGGCGGCGGCCGCGGCGCGCAGGTCATAGCGCCAGATGGCGCGGTAGGCGGTCGCGAAATCGCCGCCGGTGGCGAGGTAGTCGCGCACGAACTCCGTCGCCAGCGGCGCCTCGATCCAGGGATATTCGGTGTGGATGCGCTGCCAGATCCAGGCGAGATGCCCGCCATCGTCGCGCGGCGCGAAGGGCGGCGCGAATTGCGCGAGCCGGTCGGCGCGCTCCTCGGCCGTGTAGACGGGCATGCCGTGGAGGGCGAGGCTGTGCAGGCGTGCCGGCGCCGCGAGGGCCGTGGCGAGCGCGAAGACCGTGCCGGTGGCGCGCGCGAAGAGATGGAAGCGTGACGCGCCGAGCCGGTCGGCGATCGCGAGGACGAGGGCGGCGTAATCCGCGACCTCCCATTGCCGCTCCGGCAGGTCGGAGCCGCCATAGCCGGGCGTGTCGATCGCCACCGGTCGGCAGACCGGCGTCAGCAGCGGTAGAAGGCGGTCATAGTTGCGCGCCGAGAGTGGCGACTGGTGCAGGAGCAGCAGCAGAGGCAGCGCCGGATCCGCCTCCGCCATGCGCATATGCACCTGTCCCCAGGCGAAATCGAGATAGCCGCGTTTGATCATGTCCGCCTCCGCAACGCCGTTTTCTGCCCGCGTCGCGGGTCCGGTCGAGCGGTATACCAAGCCGGACCCGCAAAACACCATTGACGGCGACGGCCGGTTTATTCCATGTCGCACTGCGATAGGAGCATCGGCGCCTGCGTCCCGCGCATCTGGGCAAAGGCGCCGCGAGCCGGTAGTTTTCCGCGGCTTGGCTTCTATCTTGCAGCGCAATTGGAACACGAACTGCGCCGGCGACCGGCAGGCAGGGGGTAGACGTGAGCGATTTTCCGCCCAGCCAGGGGCTTTACGATCCGCGCAACGAACATGATTCGTGCGGTGTCGGCTTCATCGCCGACATCAAGGGCCGAAAATCGCATGATCTCGTCCGCCAGGGTTTGAGCATCCTCGTCAATCTCGACCATCGCGGCGCCGTCGGCGCCGATCCGCTGGTCGGCGACGGGGCCGGGTGCATGATCCAGATCCCGGATGCCCTGCTGCGCGACTGGGCCGGCAAGTCCGGCCGCACACTGCCGGCGCCCGGCGACTATGCCGTCGCGATGTGCTTCCTGCCTCAGGACGAGGCAGCGCGGACCTTCGCGATCGAGCGTTTCGAGCATTTCATCCGCGTCGAGGGCCAGCACCTCGTCGGCTGGCGCGACGTGCCGGTCGACCTGACCGGTCTCGGCGCGACGGTGATTTCCGCGATGCCGGTGATCCGTCAGGCGATCGTCGGTCGCGGCCGCGGGATCGCCGACCAGGACGCGTTCGAGCGCAAGATCCTGGCGATCCGCAAGCAGACCCAGAACCCGCTCGCCGATCTCGGGCGCAAGCACGGCCTGCCGGGACTGACGCAGTTCTACATGCCGTCCTTCTCGACGCGCACGGTGGTCTACAAGGGTTTGCTGCTCGCGCATCAGGTCGAGAGCTTCTACGCCGATCTGCGCGATCCCCTGACGGTCTCGGCGCTGTGCCTCGTGCACCAGCGCTTCTCGACCAACACCTTCCCGTCCTGGAAGCTCGCGCATCCCTACCGCTTCATCGCCCATAACGGCGAGATCAACACGGTCCGCGGCAACGTCAACTGGATGTACGCGCGGCGGCGGACGATGGAATCCGATCTGCTGGGGCCGGATCTCGACAAGATGTGGCCGCTGATCCCACATGGGCAGTCGGACACGGCCTGCGTCGACAACGCGCTCGAACTTCTCGTCGCCGGCGGGTATTCGCTGTCGCATGCGATGATGATGCTGATCCCGGAGGCCTGGGCCGGCAACCCGTTGATGGATGCCAAGCGCAAGGCCTTCTACGAGTACCATGCCGCGCTCATGGAGCCCTGGGACGGGCCGGCGTCGATCGCCTTCACCGATGGCCGCCAGATCGGCGCGACCCTGGACCGCAACGGGCTGCGCCCCGCGCGGTTCATCGTCACGTCCGACGACCTCGTCGTGATGGCGTCGGAATCGGGCGTGCTCCCGATCCCCGAGGAGAAGATCGTCCGCAAATGGCGCCTGCAGCCCGGCAAGATGCTGCTGATCGATCTCGAGCAGGGGCGTATCGTCGAGGACGAGGAACTCAAGCGCGGCCTCGCCGAGGCGCAGCCCTACGAGGCCTGGCTGAAGGCGACGCAGCACAAGCTCGAGGAACTCAGCGCGCTGCCCGAGACGCAGCCGGTGCCGCCCGCCAACGATCCCGCGGCGCTGCTCGATCGCCAGCAGGCCTTCGGCTATACGCAGGAAGACCTCCAGTTCTTCCTCGAGCCGATGGCCAAGGAGCCCGACGATCCGATCGGCTCGATGGGCACCGACACGCCGCTCGCGGTGCTGTCGAAGCGGTCGAAGCTGCTGTTCAACTACTTCAAGCAGAATTTCGCCCAGGTCACCAACCCGCCGATCGATCCGATCCGCGAGGAACTGGTGATGTCGCTGGTCACGATGATCGGGCCGCGGCCCAATCTGCTCGGACGCCAGGCCGGCACGCATAAGCGGCTCGAGGTGTCTCAGCCGGTGCTGACCAATGCCGAACTCGAGAAGGTGCGCGCGATCTCCGAACTGCTCGACGGCGCCTTCCGCACCGCGACCATCGACACGACCTGGCTCGCGGCCGATGGCGCCGAGGGCATGGAGCGCGCGCTGGAGCGGATCTGCACCCAGGCCGTGGACTCGGTCCTGGCGGACAACAACATCCTGATCCTGTCCGACCGCGCGGTCTCGGCCGAGCGGATCGCGGTGCCCTCCCTGCTCGCGACGGCGGCCGTCCACCATCACCTGATCCAGCGCGGGCTGCGCACCCAGACCGGTCTCGTCGTCGAGACCGGCGAGGCGCGCGAAGTCCATCATTTCTGCTGCCTCGCCGGTTATGGCGCGGAGGCCGTGAACCCGTATCTCGCCTTCGAGACGCTGGAACGGATCCGGGTCGAGAACGGCGTGCCGCTCAAGGCCTACGAGGTGCAGAAGAACTACATCAAGGCGGTCGGCAAGGGTCTGCTCAAGGTCATGTCCAAGATGGGCATCTCGACCTACCAGTCCTATTGCGGCGCGCAGATCTTCGACGCGGTCGGGTTGTCCTCGGCCTTCGTCGAGAAATACTTCACGGGCACGGCGACGACGATCGAGGGCGCGGGCTGGCGCGAGATCGCCGAGGAGACGGTCCGCCGCCACGCCGACGCGTTCGGCGACAACCCGGTCTACCGCACCCTGCTCGATGCCGGCGGCGACTATGCCTTCCGTCTGCGCGGCGAGGACCATGCCTGGACGCCGACCAACATCTCGAAGCTCCAGCATGCGGTGCGCGGCAACAGCGCCGCCGACTACGAGGAGTTCGCGCGCAGCATCAACGAGCAGAGCGAGCGGTTGCTGACCATTCGCGGCCTGATGGCGTTCAAGTGGGCCGAGACACCCGTGCCTCTCGACGAGGTCGAGCCGGCGAAGGACATCGTCCGGCGCTTCGCCACCGGCGCGATGAGCTTCGGCTCGATCAGCCGCGAGGCGCATACGACGCTCGCCATCGCCATGAACCGGATCGGCGGCAAGTCGAACACCGGCGAGGGCGGGGAGGAATCCGACCGCTTCAAGCCGATGCCCAACGGCGATTCGATGCGCTCGGCGATCAAGCAGGTCGCCTCCGGCCGCTTCGGCGTGACGACCGAATACCTCGTCAACGCCGACGACGTGCAGATCAAGATGGCCCAGGGCGCGAAGCCCGGCGAGGGCGGTCAACTCCCCGGCCACAAGGTCGACAAGAACATCGCCCGTGTCCGTCACTCGACCCCGGGCGTCGGGCTGATCTCGCCGCCGCCGCATCACGACATCTACTCGATCGAGGATCTGGCCCAGCTGATCCACGACCTGAAGAACGTGAATCCCGCGGCGCGCATCTCGGTCAAGCTCGTCTCCGAGGTCGGCGTCGGCACCGTTGCCGCCGGCGTCAGCAAGGCGCGCGCCGACCATGTCACCATATCCGGCTTCGAGGGCGGCACGGGCGCCTCGCCCCTGACCTCGCTCACCCATGCCGGTTCGCCCTGGGAGATCGGCCTTGCCGAGACCCAGCAGACGTTGGTGCTCAACGGACTGCGCGGCCGCATCGCGGTGCAGGTCGATGGCGGCCTGCGCACGGGTCGGGACGTCGCGATCGGCGCGCTGCTCGGTGCCGACGAGTTCGGCTTCGCCACCGCGCCGCTGATCGCCGCGGGCTGCATCATGATGCGCAAATGCCACCTGAACACCTGTCCGGTGGGCGTGGCGACGCAGGATCCGGTGCTGCGCAAGCGCTTCACCGGCCAGCCCGAGCACGTGATCAACTACTTCTTCTTCGTCGCCGAGGAGCTGCGCGCCATCATGGCGAAGCTGGGCTTCCGGTCTCTCGACGAGATGATCGGACAGGTCGATCGGCTCGACATGCGCCGCGCCCTCGATCATTGGAAGGCGAAGGGCATCGACCTGTCCCGGCTGCTGCATCAGATGCCGGCGAAGCCGGGCGTGGCGATCTGGAACGTCGAGCGCCAGAGCCACGGGCTCGAGGCGGCGCTCGATCGCGAGCTCATCGCGCTGGCGATGCCCGCGCTCGAGCAAGGTCAGCCGGTGCGCATCGCGCGTCCGGTGCGCAACGTCAACCGCACGGTGGGCGCGATGCTCTCCGGCGAGGTCGCCAAGCGCCACGGCCATGCCGGGCTGCCGCCCGCCACGATCGAGGTGAAGCTGACCGGTACCGCCGGGCAGAGCTTCGGCGCCTTCCTGGCGCGCGGCGTCGCGCTCGAATTGACCGGCGACGGCAACGACTATGTCGGCAAGGGCCTGTCGGGTGGCCGCATCGTCGTTAGACAGCCGCCGCAATCCGAGCGCGATCCGACCCGCAACATCATCGTCGGCAACACGGTGCTCTACGGCGCGATCGCCGGCGAGGCGTATTTCCAGGGCGTCGCGGGCGAGCGCTTCGCGGTCCGCAATTCGGGCGCGGTGTGCGTGGTCGAAGGCACCGGCGATCATGGCTGCGAATACATGACCGGCGGCGTGGTCGTCGTCCTGGGCGAGACCGGGCGCAATTTCGCGGCCGGCATGTCCGGCGGCGTCGCCTATGTCTACGATCCGTCGGGACGGTTCCGGTCGCTGTGCAACCTCGCGATGGTCGAACTCGAGCCGATGGGTGCGCCCGACCAGGCCGCCGCCGACGATCCCGCGCGGCCGCTTCAGGCGTCGCCGAGCGTCGACGACAACGGCATGGGCGACATGCTGCGTTTCGATGCCGAGCGGTTGCGGTTGCTCGTCGAGCGCCATGCCGCCCATACCGGGTCGCTGCGCGCCAAGGCGCTGCTCGCGGATTGGGAGCGGGCGCGTGGCCTCTTCGTCAAGGTGATGCCGAAGGATTACCGCCGCGCCCTGACCGACATGCGCAACGCCGCCGCGCGCGTCGCGGCGGAATAGTCAACGACACGTCCAGAGCGGAGTTCCAGCCATGGGTCTGCCCACCGGCTTCCTCGAGATCGCACGCCAGGACCGGCCTTACGAGACGGTCGAGTCGCGGCTCAAGACATGGAAGGAGTTCGTCCTTCCCCTGGCGGCCGACGAGGTCGGCAAACAGGGCGCGCGCTGCATGGATTGCGGGGTTCCGTTCTGTCACAACGGCTGCCCGGTCAACAATCTGATCCCGGACTGGAACGACCTCGTGCGCCGCGGCAAGTGGCGCGAGGCGCTCGAGACCCTGCACTCGACCAACAACTTCCCGGAATTCACCGGCCGCATCTGCCCGGCGCCGTGCGAGGCGTCGTGCACGCTCAACATCGACGACAACCCGGTGACGATCAAATCGATCGAATGCGCGATCGTCGATCGCGGCTGGGACGAGGGCTGGATCGTGCCGCAACCCGCCGCGCGCCGGACGGGCAAGCGGGTGGCGGTCGTCGGTTCGGGACCGGCGGGGCTTGCCTGCGCGCAGCAACTGGCGCGCGCCGGGCATGCCGTGACGCTGTTCGAGAAGTCGGATCGCGTCGGCGGCCTGCTGCGCTACGGCATCCCCGATTTCAAGATGGAGAAGCATCTGATCGATCGGCGGATGCGGCAGATGGAGGCCGAGGGCGTCGAGTTCCGCACCGGCGTCGAGGTCGGCGCGACGATTTCGGTGAAGTCTCTGCTCGAGGGCTACGACGCCGTCGCCATGACCGGCGGCGCGGAATGGCCGCGCGACCTCCAGGTGCCGGGCCGCGAGTTCGACGGCATCCACTACGCGATGGATTTCCTGACGCAACAGAACAAGCGCGTCGCGGGCGACGACGAATCTCGCGCCGCGCCGCGCGGCACGCTCAGCGCCAAGGGCAAGCATGTCGTCGTCATCGGCGGCGGCGACACCGGGTCGGATTGCGTCGGCACGTCCAACCGCCATGGCGCGGCCTCGGTGACGCAACTCGAGGTGATGCCGCAGCCGCCCGAGAAGGAAGACAAGGCGCTCACCTGGCCGGACTGGCCGCTGAAGATGCGCACCTCGTCCTCTCACGAGGAAGGCTGCGAACGCGATTTCGCGGTGATGACGAAGCGTGCGCTCGGCGAGGGCGGCAAGCTGCGCGCGCTTGAATGCGTGCGCGTCGAATGGGCGAAGGGCGATGATGGGCGCATGGCGATGCGCGAGGTGCCCGGCAGCGCCTTCGAACTGAAGGCCGATCTCGTCCTTCTGGCGATGGGCTTCGTCGGGCCGCGCAAGCCCGGGATGATCGAGCAGGCAGGCGTCACGCTCGATGGGCGCGGCAACGTCCTGGCGAACACCACGGATTACCGGAGCTCGGTGCCGAAGCTGTTCGCCGCCGGCGACATGCGTCGCGGCCAGTCCCTGGTCGTCTGGGCGATCCGCGAGGGCCGCCAATGCGCCCGCGCGATCGACGAAAGCCTGATGGGGCGCAGCACGCTTCCGCGCTGAGCGGCGGCGTCCGGGCCTGAGCTTCGAGCCTGATCCGCGCGTCCACCCGCGCGGATCATCCGCTACGCGCCGGGAACGTCGTCGAGCGCGATGCGCAGCGTGCGGACCAGCGCGCCGCCCGGCGGCAGCATCACGCTGCCCGGGCGCCGCGCAAGATCCCCGTCGTCGCCGATCTCCGGCGCGAAGCCCTGCCAGGGTTCGATGCACAGATACGGCGCGCCGGGACGCATCCACACGCCGAGATGCGGGCAATCCGGGAAGTCGACGCGCAGTCCCGGTTGCCCGGGCACGCCGAACCAGACCCGGCGGCTGACGAGCCGGTCGAAGATGATCGCGTCGTCGGTGAACAGCGTGTCCACGAGATCCAGGCGCCGGCCCCGCACCGGCGTCGGCAGGCCGTGGCGCAGCATCAGGCCGGTCCGATCGATGCGCCGGATCGGGGCAGGCTCCGGCGCCTCGAAGATCAGCGCGTGGCTGGTCTTGGCGGCGCCCTCGACCAGCGGCCACGCGAAGCCCGGATGGAAGCCTAGCCCCGCGGGCATCGGCGTGTCGCGCGACAGGTTCTCGGCGCTCGCCGTCATCGTCAGCCCGTCGGCATCGAGGCGGTAGGCGACGACGAGGCGGAAGGCGAAGGGATAATGGCGACGCGTGGAGGCGTCGTCGCGCAGTTCGAAACGCGCGGCGTCGGCACGGGCCTCGCGCACGGCGAAGCTGCTCTGCCGCGCGACGCCATGGGGCGGCATGTCGAAGCTGGCGCCGCGCCAGCGTGCCCGACCGTCGGGCGAGCGGCCGACCACCGGGAAGAGCAGCGGCGCGCGGCCGCTCCACCAGGCGGGATCGCCTTGCCACAGGATCTCGCGCGCGCCGTCCACGCGCAGCGAGGAAAGCTCGGCGCCCAGCGGATCGATCGTGGCCGCGAACCGGCCACCGGCGATGGCGACGCGATCGGCGGTCATGATGCCGCATCCGATCCGAGCCGCTCCGCCCGCCAGCCGGCACCGTTACGCCGGAAGCGCAGCGGGGTGGCGTTGCGGTGCAGGTCGGCATGGAGGTCGATGTCGAGCAGCGCGGTCAGGACCAGCAGCACGCCGCCATGGGCGACGACCAGGCGTTCGCGCCCGGGCGGCGCCTCGGTCGCCAGCGCGTCGGCGAGGCCGCCGCGTACGCGGGTCACGAAATCATGCAGCGTCTCGCAGCCGGGCGGATCCTTGGCCCAGTCGAAATCGTGGTTGGGCTGGCCGAACAGCGCCGCGAAGACGCGTTCGCGGATGCGATGCTCGGGTTGCGGCGCCAGCGCATGGGGCTCGGCCGCGAGCGACGCGGTGCGCCAGGCGCGCGCCATCGGGCTGGCGACGATCTCGCCGACCGCCTCGCCCGCGAGGATGCGCGCCGCCGCCGCCGCCTGGGCCTCTCCGGTCGCGTTGAGCGGCTGGTCCTCGCGCTGGTAATGGCCCTTGAGATTGCCGTCGGTCTCGCCGTGACGCAGGAACAGGAAGCTCGTGGGCACCACGGGCAGCGGCACGGTGCGGGCGAGCTCCGCCAGACGATCGGCCCCGGACTGCCAGACGACTCGGGTCATGGGTCGCTCAGCTCCGCAGCAGGCCGCGCGCGGCCAGATTGCGCATCAGCGCGAGGGTGCCGAAGCTCCAGGGCGCGCAGTCGGTCGAAAGGCGGACCCGGTTGACGAGCCGGCCGAGGCGCGGCGTCGAGATCGTCACCACATCGCCGATCTTGTGCGTGAAGCCCATGCCCTTGCCGTCGCGATCGTCGGTCGGCGCGAACATCGTGCCGCAGAACAGCACGAAGCCGTCGGGATACTGGTGGTGGCGACCGGCTGCCTGGGCGGCGATCGCGGCGGGCGATCGACTGATGCGCGACATCGAGCTCTTGCCCTCGAGGCGGTAATTGTCCGGTCCCTCGACGGTGAGCGCGATGTCGGCGTTCGACACGGTGTCGAGCGTGAAATCGCCGTCGAAGAGGCGGATGAAGGGGCCGAGCGCGCAGCTGGCGTTGTTGTCCTTGGCCTTGCCGAGGAGCAGCGCCGAGCGGCCTTCGAAATCGCGCAGGTTGACGTCGTTGCCCAGCGTCGCCCCGACCAGCCGTCCCTGCGGATCCGCGACGATCACCACCTCGGGCTCGGGATTGTTCCAGGTCGATTCGGGATGCAGGCCGACATCGGCGCCGTGGCCCACCGCCGACATCGGCTGCGACTTCGTGAAGATCTCGGCATAGGGGCCGATCCCGACCTCCAGATAGGGCGACCATTTGCCCTTCGCGACCAGGATCCGCTTGAGTTCCTCGGCCTGCGGCGAGCCGGGGACGATCTTCGACAGGTCGGTTCCGATCGCCGCCGTCATCTCGCGGCGGATCGCGTCGGCGGCCGAGGCGTCGCCGCGGGCCTGCTCCTCGATCACGCGCTCGACCATGCTCTGCGCGAAGGTCACGCCGGCGGCCTTGATCGCCTGCAGGTCGACCGGCGCGAGCAGCCAGGGACGTCCGGGGTCGCGGCCGGCCTCGTCGGAATTGGCGATCGTCTCGGCGAGCCCGGCGAGGCGCGCGGCATTGGCGATGTGGCCGCGCAGCTGCGCGCGGTCGAGGCCATCGAGCAGCCCGCTCGAGGTCGTATAGACCGGCGACAGGTCGACGAGGTCGTCGCCGCGCACGGCGACGACGCACGGGCCGCCATTGGCGCCGGGCTTCCAGGCGCGCCCGATCAGCAGGGCCGCATCGTGGTCGACGGGCAGGCAATCGGCGACGGGCAGGGCACGTGTCATGGGCGGATCCTCGCGACGGGCTTTCGGGTGCGGGCGTATGCCCGAAGAGTGATGCAGCAAACCGGTCCGGCGGCGCGAATTCAAGCCTTTCGCGCGTAGCCGCTTCGCATCCGGGGTAATGCGCGTGCCTCGGCGACATTCGCGCGCCGGCGTCGGAGGCTGGGGGCATGACGGAGACGACGATTTCGGTGGCGGATCTCGCTGCGCTCGCCCACGGCGAGGGTTGCGAGGCGCTCCACCTGCGGTTCACGGACGTGCTCGGCCGCTGGCTCGGCGTGTCCTGCGGCGCTGCGCTGCGGCGGCGCGAGGACGGCGCTCTGCGTGTCTCGGCGGCGAATGTCG
>CAIOSQ010000220.1 GCA_903860935.1 uncultured Rhodospirillales bacterium | reverse complement strand
GTCAATGTTCCTATACTATAAATTCCGCCGCCGACTTGTGCTTTCGCGCCTGTGACTGTCGAATTCACCAGGTTCAGCGTTCCTAACGAGTATCTGGCTACAGTTCCGGATTCGGTTCTTAATGAGATGGCTCCGCCAACATCGCTTAATCTCGAAACATCCCCGCCTTTGATTGTCATATTGGAGATGGTCACGGCTCTTCCACTCCCGGGAACGATGTTGAACACGCGCCCGCCAAGCCCGTCGCGGCCAAAGCCGCTGCGGCCAAGGCCCCCGTGTCAAAGGCCCCCGTGTCCAAATCTCCCGCGTCCAAGGCCCCCCCGTCCAAAGCCAACCCGTCCAAGGGCCCCGCGTCCAAGGACCCCGTGTCCAAGGACCCTGGGCCAAAGGCCGCGGGTAAAGCGCCGATCGCGAAGGCCGCCGCCCCCAAGGTTCCGGCATCCAAGCCAGCCGCGACCAAGGCCCCTGTCGTCAAGGCGTCTGTCGTCAAGGCGCCTGTCGTCAAGGCGCCGGCCGCGAAGGCCGCAGCCAAGACGCCCGCACGCAAGGCGGAACCGCAAGAAACTGCGCCGCCTGCCGTCGACGTGGCGGCAGCGAAGGCCGCCCCGACAGCCCCGGCCAAGCCGGCCAAGCCCGCTCCGGCGCCGCGCGCGCCCGGTCTGCGTGCCCCCGGCGCCTTCGAGGCGAAGGTGCTCACCGCGCTCAAGCGCCATGGCGGTGCCGCCGTGTCGTTCAGCGCGTCCCCGGACCACATCAAGGCGGCGTTCAAGCGCTGCCTCGCCGAAGGCTGGGCCACCGGGACGATCGACAGCGGCAGCATCACCGCGACCGGCGAGAGGGTGCTGGAGAAACTGAACCCCGAGATCCGCGCCTTTCCGGCGCCGACCCTCCGCAACCGGCTCAACGACGCGTTGTTCCGGAACCCGGGCGCGCGTCCGGCCGCGCCGACCGCCGCCGCCGCGCCCGAGGGCGTCGACGAGGCGCCCGACGACGACGATGACGACACCGTCCCCGAGGTCGAGGAGGAGGACGTCGTCGGTCCCGAGGACGAGGACGTCGAAAAGGCCGCCTGAGCCCCGATCCGGCGCCATCCGACCCAAGGGGTCCGGTGGCGTCGGCCCCGTTTTGCGCCGATGTCTTCGCATTTGTCCCCCAGCGCGTCGCCGCTTTCGCGCTACCGCGACCGCGTCGAGTTCGGCGG
Source organism: uncultured Rhodospirillales bacterium (assembly GCA_903860935.1). Taxonomy (GTDB): domain Bacteria; phylum Pseudomonadota; class Alphaproteobacteria; order CACIAM-22H2; family CACIAM-22H2; genus CAIOSQ01. Next base: position 7,664 of record CAIOSQ010000220.1, on the reverse strand, counting down.
CGTAAAGGGTGATCCGGCCCAGGAGCGCATCGCCGCGCGACTGGACCTGCTGCATGCCGAATTGTCCGCGCCCGACCGGCTGGCAGCGCCCGGCCGGGGCTGGCTGGCCCGCCTGGGCCTTGCCGCGCGTCCGGCACCGCCCCCGGCGCCGCGCGGCGTCTACATCCACGGGCCGGTCGGCCGCGGCAAGTCCATGCTGATGGACCTGTTCAACGATGCGCTTGGTCCGGTCCCGCGTCGGCGGGTCCATTTCCACGCCTTCATGATCGAGATCCACGAGCGGTTGCACCGGCGCCGCCAGTTGCGGGCCGAGGCCGACGCGATCGCTCCGGTCGCCGCCGAACTGGCCGCCGAGCTGCGCCTGCTGTGCTTCGACGAATTCCAGGTCACCAACATCGCCGACGCGATGATCCTGGGCCGCCTCCTCGCCGGCCTGTTCGATGCGGGCGTGGCCGTCGTCGCGACCTCGAACACCGCGCCGCGCGATCTCTATGCCGGCGGATTGCAGCGCGAGCGTTTCCTGCCGACGATCGCGCTGATCGAGGAGCGGCTCGACATTCTGGAACTCGATGGGGGGCTCGATTACCGGCGCGACCGGATCCGGGCCATGACCGTGTTCCACACGCCGCTCGGCCCGGCTGCCGACCGCGCACTCGACCGGGCCTTCGCCGAATTGACCGCCGGTGCCGAGCCTCGCGCGGCCGAATTGCCGGTCCAGGGGCGCGTGCTGCGCCTGCGCCTCGCCGCCAAGGGCGTTGCCCGGGCCAGCTTCGCGGAGCTCTGCGCGCAGCCGCTGGGCGCGGCGGATTTCCTCGCCCTGGCGCGCGGGTTCCACACCCTCGTCCTCGATGGCGTTCCCCTTCTGTCGGCCGAACGGCGCAACGAGGCGCGGCGCTTCGTCACCCTGATCGACGCCCTTTACGAGCACCGCACGAAGCTGGTCTGTTCGGCCGCCGCCGCGCCGGACGCCCTGCATCAGGCCGGCGATCACGCCGCCGAGTTCCGTCGCACCGCCTCGCGCCTGCATGAGATGCAGAGCGCCGCCTATCTTGCTGCACCGCACCTAAACTGACCCCGCCGGGCGCGTGATTGCTTGCGGGGTCGGCCCCGCGGGGGTACAACGCCGGCAGTTTTCGCCCCGTCGGCGCTGCGGAAATTCGTTAAGCGCCTTTCCCCAAACGAGGAATTCGGCATGGCTCGCAATAAAATCGCGCTGGTCGGCGCGGGTCAGATCGGCGGCACGCTGGCGCTGCTCGCCGGGGTCAAGGAACTCGGTGACGTCGTCCTGCTCGACATTCCGGACGCCGAGGGCGTCGCCAAGGGCAAGGCGCTGGACATCGCCCAGGCGTCCCCGGTCGAAGGCTTCGACACCGCCTACAAAGGTACGTCGAACTACGCCGACATCGCGGGTGCCGACGTCGTGATCGTCACGGCGGGCGTGCCGCGCAAGCCGGGCATGAGCCGCGACGACCTGATCGGCATCAACACCAAGGTCATGCAGGCCGTCGGCGCGGGCATCAAGGCGCATGCGCCGAACGCCTTCGTGATCGTCATCACGAACCCGCTCGATGCGATGGTCGGCGTGATGAAGGACGTCACGGGCTTCCCCGCCAGCCGCGTCGTCGGCATGGCCGGCGTGCTCGACTCGGCGCGCTTCCGCCACTTCCTCGCCGATGAGTTCAAGGTCTCGGTCGAGGACGTGACCGCGTTCGTCCTCGGCGGACATGGCGACACGATGGTGCCGCTGGTGCGCTACTCGACCGTCGCCGGTATCCCGCTGCCTGACCTCGTCAAGATGGGTTGGACCACGCAGGAACGCCTGGACAAGATCGTCCAGCGCACGCGCGACGGCGGCGCCGAGATCGTCAACCTGCTCAAGACCGGCTCTGCCTTCTATGCGCCGGCCTCGTCGGCGATCGCGATGGCCGAAAGCTATCTGCGCGACAAGAAGCGCCTGCTGCCCTGCGCGGCCTATCTGACCGGCCAGTATGGCGTCGACGGCATCTATGTCGGCGTGCCGGTGATCATCGGCGCCGGCGGCGTCGAGAAGATCGTCGAGATCGCGATGACCGAGGACGAGAAGAAGATGTTCGACCACTCGGTCAACGCCGTGAAGGGCCTTGTCGAAGCGACAAAGAAGCTGATGGGCGGCTGAGCCGCCGGAGGTCCCGAGATGAACATCCACGAGTATCAGGCGAAGCAGCTGCTCGCGAAATACGGCGTCGCGGTGCCCAAGGGCTTCGTGGCCTACACGCCCGAAGAGGCCGAGAAGGCCGCGCAGCAATTGCCGGGCCCGGTCTGGGTCGTCAAGTCCCAGATCCATGCCGGCGGTCGCGGCGCCGGGCGCTTCTCGAACGATCCGAACGGCAAGGGCGGCGTGCGCGTCGTCAAGTCGGTCGCAGACGTGAAGGCCAATGCCGCGGCGATGCTCGGCAACGTGCTCGTCACCAAGCAGACCGGCGCCAAGGGCAAGGAGGTCAAGCGCCTCTATGTCGAAGACGGCTGCGACATAAAGCGCGAGCTGTATCTCTCGATGCTCGTCGATCGCGCCACTGGCCGCGTCACCGTCGTCGCCTCGACCGAGGGCGGCATGGAGATCGAGGAGGTCGCCGCCAACCATCCCGAGAAGATCGTCAAGATCGCGATCGATCCGGTGACCGGGCTGCAGGGTCATCATGCGCGCCGCGTGGCCTTCGGCCTCGGCCTCGCGGGCAAGCAGGTCGGCACCGCGGTGAAGTTCCTCGATGCGATGTACAAGGCCTTCATCGATCTCGACGCGTCGGTCGTCGAGATCAATCCGCTGGTCGTGACCGGCGCCGGCGACGTCCTCGCGCTCGATGCGAAGATGAACTTCGACGACAACGCGCTCTTCCGCCACAAGGAGGTCGCCGAGCTGCGCGACACCGACGAGGAAGACCCGATGGAGCTCGAGGCCGGCAAGCACGAGCTCAACTACGTCAAGCTCGACGGCAATATCGGCTGCATGGTCAATGGCGCCGGTCTTGCCATGGCGACGATGGACATCATCAAGCTCTATGGTGGCGAGCCCGCCAACTTCCTCGATGTCGGGGGCGGCGCGACGAAGGAACGCGTGACCGCGGCCTTCAAGCTGATCCTGTCCGATCCCAACGTCGAGGGGATCCTGGTGAACATCTTCGGCGGGATCATGCGCTGCGACGTGATCGCCGAGGGCGTGGTCGCCGCGGCGCGCGAGGTCGCGCTGAACGTTCCGCTGGTCGTGCGCCTCGAGGGCACGAACGTGGAACTCGGCAAGAAGATCATGAAGCAGTCGGGACTGCCGATCCTGTCGGCGGACAACCTCGCCGACGCCGCGGAAAAGATCGTCAAGGCCGTGAAGGAGGCCGCATAACCATGGCCGTCCTCGTCGACAAGAACACCAAGGTGATCTGCCAGGGCTTCACCGGCGCGCAGGGAACCTTCCATTCCGAACAGGCCATCGCCTACGGGACCAGGATGGTCGGCGGCGTGACCCCCGGCAAGGGCGGGAGCACGCATCTCGACCTGCCGGTCTTCGACACCGTCGCGGCCGCGCGGTCGGCGACGGGGTGCAACGCATCGGTGATCTACGTTCCGCCGCCCTTCGCCGCGGACGCGATCCTCGAGGCGATCGATGCCGAACTGCCGCTGGTCGTCTGCATCACAGAGGGCATTCCCGTGCTCGACATGGTGCGGGTGAAGCGTGCGCTGGGCGGCTCGAAGACCCGGTTGATCGGACCGAACTGCCCCGGCGTGATCACGCCGGGCGAATGCAAGATCGGCATCATGCCCGGCCATATCCACCAGCGCGGCCGGATCGGCATCGTGTCGCGCTCCGGCACGCTGACCTACGAGGCCGTGGCGCAGACGACGGCCGCGGGCCTTGGCCAGACGACGTGCATCGGAATCGGCGGCGACCCGGTCAATGGGACCAATTTCGTCGACTGCCTGGAAATGTTCGTCGCCGATCCGGAGACCCAGGGCATCATCATGATCGGTGAGATCGGTGGCGACGCCGAGGTCAAGGGTGCCGAGTTCCTCAAGGCTTCCGGAACACGCAAGCCGATCGTCGGCTTCATCGCCGGCCGCACGGCGCCCCCGGGGCGCCGCATGGGACATGCCGGCGCCGTGATCTCCGGCGGCAACGACACCGCTGATTTCAAGGTCGAGGCGATGCGCGCGGCCGGGATCCATGTCGCTGACTCGCCCGCCGCCCTCGGCTCGACGATGCTGAAGGCGATGCGCGGATGACGCGCCGCCGCGCGCCTGCCAGGCGGGCGCGCGGCCGGTTCGGCATCCGGGGGAGGGGAACGGGCCATGCCGGCGCCCGATCATGAGCCGGCGGTCGGAGTTTCTGCGCGGGCGCGCCGCGGCGGCGCGCCGTCGATTGTGAACGGTGCCATGACACAGACCCTCGCCTCCTTCCTTACCGGCGCCAACGGCGCCTTCATCGCCGAGTTGCACGAGCGCTGGCTCGCGGACCCGAATTCGGTCGACGCCAGCTGGCAGGCCGTGTTCGACGGGCTCGCCGAGGAGGCTGCTGCGCTCGGCGGCGAGCTGCGCGGCCCGTCCTGGGCGCGCGGTCCCCGCGCCAAGGTCATCGGGGTCGCCGAGCCGGAACCGCCGGCCAAGCGCGGCGCCAAGGGCGCTGCGCCGGCCGCGCCCCAGGCTGCCAAGCCGGATGTCTCGCCCGATCAGGTGCGTGCCGCGACGCGTGATTCCGTGCGCGCGCTCATGCTGATCCGCGCCTATCGCATCCGCGGCCATCTCGAGGCAAATCTCGATCCGCTCGCCCTGAAGCCGCGCGATCGCCATCCCGAGCTCGAGCCCGCGACCTACGGTTTCAGCGACGCCGACATGGGCCGGCAGATCTTCATCGACGGTGTGCTCGGCCTCGAGACGCCGACCCTGCGCGAGATCGTCCAGGTCCTGCGCGACACGTATTGCGGCTCGATCGGCGTCGAGTTCATGCATATGTCGGATCCCGAGCAGAAGGCCTGGATCCAGGAGCGCATCGAGTCGATCCGCAACCACACCGACTTCACCGCGAAGGGGAAGAAAGCCATCCTCGAGCGGCTGACGGCGGCCGAAAAGTTCGAGCAGTTCCTCGACAAGAAATACACCGGCACCAAGCGTTTCGGGCTCGAAGGCGGCGAGGCGATGATCCCGGCGCTGGAGCAGATCCTCAAGCGCGGCGGGCAACTGGGCCTCAGGGAGGTCTGCATCGGCATGCCGCATCGCGGGCGCCTCAACGTGCTCGCGAATTTCATGTCGAAGCCCTACGCGGCGATCTTCTCGGAATTCCAGGGCATTCCCGCCAACCCCGAGGATGTGCAGGGCTCCGGCGACGTGAAGTACCACATGGGCACGTCGGCCGATCGCAGCTTCGACGGCAACGTCGTCCATCTCTCGCTGCAGGCCAATCCGTCGCATCTCGAGGCCGTCAATCCGGTCGTGCTCGGCAAGGTGCGGGCGAAGCAGGTGCAGCGCATGCAGTCCAACCCCGCCCTGTCGCGCGAAGACGCGATGGGCGAGGTGATGGCGATCTTGATGCATGGCGATGCGGCCTTCGCGGGGCAGGGCCTCGTCGGCGAGACGCTGATGCTTTCCGAACTCAAGGGCTATCGCGTCGGCGGCACGATCCATTTCATCGTCAACAACCAGATCGGCTTCACGACCTCGCCGCAATATTCGCGGTCGTCGCCCTATCCGACCGATGTCGGCAAGATGATCATGTCGCCGATCTTCCACGTGAACGGCGACGACGCCGAAGCGGTGGTGCATGTCGCGCGGATCGCGACCGAGTTCCGCCAGCGCTTCAAGAAGGACGTCATCATCGACATGATGTGCTACCGGCGCCACGGGCATAACGAGTCCGACGAGCCGGGCTTCACCCAGCCGCAGATGTATCGCGCGATCGCCAAGCACCCGACGACCCGCGCGATCTACGCGCAGCGCCTCGTCGGCGAGGGCACGCTGACTGCGGAGGAATCCGAGTCCGTCGTCGCCGAGTTCCATGCGCATCTCGAAACCCAGTTCGAGGCCGCCAAGGGCTATAAGCCGAACAAGGCCGACTGGCTTGAGGGCAAGTGGACCGGCATGGAGGTCGCCTCGGGAGAGGACCGCCGCGGCGACACGGAAGTGCCGCTCGACCTGCTCAAGACCGTCGCCGACGCGCTGACCCGCGTGCCGGAGACGCATCGCATCCACCGCACACTGCGCCGCGTGCTCGACGCCCGCCAGCGCGCGCTGCAGGCGGGTGCCGGTCTCGACTGGGCGACGGCCGAGGCGCTCGCCTTCGGCACCTTGCTCGCCGAGGGCACCCCGGTGCGTCTGTCGGGCCAGGATTCGGGGCGCGGCACGTTCTCGCAACGCCACTCCGTTCTCGTCGACCAGGAGAGCGAGGAGCGTTTCCTGCCGCTCAACCATGTCCGCGACGGGCAGGCGCAGTTCGAGGTCATCGACTCTCCGCTCTCCGAGTTCGGCGTGCTGGGCTTCGACTACGGCTACTCCCTCGCCGAACCCAACGCCCTGGTCTGCTGGGAAGGCCAGTTCGGCGATTTCGTCAACGGCGCGCAGGTGATGATCGACCAGTTCATCTGCTCCTCGGAGTCGAAATGGCTGCGCATGTCCGGCCTCGTGCTGCTGCTGCCGCATGGCTATGAGGGCCAGGGACCCGAGCATTCCTCGGCGCGGCCGGAGCGCTTCCTCCAGCTCTCCGCCGAGGACAACTGGCAGGTCGTCAACCTCACGACCCCGGCGAATTACTTCCATGCGCTGCGCCGGCAGGTCCGGCGGCCTTTCCGCAAGCCGCTCGTGGTGATGACGCCGAAATCCTTGCTGCGCCACAAGCTCGCGACGTCGGCGCTCGCCGACATGGGGCCTGGGACGACCTTCCACCGCGTGCTGCCCGAGACCGGCAAGCTTGTCGCCGCCGACGAGGTGCGGCGTGTCGTCCTGTGCACCGGCAAGGTCTATTACGACCTGTTCGAGGAGCGCGAGAAGCGCGGCATCGACGATGTCGCGCTGCTGCGCGTCGAGCAGCTCTATCCGTTCCCCTTCCGCACGCTGGAGAAGGAACTCCAGGGCTACCGGAAGGCCGAGGTCGTCTGGTGCCAGGAAGAGCCCTACAACATGGGCGCCTGGCATTTCGTCGACCGTCGTATCGAGCAGGTGCTCGGTGCCATCGGCATCGCGGCCAAGCGTCCGCGCTATGTCGGCCGCCCCGAGGCGGCGTCGCCGGCCACGGGTCTCTACAAGCGTCACAATCAGGAACAGGCGAAGCTCGTCGACGAGGCCCTCAAGGCCTGACGGTTTCGCGCGATTCGGGAAAGGACCAGGAACATGGCGGTCGAGATCAAGGTGCCCGCGCTGGGCGAGTCGGTGACCGAAGCGACGGTGGCCAAATGGTTCAAGAAGGTGGGCGACGCCGTCGCCGCCGACGAGCCGCTGGTTGAACTCGAGACCGACAAGGTCACGGTCGAAGTGCCGTCGCCCACCGCGGGCAGCATCGCCGAGATCCGCGCCGAGGCCGGCGCGACGGTCAATGTCGGCGCGCTTCTCGGTATGATCACCGCCGGTGCCGCACCCGCGAAGACCGCCGCCAAGGCCGCCGCGCCCGCCGCCGCGGCGCCCGCCGTGAAGGCCGCGGCTGCCGCGCCGGCGCC
>CAIOSQ010000219.1 GCA_903860935.1 uncultured Rhodospirillales bacterium | reverse complement strand
TGTTGCGGCAGAGACCGTCAAACCAGGCGCATCCGCGACCGGGTTCACCGTCACCGCGAGCGTCTGGCTCGTGGACGCGCCCACCGAACCGTCCGTCGAGGTCGACACGACCGTCAGCGTGAAGTCGGCATCGCTGTTCGCAGGAGGCGTGATCGTCAGGCCGCTCAGCTGATGAGGCGCCAGCGTCCAGGTGCCATCGTTGTTGTTCGTGCCGGCCGAGAGCGTCGCGCCCGACGGAACACCCGAGATCACGATGGACAGGCTCTCCGACGGATCCGTCGCCGAGGTCGAGACCGAAAGGCCGATCGCCGTGTCTTCGGAACCTGTTGCGGCAGAGACCGTCAAACCAGGCGCATCCGCGACCGGGTTCACCGTCACCGCGAGCGTCTGGCTCGTGGACGCGCTCACCGAGCCGTCCGTCGAGGTCGACGTCACCGTCAGTGTGAAGTCCGCGTCGCTATTCGCTGGCGGCGTGATCGTCAGACCAGCCAGATCCGCAGGCGTCAGCGTCCAGGTGCCGTTGTTGTTGTTCGTGCCGCCAGACAGTGTCGCGCCGGACGGAACACCGGAGATAACGACCGACACCGTCTCGGACGAATCCGTCGCGGAGGTCGAGATCGACAGGCCGATCGCCGTGTCCTCGGACCCCGTCGCTGCCGCAACCGTCAGGTTCGGAGCATCGGCGACCGGATTGACCGTCACAGAAAGCGTCTGGCTGGTCGACGCACTCGCCGAGCCGTCGGTCGACGTCGACACGACCGTCAGGGTGAAATCGGCGTCGCTGTTCGCTGGCGGCGTGATCGTCAGGCCGCTCAGCTGTGCAGGCGAAAGCGTCCAGCTGCCGTCGCCGTTGTTCGTGCCGCCAGACAGCGTCGCGCCGGACGGAACACCGGAGATAACGACCGACACCGTCTCGGACGAATCCGTCGCGGAGGTCGAGATCGACAGCGCAATTGCCGTGTCCTCGGAGCCCGTTGCCGGAGAGACCGTCAGACCAGGCGCATCCGCGACAGGGGCCACGGTCACCGCCAGCGTCGCGGTCGCTGATGCGACGCTCCCATCGGTCGCTTCTGTCGCCGTCGCGACAATCGTCAGCGTAAAGGACCCGCTGCTATTTGCTGGCGGCGTGATGGTCAGACCATCAAGGTCCGCAGCCACCAATGTCCAACTGCCATCTGCGTTCCGCGTACCGCCCGACAGGGTCGCGCCATCGGGGACGCCGGTAATCGCGATCGACAGCGTTTCGGACCCGTCGGTATCGACAAGAGCCGCCTGAATCGCGAGCGCAATCGGCGCGTCCTCTGCTCCGGACGCCGCCGTCACCTGAAGCGTCGGCGCTTCGGCGGTATCGACACCTGTCGTCGATGCAGTCGACTCCCCCTCTTCAGCGCCGAAGGTCACGAGGTCGAGCGGCAGAGGGCCCGAGAGATCGCCCTCGCCCAGCCCCAAAGCACCGCTAAGCGTCGTCTCGTTGGCCGCGCCGAATTCAAGCGAGGTCAGCCCGAGCGCCCCGGCCAGTTGGGTATCACCACCGGGGGTCCCGCCGCCTGACGTCGGCCCCGCCGCGGTTTCGACATTCTGCAGGGCAATGACGAGCAGATCCGCATAGGCCTGCACGCTGTCCGCGATCGACACGTAGGCCGGCACCGATCCGTCGCCGTCGTAGCGCAAGACGACTTGCCCGCCATTCGCGTGTCTGATCAGGACGTTTCCGTCCTGGACCGCATATGTAAGATCGCTCTGCGGAGCGTCGATGGCGACAGTCTCGCCGGGCCGCAGGTCGATGACGATCCGCTCGCTTGGCCTGAACTGGATGCGTTGGGTTGCCGGACTGGGCTCGGTGCCCTCGGTGGCTTGCGCGATCTCGACACCGCGATCCATGTCTTCAGCCATGATTAACGATCCTCAGCCATTCAGCTACGACAGCCATGCGCGTAGCCCCTCCGCGCCGTCCGTGGCGGCCACGGACGGAGAAGAGTCTCCTAAAATTTGAGTTTACTCCAAGAGTGCTGGCACAGAAACAGATAAGCGCGCGATTCCCATTTCAATTCATGGGTTTGCTTCACTTCATAAAATACAACTTATGCGCTTCTGCCAGCCTGGGCGGCACTCCCGGCAATACCGATCAAACCTTTGGTATGTCGAGATAACCCCGTTCGATGATGCGCTCGAGCGCCTCGAACGCCGCGCATGTCTCCTCGAAGGCCTCGCGCGCATGCGCCAAGGCCACGATCTGCTCGCGCGTCGGGCTTTTGGCGGCGCCCACTTCGACCCCCTTCTGGACGTATTGCGCACGCGCCTGCGCCGTGCACAGCGCAAGGCGCAGGAAACTCTCCCGAGTGAGTTTTACGCCCCGCAGAGACTCGCGATTCGCATCGACGACGGCGCGGTCCATCGCCTCCTTGAATTCGAGCCAGGAATGGCGCCGCTTAGGGTCGATCTGTTCGCTGGTCAGCAGTTGGTCGACCAGACCCGTCTTCGAATAGCCGGCAAAACGCATGGCAGGGTCCTCCCTGCCATGATGAGGCGCCGCGAAATGCCAATTTTTCGTTAACCAGGATCGGGGAGCGCGATGCCCACCGTGGCCGCAGCGGCGAGGAGGCTAGCCCAGGTCCCGTCATCGATGGGAATGCCGCCGGCGCGTCGGGTTCGCAAAGCCTCCCGCTCGGGTTCGCCAGCGATCCGGACAGGCGTGCCGGGATCGCGTGGCGGGCACGAGGTCATGTAGTCGAGGATCGCGGCAACCTCGTCGTTGAAACGGCCGATGCTGCTCAACCTGGCCGGATCGACCACGATGCCGAAGAGGTTGTTGGTGATCGTGGCACCTCGCGGATGGGCGGGTTGAAGCGTGTCGCCCCCCGTCAGCGCCCCTGCCAGGATATCGATGGCAAGGCCCAGCCCCGACCCCTTGTGGTCTCCGAAAGGCAGCACCGAGCCCCCCGGCTCAGCCCAGATGACCCCCGGATCCCGGGTCGGCTGGCCATGGCCGTCAAGCGCATAGCCCTCCGGCAACGACTCGCCCTTCGCCATCGCGACGCGCAGCTTGCCGACCGCCACCTTGCTGGTCGCCATGTCGAGGACGAAGGGCGTCTCGGGCGTGGGGCCGGGAACGGCGATGCAGATCGGATTGGTTCCCAGGCGCCCAAACGCCCCGCCATACGGCGCCACCAACCCGCGATGTCCCACGACATTCACGACGAGGATGGCGACATAGCCGGCCGCAGCGACGATCTCTCCATAGGTCCCGATCCGGCCCATGTGGTGGGAGTCGCGCACCGCGAGGATGCACGCCCCGTCGCGCCGCGCCCGTGCGACGGCCATCTCGACAGCGTCCCGCGCGACGACCTGACCATGACCGCGACGGCCATCGATCTGGAGCAACGGACCGGCCTCGTTGACAACCACCCCGTGCTCGGCAGGCCGCAGCGTCCCGTTCGCGGCGTGCTTGACGTAGGATTCGAGCATCCCGACGCCGTGGCTGTCATGGCCCTTGAGATTGGCATCGACCAGATGCCGCGCGACGCACGCAGCCTCGGCTGTCGGCGCCCCTGCGGCGGCGGCGATCGCGTACGCCATGTCGTAAAGCCGGTCTTCGGCGATGTGTCGCATGACTCCCGCTCCCATTCCTTAGCCAGTCCGCAAATCGACCACGTTCAGATCATGGCCGGTGGAGCGAAGAAAGCTCCGTAACCCGTCGGCGGAAACCGTCGTCGTGGCCGTGTTCTCGAGCGGATGGAAATTGAGTTGCGCCGCACCGGCGAGATCCGCGTCGAGGAAGAACGTCACGCGCCGCGCCGTGTCGTTCAGCAAGGCAAAAGGCGTCACCGATCCCGGCACGACCCCGAGCACGTCCATCAGCAGATCAGGCTTGCCGAAGGACAGACGTTTCGCGCCGATCCGGTGATGCAGGGTCTTGAGGTCGATCCGGCGATCCGCTTCCGCCGTCACCAGCCAAAGCCGATCGCCCGCGTCCTTGAAAAACAGGTTCTTCGAATGCAGGCCGGGAATGGCCGCATGAAGCGCCCGGCTCTCCTCGACCGTGAATACGGCCTCATGATCCACCGTGGCGTGCGAGACACCGATGGTGTCGAGGCGTGCAAGCAGAGCGGCACGGCTGGCAGGCGGCATGGACGAGAGGCTCCTGAAAGACGGTGCGCAGTCTCCCGGGCGCCTGACGCCGGTGTCAACCTCCGCACGGCGCGGCACGCTTCACGTCACGGCCTGCACCCGTGCCGCGCAATACTTGAACTCCGGAATCTTCCCGAAAGGATCCAGCCGCGGATCGGTCATGAGGTTGGCCGCCGCCTCGCGATAGGCGAATGGCACGAACACCATTCCGCGCGGGACGTCGGGATCGGCGCGCGCGGTGCAAATGACGGCGCCGCGGCGCGTCTCGATGTGGATCTGGCCACCCGCATCGATGCCGAGCCGCGCGAGTTCACTCGGCGACAAAGCCGCCACCGGGCCAGGCTCGATCGCGTCGAGCACCCGGCTGCGCCGGGTCATCTCGCCGGTGTGCCAATGCTCGAGTTGGCGCCCGGTGGTGAGTACGAAGGGGAACTCCGCATCGACCGGTTCGCCAGGCGGAAGCACCTCCGCCGGCACGAACCTGCCGCGTCCGCTGGCGGTCGGAAAGCGGTCGCCGAAGACGATGTCGTGCCCGGGACTGTGCTCGTCGTCGCACGGATAGGCGACCGCGTCCTCGCGCTCCAGACGCGCCCATGAAATGCCGTGGAAGGACGGCATCACCTCCGTCATCTCGGCGAAGACGTCGCGCGGATGCGTATAGGACCAGTTCAGCCCGAGCCGTCGCGCGATCTCGCCGATGATCCAGAGATCGGGCTTCGCCGCGCCGGGCGGCTCGATCGCCTTGCGGCCCAGTTGCACCTGCCGGTTCGTGTTCGTCACCGTGCCGTCCTTTTCCGGCCATGCGGTCGCAGGCAGCACGACATCGGCGTATTTCGCGGTCTCGGTGAGGAAAATGTCCTGCACGACGAGATGCTCGAGCCGCGCCAGACCGGCGCGGACATGCGCGAGATCGGGGTCCGACATCGCCGGGTTCTCGCCCATGATGTACATGCCGCGAATCTCGCCTTCATGCGCGGCGTGCATGATTTCGACCACCGTCAGACCGGGACGCGGATCGAGGCTGACGCCCCAGGCGGCCTCGAAAACGGCGCGGTTCCCGGCCGTGTCGACGCGACGGTAATCCGGCAGCATCATCGGGATGAGCCCGGCATCGGACGCACCCTGGACGTTGTTCTGGCCACGCAGCGGGTGCAGTCCGGTCCCCGGTCGGCCGACCTGCCCGGTCGACAGCGCGAGGGAGATGAGGCAGCGCGCATTGTCGGTTCCGTGGACATGCTGCGAGACGCCCATACCCCAGAAGATGATCGCGGCCCGCGCCGTCGCGTAGAGGCGCGCGGCGCTCCGGATGGTTTCCGCGTCGATGCCGCAGATCGGCGCCATCGTCTCGGGCGTGAAGGTACGCACATGCGCGGCCAGCGCCTCGAACTCGGTCGTATGCGCCGCGACATAGGCCGCGTCGTAGAGACCTTCCGTGACGATCGTGTTGAGCATCGCGTTGAGCAGCGCGACATCCGTCCCCGGGCGGAACTGCAGCGCAAGTTCGGCATGCCGCATCAGCCCGTTGCGGCGCGGATCCATGACGATCAGGCGTGCGCCGCGCCGCGCGGCCTGCTTGAGGAAGGTCGCGGCGACGGGATGGTTCTCCGTCGGCCGGGCGCCGATGACGACGATCACGTCGGAATCGGCGGCGGCGGTAAACGGTGCCGTCACGGCGGCGGAGCCGATCCCCTCCAGCAGCGCGGCTACCGACGAGGCGTGGCACAGGCGCGTGCAATGGTCGACGTTGTTGGTCCCGAACCCCGTCCGGACGAGCTTCTGGAACAGATAGGCTTCTTCGTTCGATCCCTTTGCCGAGCCGAAGCCGGCCAGCGCCGACGGCCCATGCGCAGCGCGGATCCGTGAAAGCCCGCCGGCCGCGCGGTCGAGGGCTTCCTCCCAGGTCGCGACGCGAAAATGCGTCGAGGGATCGTCGGGGTCGATCGAAACATCGTTTTTCGGCACGCCCTCGCGGCGGATCAGCGGCTGGGTCAGACGCTGGCGATGCCCGACATAGTCGAGACCGAAACGGCCCTTGACGCAGAGGCGGTTGCGATTGGCCGGACCGTCGCGACCATCGACCTGGATGATCTCGTTGCCGGCGACCTTGAGGCGAACCTGACAGCCGACGCCGCAATACGGGCAGACGCTGTCGACCTCGCGCTCCGGACGGCGGGCGACGCGCCCCTCGTCGTCGACCACCGCGGCCGGAAGCAGCGCGCCGGTCGGACAGGCCTGGACGCATTCACCGCATCCGACGCAGGTGCTGTCGCCCATGCGGTCGCCGAAATCGAACACGATCTCCGTATGCCCGCCGCGCCCGGCCATGCCGATGACGTCGTTGACTTGGACCTCCCGGCAGCCACGCGCGCACAATCCGCACTGGATGCAGGCATCGAGTTGGACCGCGATCGCGGGATGGCTGCGATCCGCGACAACCGGCTCCCGCGGCGCGAAGCGCGACGCAGAGACGCCGACGCGCTCGGCCCAGGTCCAGAATTTCGAGTCCGGCTCGTGCGCCGTCGCGCGCGGCGGCTGGTCGGCCACCAGCAACTCGAAGACCATGCGCCGCGCATCGCGCGCCCGGTCGCTCGCCGTCCTGACCTCCATGCCCGCGCGCGGCGCACGGATGCAGGATGCCGCGAGCGTGCGCTCGCCGGCGATCTCGACCATGCAGGCACGACAATTTCCGTCCGCGCGATAGCCAGGTTCGGGCAGATGGCAGAGATGCGGGATCTCGGTCCCGACACGCCGGGCGACATCCCAGATCGTCTCGCCCGGCCGCGCCTCGACCGGGACGCCATCGAGCATGAAGGCGATCGTCGTCTCGCTCATCGGCGGTCCTCCGGGAAGTGGCGGAACAGGCTGAGGACCGGGTTCATCGCCGCCTGTCCCAGGCCGCAGATCGACGCGTCGGCCATGCCGCGCGACAATTCCTCCAGCAAGGGCCGATCCCACGCATCCCCGGCGATCAGCCCCTTCGCCTTTTCCGTGCCGACGCGGCATGGCGTGCATTTGCCGCAGGATTCATGGGCAAAGAACGCGACGAGGTTACGCGCCACGGCTTTCAGATCGTCGTGCTGCGAGAACACCACCACGGCGCCGGATCCCACAAAGCAACCCAGCGCCTCCAGCTTGCCGAAATCGAGCGGCAGATCGCCCTTCGACGCCGGCAGCATGCCGCCGGACGCGCCGCCCGGCAGATAGGCGGCGAAGTCATGCCCTTCGGCCATTCCGCCGCCGAATTCGTCGATCAGTTCGCGCACCGTGATCCCGGCCGGCGCGATCTTGACGCCTGGCAGACGCACGCGGCCCGACAGCGAAAACGCGCGCATCCCCTTGCCGCCTCGCCGCCCCTGCGCCGCGAACCAGGATTCGCCGCGCGTCAGGATCTCCGGAATCCACCAGAGGGTCTCGACGTTGTTGATCAGCGTCGGGCGATCGAACAATCCGCGCTCCGCCGGAAAGGGCGGTTTGTGCCGCGGCTGCCCGCGCCGTCCCTCGAGGCTTTCGAGCATCGCGGACTCCTCGCCGCAGACATAGGCACCCGCACCGCGCCTCAGCACGATCCGTGCGCCGCCGGCCAGCCCCGCGCGCCCGATCGCGGCGATCGCGCCGGCGAGGATGTCCCGCGCTTCGGGATACTCGTCGCGGACATAGACGTAGATCGTCTCGCAACCGACAGCCCAGGCGCCGATCAGCGCCCCTTCAAGCACGCGGTACGGCGCGGCCTCCATGAACCAGCGGTCCTTGAAGGTCCCCGGCTCGCCCTCGTCCGCGTTCACGGCCATCAGGCGCGGAGCCGGCTGCGTGGCGACGAGGCGCCATTTCCGACCCGAAGGAAAGCCCGCGCCACCGAGGCCCCGCAACCCCGAGCCGTCCAGCGCCGCGAAGACCGACTCGCGGTCCCGCGCGCCGGAGCGGCAGGCTTCGAGGACGGCCATGCCGCCCGCCGCGCGATAGGCGGCCAGCGCGGCATCGGCGGCGGCAGGATCCTCGATCGCCGGCATCGCGGACGCCGCGATGGCGACGGGATCCAGGGTCTCGACGCTCCGGAAGCCGGCCACAACAGCCGGCGCCTGATCGCACGCACCGATGCAGGGCGCGGCCTCGACGCGTGCGATGCCGGTCAGGCGCGCCGCGAGATCGCGGTGGCGCTCGGCCGCGCCCGCGATCATGCACGCGACGCCATCGCAGACCCTCACGACGGGCAATTGCGGGCTTGGGAGGCCGTCGACGAGCCGAAAATGCGCGTAGAAGCTCGCGACCTCGTAGACCTCGGCATAGGACAGGCGCATCACCGTCGCGAGCGCCGCGAGTTGCGGCAGGAACAGCGCGCCCTGGGCATCGTTGAGCAGGTGCAGGCACTCGATCAGCTCGTCCCTGGCGCGCGGCGCATCGCCGATCAGACGTCGCACATCGGCGAGCGCGACGGCGTCTACCTGTCGTCCCTTGGGAAGCGGCCGACTCTTGCGCGGCGGCTGCGGCTCGGCGATCGCTGGCGTGGTGGCTGACACGTCTTCCCCCCTTGTCCTGTCGGGAAGACTACAGGCTGGACGTCGGGAATGAACTGCGAAGTTTCATCGGATGCGGCATGAAGCCACGCAGCGACCGCAATCCCCCACGCGGCGCAAGGATGCCCCACACGCCCGGCGCATCACGCACGGCGCCGCCTTCGCGATCCGCGCCGCTCAATACTCGCGAAAAGCGCGGCCGAAGCTCTCGCGGATCGGCTGAGTGACGTAGCTGAAGAAATTGCGATCGAAGCCCCGCACCATCACTTCCGCCGGCATGCCCGGCGCCAGCACCACGTCATGCAGCGCCCCATACTGGTCGGTATCGATACGGACCTTGGCGCGGTAGTAGCTGACGACACTCCGCGGATCGATCTCGATATCCGCCGAGACGTAGATCACGACGCCGTGCACCATCGGCGTCACCCGCTGCTTGAGCGCCGTCAGCCGCACTTCGGCCTTCATGCCGACCGCAACGTGCTGAATGTCCTGCGGCAGGATCCGCACCTCGACGACCAGGCCCTCCTCCGCCGGAACAAGATCCAGCAACGGATCGCCCGGACGGACGACGCCGCCGATGGTGTGGATACGAAGCCCCGTGACCGTGCCGGAGAAGGGCGCGACGACCTCGCGGCGCTGCTGCATGTCGGCCGCGACCTTGAGACGCTCCTGGGCTTCCGACAGGCGGGCACGCAGGTCGCGCTGCTCGGTGGTGATCTCGGCCAGCCGCTGGTTGCGCAACTGGAGGAGCTGAAGCTCCGTCTCGCCGATCTGCTGCTCGGCACGGGCGATGAGGCCGTTCTGCTGGTCGCGGACGCCGACGAGTTGGGCCGCGTTACGCTGCAGCGCGAGCAGACGCGGCTTGCGCTCGAGCCCCTTGTCGACGAGGAAGCGCACATCCTCGATTTCGCCGCGGATATAGCGCAACTGCTCTTCCTGGGCCCGCATCTGCGCCTGATAGCTGCTGATCTCGGCGCGCAGCTGCTCGCCGCGCTGCATGAGGATCGACGACTGCCCCTCGAGCGAAGCCCGGCGGCTGGCGAAAATCGCCTCCTGGCCCGCAATGATCTCGGCGACAGCCGGGTCGTCGCGGCGCGCGAGCAGATCGGCGGGGAAATCTATCCTGGCGTCGCCGGTGCGCTCGGCACTCAGCCGGGCATCGAGAGCCCGAAACCCGTCGACGAGGCCGCGCACGGCCAGATTGGTCGAGAGCGTCTGGGTATCGTCGAGCCGTATCAGGACCTCGCCTTCCTTGACCTGATCGCCATCGCGGACAAGGAATTCCCGTACGATCCCGCCCTCGAGATGCTGCAGGGTGCGGCGATTGCCCTCGACCACGAGCATGCCCGAGGCCAGGGTCGCCGTAGCCAGCGGTGCCAGCCATCCCCACAGGATGAAGATCGCGCAGAACCCCGCGAGGATCGCGCCCCCGGTCCTGATGTCATTGCGAGCGGCAGGCTCGGCCGGGATCTCGACGATCGCGGGCAGGCTCAGCGCACGGGGCCTTTCGCGCGCCGCCGCCTGGGGCTGCAACGCCGTAACCGCGGCGGACACGGACTCGGTCATGCCGCACCTCCGGTGTTGGAGGCGGCCGCCGCCATGCGTGCGCGCATCGCCGCGGCCTGTTCCGGGCTCGGTTGCGGTGCCGGCGCCTGGCGCAGATTGCGCATCCGCGCCAGCACATCGTCGCGCGGGCCAAAGGTCTCGACCGCACCGTCGCGCATCACGAGGATGAAGTCGGAGAGGCTGACGAGGTTCATGCGGTGGGTGATCATCACGACGGTGGCGCCGCGCGCGAGCGCCTCGCGCAGCGCCTCGCCAAGCGCGTCCTCGCCGTCACTGTCGAGATTCGCGTTGGGCTCGTCGAGGACGAGGATCCTGGGCTCGCCATAGAGAGCCCGCGCGAGGCCGACACGCTGGCGCTGACCGCCCGACAGGCGATTGCCGTCGTCGCCGATATCCGTCTCGTAGCCGTCGCCAAGACGCAGCACCATCTCGTGGACGCGCGCGCGCCGTGCGGCGGCGACGACCATGGCGTCGTCCGGCGCCTCCATGCGCGCGATGTTCTCGGCGACGGTGCCGCGGAAGAGATCGACGTTCTGCGGCAGGTAACCGACCTGGGGCCCGAACTCGCTGCGGGGGATCTCGTGGACTTCGGCACCGTCGATCCGGACATGCCCGGAGCTTGGCGGATAGACGCCGGTGATCAGTCGCGCAAGCGTCGACTTGCCCGATCCCGAAGGTCCGACGATCGCCAGCGCCTTTCCGGCAGGCAACTCGAAAGAGACCTCGCGCAGGATCGGGCGCTCGCTGTTCGGCATGTGGAACACGAGGCGCTCGACCGACAGCGCGCCGCGCAAGGGCGGTAGTTCCGTGCGGCGGATCTCCGGCGCCCCGGACACGAACGCCTTGAGGCGCTGCCAGGACTGGTACCCCGCCGCGATCTGACGCCAGGCGCCGATCGCCTGGTCGATCGGGGCGAGCGCGCGCCCCATCAGGATCGACGAGGCGATCGAGGCACCGGCCGTCATCTCCTGCTGGAGGACGAGCCACGCGCCGATGCACAGGATGACGACCTGGAGGAAAAGCCGCATGAACTTGCTGACGCTCGCCACGACGGCAATGCGGTCGGCGGCGTCCCGGCTGGCATCATGAGAGGCCCCGACGGCGACCGCCCAGCGCGCCGCCATCGGTTCGGCCAGTCCCATGGCCTGCACGGCTTCGGACCCGCGCTGCGCGCCGGCCATGATGCGCATCGCACGATCCTGGCTCTCTCCGGCGCGCGCCAGCGATTCGCGCGTCGACATGTCGCCGAGGATGGCGACCACCGCGAGGACGATACCGCCGATCACGGCCGCCCAGCCGAGCATCGGATGGATGAGGAATGTCAGCACGAAATAGAGCGGCATCCACGGAACGTCGAGCAACGCGACCATCGCCGCGCTGCCGATGAAGGCGCGCAGTCGCGCGATGTCTCGCAAGGCCGCGTCCCCTGCACGACCACCGCCAAGCGACGGCAGGCGTTCCAGCGCCCGCGTGAAGGCCTCATGTCCGGCCCGGCGCTCGAGCCACTCCGCCACCCGGGTAAGCACGCGTGCGCGGTAGCAATCAATCACCCCCAGCGCGACCAGGGCGAGGAAGGCGATCAGGGTGAGATAGCCAAGGGTCTCGACGCTGCGGCTCGAGATGACGCGGTCGAAGACCTGCATCATGTAGAGCGGCGACACCAGCATCAGCAGGTTCACGACGGCGCTGAACCCGGCCGCTGCCAGCAGAGCGCTGCGCATGGGCCTGGTGAGGATCTGATCAGCGACGTTATCGGTCTTCGGCTCGGACATCGCGACACGCCTAGCGCAACCGCGCCTCCCGATCCAGAGTTAACGTTCGGCCGATCATAGCGTCCAAAGGCGGACACGACACCGGTCCGCGCGTATATTAAACCGATCTTCATTCATTGGCCGCACCGACCCCGGAGTTTCGCGCGCATGTTTCGGTCCCGTAACCGCCAGCCGGCGGCGCTCCTCGTCCTGCTCGCCGGATTGATCCTGGGCGCCCCGTGGAGCGGGTGGGCGCAGCAACCCCGGGCCGCGTCGAGCCTGGAGGCCGTGCGCGCGCGCATCGATCTCGCCGCCCCGTTCTTCGTGTTCATGGATTACGAGGACCAGCTCGGGCGCCTGGGACGCGAACTGACCACGGCCGTTGCCGACGCCGTGGGCGACGATCCGGACCTCGCGCTGCTGCGGCAGGATTTCGCGGCCATCCTCGAGGAACTCGGGCTGTCCGGCATCAAGGCGGTCGGTATGAGTTCGACGCGCGTTCGCGACGTCGGCTATCTCAATCGGATCTTCGTGCACGCGCCCGAGCCGCGCCGCGGTCTGCTCGCCGTCATGGGCGGTCCAGCCCGGCCCTTCGCGACCACCCGGCTCGCCCCGCCCGACAGCGATCTTTTCTTCGAGACCGAAATCGACATCCCGGCGCTGATCACGGCCCTGACGGCCGTCGCGCGGCGCTTCGATCCCGAGGCCAACCTCGACAAGGCCTCCAAGATGCTGTCCCAAGAGGCCGGCGACGAGGCCGGTGCCGCGCTCGAACTCGCCGCGGCGCTGCGTGGCCGCATCACGGTCGCGCTGCGCCTGGGACAGACACCGACCCCGCATCCCCAGGGCCTCGAGGATTGGGCGAGCGCCTTCGTCCAGAAGGCGAGCCTGCTCGTCCGCATGGAGGGGATCGCGCCGAAGCTGACGCCGCTGCTGCGCGACCTGCCCCTGCTGGCGCCTGCCACGGTGGCCGGACGCCCGGCCTTCCGACCGGTCGAAGCGATCCCGATGCTGGGCGACAACCAGCCCGTGATCGTGGTGGACGAGGATGCGCTGCTCATCGGATCGAGCGCCGCGCTGGTCGCGCAATCCCTCACGCGGCGCGCCGGCCTCGACGAGCACCCGGCTTTCCGCCAAGCCATGGGCCAGATCGGTCTGGAGACCGGCAACACCCTGACCTATGCGTCGCCCCGCCTGTTCCGGCTCCTGCGCAGCCTCGTCGCGTCCGGGATCGAATCGGCCTCCGACCAGTTGCCCAACCGCGAGATACTGCCGCTCGTCGAGGCGATCCTCGCCCAGATCCCCGAGCCCCCCGGGCCGATCGTCAGCGTTTCCGCCAACCTGCCCGACGGCATCCTGACCCATAGCCTCGAGGTCATGTCCCTGCGCGGCGCGCTGCTCGCCCTTGGGCTGTATAACCCGGAGATCCTCGCCCCCATCGCCCTCGCGGTCATCCCGGCAGCGATCAAGGCCGAGGCCGACCGGCGCGGCGAAAGTCGCGCCGAGGAGATCGCGGAGCGCAATCTCGCGCTGATCGGCGAAGCGGCGCTCGGCTATTTCGCGGCCAACCCGGGGGCACAGCAGGTCGGCTATGCGGAGCTCGCACCGGCGCTGGCGGGGCGCCTCGGTCGCGTGCGCGACGTCGACTTCACCGATTTCCAGCTCGAGCGGAATTTCGGGAAGATCGAGCTGGAACTCCCCTCCGGCGAGACCGTCGTCTGGTACGCGCCCCTGACCGACGCGGACCGCCAGCGCGTCGAAGCCAATCTCCGCCTCTTCGATCGCGCCGCGGCCTGGTATTTCCGCGCCAATCCGCGCGAGACGTTCATGCTGGGCGTCGAGGCGATCGAGGACGGATCGCCGCTTTCGGCCCTACCGGCGCCGGTCCGTTCGGAACGTTACGAGGAATTGACGATCCGGCGCACCGACACCGAGATCACGATCGATGTCGGAGCCGAGACGATCGCCATTCCGCGCGATCCCGCCCTGTTGCGCCAGCAGCAGCAGCCGTCGCCGCGGCGACCGCAGACGCGCGGCGGCTGATCCGGGGCGGCTCATTCAGGGCGGCTCATTCAGGGCGGCTGGCAGACGCGACCGCTGCCCATTTAGAGGGCATGGACGCGGTAGCTGTGGAAAACCCTGCCCGCGCGCGCGCCCGAGCCTTGCCGGCCCAGCACGGCCGCGCCTAAGTGGCGCGACAGCCGCATACAGGAGATTCGCATGCTGATGCTCAATCGTCGCGCCATCGTCGCCGGCGCGGGTGCGCTGGCGCTCGCCCGCCCCTCCTTCGCCCAAACCCGCAAGATCAAGGTCGCCGCGATCTACACGGTGCCGGTCGAACAGCAATGGGTCAGCCGCATCCACCTCGCCCTCAACGCCGCGGTCGCACGCGGCGAGGCCGAATATGTCTGGTCGGAGAACGTCTCGAATTCCGACTACGAGCGCGTGATGCGCGAATACGCCCAGAAGGGTATGGATCTGGTGGTGGGCGAGGCGTTCGGCGTCGAGCGCGCGGCGCGCAAGGTGGCCAGCGACTTCCCGAAGACGGCCTTCCTGATCGGATCGTCCTTCGGTCCCTCGGGCCGTAATTTCTCGGTCTTCGACAACTGGATCCAGGAGCCGGCCTATCTTACTGGCCTCGTCGCCGGCGGGATGACGAAATCCAACCTCATCGGCATGGTCGGCGGCTACCCGATCCCCGAGGTCAATCGCCTCATGCATGCCTTCATGGATGGCGCGCGCGAGACCAACAAGAACGTCAAGTTCCTCGTCACCTTCATCGGCAGCTGGTTCGATCCGCCGAAGGCGAAGGAAGCCGCCTTCGCGATGATCGATCGCGGCGCGGATATTCTCTACGCGGAACGCTTCGGCGTGTCCGACGCGGCCAAGGAGCGCGGCAAGCTCGCCATCGGCAACGTGATCGACACCCAGCCGCAGTATCCTCAGACGGTCGTGGCCTCGGCGATCTGGCACATGGAGGCGACGATCGACCGCGCCATCACCAAGGTCCGCGACGGCAGCTTCACCGCCGAGGATTACGGTCAGTTCTCGACCATGAAGTTCGGCGGCGCCAGCCTCGCCCCGTTCGGCACCTTCGAGGATAAGATCCCGGCCGAGATCAAGGCGCTCGTGAAGTCGCGCGAGGCCGAGATCCGCGAGGGCATGTACCGCGTGAACGTCAACGACAGCGAACCGCGTTCGACGCCCTGACGATGCCGCCGACGCGCCGCGCCGG
>CAIOSQ010000218.1 GCA_903860935.1 uncultured Rhodospirillales bacterium | reverse complement strand
GAGGGAAAGCAGAGCGACGCGGCGACAAGGCGCGGCACGCCCGTGTCGTCGGCCTGGACGAGGCAGAGATCGTCAGGCACGACGCGGCCCGCGAGATCCAGCGGATGCATCGACGGGCTGCTCATGCCGATCAGTTCCGACGTCGCCGCGATCGCGAACATCGTACCCATGCGCGGATAGCGCGTTGGGAAGCGCCGGGGCAGATGGTCGAAGAGCAGCTGCGCGACCTCTTCGCCTGCCGCCTCGGTGCCGGGCAGCGCCGCGAAGACCTCGCCATGGTGCTCGGCGAGCAGGCGGCGCTTGAGCACCAGCTTTTCGCGCTGGTCATCGCCCAGCACGATCCAGTCCCGCTCGGGGATCGAGACCAGCCCCATCCGCGGCCGGTGCGGGCCGGATGCGGCCTGGGCGAGCAGCCCCGAGATGGCCGGGTCGATCATCGCGCCGATCCCTCGATCCGTGTCGGCGCCGCGCCGCTCAAGCGCATTTCGAATAGCCGCAGCCGGTGCAGGTGTCGCAACCCTCCTGGCGGATCAGCGCGGGCATGTTGCATTTCGGGCAGTAGGCCATCCGCACGGCGGCGGATCCGGACACCGCCGCGAAGCGGCCGCTTCCCGAACCGCCTGGCGCCGCTTCGGACCCGGTCGCCGCGCCCGGCAGCGCCGCCGGAACGAGCGGCGTCGCGGCATAGGGATCGGCCAGCGCCGATTCGCCCGGCCGCACGAAGCCGATATCGACCATGTGGCGCTCGATCACCTCGCCGATCGCGGCGAGCAGCGAGGGCACGTAGCGCCCCTCCATCCACTGGCCGCCGCGCGGATCGAACACGGCCTTCAGTTCCTCGACGACGAACGAAACGTCGCCGCCGCGGCGGAACACCGCCGAGATCATGCGCGTCAGCGCAACGGTCCAGGCGTAGTGCTCCATGTTCTTGGAATTGATGAAGACCTCGAACGGCCGACGGCGCCCGTCCATCACGACGTCGTTGAGCGTGATGTAGAGCGCGTGCTCGCTGTCCGGCCATTTGATCTTGTAGGTCTTGCCGGGCAGCGCCTCCGGCCGGTCGAGCGGCCGCGTCATGTAGACGACGCCGCCGGCATCGAACTGGTCCGCCGGCCGCGGCACGGGCTTGGCGAAGGGCAGGGCCTGCTGCACCGGCGCGGCGTCCTTGTCCTTGCGCTCCTTGTCCTTGTCGTCCTTGCGCGTCTCGAGAACCGCGCCGGTGACGTCGTTCGGGCGATAGGTGGTGCAGCCCTTGCAGCCCAGGTCGTAGGCCTGCTGGTAGACGTCCTTGAACGCCTCGAAGGAGATGTCCTCGGGAACGTTGATGGTCTTGGAGATCGAGGCGTCGATGTATTTCTGCACCGCCGCCTGCATGACGACATGCTCGCGCGGCGTCAGGCGTTGGGCGTCGACGAAGCTGTCGGGCAGTTCGGCAGTCTCGCCGAACATCCGCCGGTGCAGGCGATAGGCGTGGTCGCTGACCTCCTCGGTCTTGCGCGTGCCATCGGGCATCAGCACGTTGCGCAGATAGGAGAAGCTGAACACCGGCTCCAGCCCCGACGACACGTTGTCCGCCATCAGCGAGATCGTTCCGGTCGGCGCGATCGAGGTCAGCAGCGCGTTGCGCAGGCCATGCGCCGCGATCGCGTCGCGGATCTCCTCCGGCAATTCGTCGCCGATCGCGCCGGCGAGGTAGCGATCGCGGTCGAAAAGCGGAAACGGGCCTTTCTCGCGCGCAAGGTCCACCGAGGCGAGATAGGCGCGGTCGCGGATGCGCGCCATCCAGCGCTCGGTCAGCGCGACGGCGGCGGCCGAGCCGTAGCGCACGCCGCACATGATCAGCGCATCGGCGAGACCGGTCACGCCGAGGCCGATGCGGCGCTTGGCCTTGGCCTCGTCCTGCTGCGCGGGCAACGGGAAGCGCGAAACGTCGGTGACGTTGTCCATCATCCGCACGGCGAGCGGCACGATGCGGTCAAGCTCGGCCTCGTCGAGCGCGGCCTCGGCGGTGAAGGGCGCCTTGACCAGCGCGGCGAGATTGACCGACCCCAGCAGGCAGGCGCCGTAAGGCGGCAGCGGCTGCTCGCCGCAGGGATTGGTGGCGCGGATCGACTCGCAGTAATGCAGCCGGTTGCGGGCATTGATGCGGTCGATGAAGATCACGCCGGGTTCGGCATAGGCATAGGTCGCGCGCATGATCCGGTCCCAGAGCTCGCGTGCCTGGAGCGTGCGGTAGACCGTCTCGCCGAAGCGCAGCTGCCAGGGCGCGTCTTCCTTCACCGCCGTCATGAAGGCGTCGGAGACGAGGACCGAGAGGTTGAACATGCGCAGCCGCCCGGGCTGGCGCTTGGCGTCGATGAAGGCCTCGATGTCCGGATGGTCGCAGGCCAGCGTCGCCATCATCGCGCCGCGGCGATGGCCGGCCGACATGATCGTGCGGCACATCGCGTCCCACACGTCCATGAAGCTGAGCGGGCCCGAGGCGTCGGCGCCCACGCCCTTCACCCGCGCGCCCTTGGGCCGGATGGTGGAGAAATCGTAGCCGATGCCGCCGCCCTGCTGCATCGTCAGGGCGGCCTCGCGCAGATGCTCGAAGATGCCGGACATGTCGTCGGGCACCGTGCCCATGACGAAGCAGTTGAACAGCGTCACATGCCGCGCCGAGCCGGCGCCGGCGACGATGCGTCCGGCGGGGATGAACTTGAAATCCTCCAGCGCGGAGCGGAACTCCGCGGTCCAGCGTGCGCGCGCCTCCGGTTCCTCCGCCTCGGCGAGCGCCGCGGCGATGCGGTTCCAGGTGTCCGGGATGTCGTTGTCGACCGGCTGCCCGCGCTCGTCCTTGAGGCGGTATTTCATGTCCCAGATCTGTTGCGAGATGGCGGCGATGGGTTGCATGCGGGCGCGTCCTGATGCGTTGGGCCGGGGACTATAGGCGTCCGCCGTCCGAGCGCAAATGTTCTTGTTTCGTTTCCACCCTGGAAGACGGGTCGTGGACGGTCCAGGCGGTGGTCGGACGGTCCCGATTTCACCGCTTGGCAGGCCTGGATGACGGATGACGATGCCCGCCGCGGCGGGGTCTAACGTCTCGCGCGGCGCCGCCGTGCAGGTGCGACGGCAACTTGATCGTTCGGGAGCGCCCGCCGACGACGACGCTCGCCGCGACGAAGACGACATCGCCCATGGCGACCCAGTCGACCGCGCGCACGCAGCCGTCGATCCGCAGGACCTCGGCGACATACCACTCCGCATAGCGATGCGCCTGCCAGCGCCAGCGCTGCGCGATGCCGTTTTCGCGGCTGTCCTGCGCGACGTACCAGGGGCGTCCCAGGTTGCGCGTGTGATCGGCGCGCGCGGCGCGCAGATAGGCGCGCCAGCCGAGTGCCGCGAGTTTCTCTTCCGGCGTCAGAATGTGAACCACCCATCGAGATAGTGCTGCCACGCAGCGCTGGGGTCCTCCTGCCGCTCGACGCGCAGCAGGGCTTTCGATGTCGCGACTTTGCGCATCGCGGCGACGATGCGCTCGACGATCTGCGCGCGCGAGAGACCGTCCTCCCCCGCGCCGAGCGGCGCGGGGATCGGCTTGTCGTGACGCGGCGTTCGGCTGGGATCTTCGTTCGACATGATCAGCCCGCCACCCCCTGGATCATGGCCGCATCATCGCCGGGCCCGTCGACGATGCGATCGGCGAGCGTGTCGGGATGGCCTTCCAAGGCGGATTTGGAGGTGAAGCTGCCGGAATGGTTGGGCATGGGATCGTCTGCTTTCCTGGGAAAACGAGCGCGGTGCGCGGGGCGACGGCGCGCGTCGCCCCGTCCGGTTCAGTGAAGGCTCGGCGATGTCGGTGCCGCCGCCGCGCCGCGGAGCCGGCGATAGACTCCGATCGGCGGCAGGATTTCGCCATCGGGACCGCGGACCTCGTGATCGATCGCGACCTGCGCCTCGGACAGCGGCAGGTCCGCGCCGAAGAACATCGCCGCCGCCGGACCCGATGGCTGTCCCGCGGCGTCGATCTCGCGGTAGCAGATCGCGCCCTCGACCCGCTTGTCGGCGAACCGCGCGAGGATCCGGCCAGCCGTCGCGTCGTCGAAATTGTCGAGAAACATGTCCAGCGACCAGCGCCGGGGGCGGCAGCTGCGATGGAACAGCCCGGAATCCTCGACTTGGGCGACGACGTCCATCGCGTCGCGCCCGGTGTCGAACGGCGTGGCCAGAACGCGCGCCATGCTGTCGAGCGCCGCCAACTGGGCCGCGCAGGCCGCGACGGGGGCGTCGCCCGCGACGATCGCGTGGCCCGCACGCAGGCTGTCGAGCCGCGTCAGCGCGTTCGCGACGTCGTCCGGCGCCTGGATCCGGCACAGGCGGACCGCCATCTCCTGCCAGGGCACGGCGCGTGCGAAATCTCCATCGCGGGCATAGGCGGCGGCGAGCGTGTCGAGCATCGACCAGTTTCCCCAGAGACGGGCCTGGCACGCGGCGACCGCCATCGCCACCGCGAAATCGCCGTGATGCGCGCCCGGATCCGCGCTGGTGGCCGCCATCCACGCGGCGTCATTGACGCTCCACGCGAAGACCGGGTCGAGCGCGCCCGCGGTGCAATACTGATGCGCGGCCATCTTCCAGAGCCCCGCATCCGCGTGACTATGCGCCGACAAGAACAGCAGCCACGCACGCATCGCGGCCTCCTCGCCGGCCCGCCACTTCACGAGGGCGCGCGCGATCAGGACCGACTGGTCGCTCGCCGGCGTCCGCGGATCGATCCTGAAGGCGTCGTCCGCGAGACGTACGGCCTCGACCGCGCATTCGCTGCGCTGTGCCGCCTCGATCAGCGCGTCCGCCCGCGCCGCGTCGGCGAACAGGACCTTGCCCGCCGTCGTGTCGAGCAATCCGCACAGCGCCGTGTCGGGCAGTCTTTCGAGGATACGCAGGACCGCGTCGGCGTCGCGCGTCGCGGCGGGGCTCTCCGGAACGCGCGGGCGCGGCGCGGGGAGCTGGTCGAAATTGGATACGAAATCAGGGGCGACGGACTTCATCGCGAGACACTCCGCTTTAGCCGATTCGGCTTTACGCCAGGGACGGCAATCTGGATTCAAATCCCCTGGCCCTTGGGCGGGCCGATCCATGATGGAAAATCGCGCACGCGGCGCGGCCGTTGCTGCGGTCAGGTCTGTCGTTTCATGGAACCCTCCTCATGCTGGAGGGTCGACGCCCGTTTGGTTGCCTCCTGCGGGAGGCCTCATCCCCTTTCGGGACACCACCTTGCCCGGGAGGGCAGGTTGGTCCGGGCGTCGACCCGGTCTTGATGACGCCCGGAAAAATGGAGGTTTCGTGCGCTGGAATCAAGAACGAAAATGTCCCTGTCTTCGTATTCCTCATAGCCGAAGATCCGCGGCTGCAGCAGCCGGAACCCGAGCCCGCATCCCGGCCCGATCGCGCGTGCGGCGATCGGTTTTCGTATGTGATCGTCGGCGATCCGCCGGAATCTGCGCGTCGGCGATCTGCGCGTCGGCGATCTGCGCGTCGGCGTCCCTCGAAACATGCGGCGTCTGCGGCGGACGATGTCTAGAGTGACGGTCTCAACGATCGGGGATCGACGCGGCATGAGACGGTTTTCCTTCAAGCAGGTCGATGTCTTCAGCGCGGTCGCGCTGAAGGGCAACCCGCTCGCGGTCGTGCTGGGCGCCGCGGGCGTCGGCGATGCCGAGATGGCGGCGCTGGCCCATTGGACCAATCTCAGCGAGACCACCTTCCTGCTGCCGCCGACCGATGCGCGGGCCGATTACCGTGTGCGCATCTTCACGCCGGAACGCGAGTTGCCCTTCGCCGGGCATCCGACGCTCGGCAGCTGTCATGCGTGGCTCGCCGCCGGAGGCGTGCCGAAAGCCGCCGAGGTCGTCCAGGAATGCGGCGTCGGGCTGATCCGGATCCGCCGCGACGGGGACCGCCTCGCCTTCGCCGCGCCGCCGCTGATCCGTTCCGGCGCGGTCGAGCCGTCGGTCGTCGCGACGATCGCGCGCGGCATCGGCCTCGATGCCTCTTCGATCAAGGCGGCGCGCTGGGCCGACAACGGGCCGGGCTGGGTCGCGGCGATGCTGGGATCGCGCGCCGAGCTGCTCGCGGTGAAGCCCGATTATGCCAAGCTCGACGGGCTCAAGCTGGGTCTCGTCGCGCCATGGGATCCGGCCGTCGACGGGCCCGACGCGCAGTTCGAGGTGCGCGCGCTGATCGCCGGCGTGCCCCCCAAGGAAGATCCCGTGACCGGCAGCCTCAACGCCGCGATCGCGCAATGGCTGATCGGCGACGGTCTCGCGCCCGATTCCTATGTGGCGTCGCAGGGAACCGCGCTGGGCCGCGCCGGCCGTGTCTTCGTCGACCGGAAAGGTCCGGATATCTGGATCGGCGGCCACTCGATCACCGTCGTGGACGGTTCCGTCGCGTTCTGAAACGGCGGGTGAGACCGGGGCGCCGTATGCGGTTTTGCGCGCGCCTCGGGCGGTTCTGTGGAGGGAAGTTCCGATGGGCGACGCCAGCGTGACGATGCGCAATGTCCTCGTGCCGATGCGCGACGGGGTCGAACTCGCGGCCGACGTGGTGCGGCCGGCGGGGGAGGGGCGCCATCCGGCGATCCTCAATTTCGGCCCGTATCACAAGGACGGGCGCGGCGGGCAGACAGCGGTCGCCGCGGTGCATCGGCATTTCGTGGCGCGCGGCTATGCGGCGGTGACGGCCGATCTGCGCGGGCTCGGCAATTCGGGCGGCGTCTCGCCAGGCGCCTTCGCGCCGGGCGAGGGCCAGGACGGGCATGATCTGGTGGAATGGATCGCGGCCCAGCCCTGGTGCGACGGCAATGTCGGGATGTGGGGCGTGTCCTATCCCGGGATCACCGCGCTCTCGACCGCGGCGACGCGCCCGCCGCATCTCAAGGCGATCGTCCCGATCCACGCGACCGCCGACCTGCATCGCGGCGTGGTCTCCCTCGGCGGCACGCGCAGCGGCTTCTGGATGCGCGCCGATTGGGGCCCGCGCATGGCCGCCTACAACCTGATGCCGCCGCAATTCGAGGATGGCGCGGGGCGCTGGGCGCGGATCTGGGCCGAGCATCTGGAGGGCAACGCGCCCTGGCTGTCGGCCTTCGTCGAGCATCCGGAGTTCGACGATTTCTGGCG
>CAIOSQ010000217.1 GCA_903860935.1 uncultured Rhodospirillales bacterium | reverse complement strand
GCTCCGTCCCCGAATTGGAATGGCGGCGCGGGCGGCGCGCAGCCGCGAGGATGGCCGGGACCAGCATCAGCGCGAGGCTGGACGGCTCGGGCACGGGGGCCGCGAAGGCGAGGCGCAGCAGCAGCGGGTCGTGATCGCTGGCCCGCTCGGCGAGCGGGAACTCGGCGTTGAGGTGGACGATGTCGAGGCTCGCGATGTCGCGCAGCGCCGCATTGACCAGGACGTGGTCGAGATCCTGGCTGGCGCCTTCGAAGATGTAGGAATAGCGCTCCGCCGGCGGCAGTCCGAGGGCGAGGTCGAACATCCCCGCTTCGGCCAGCCGCGCGAGCGGCGGTGATCCGCCTGGCGCATTCAGGTCGCCGAGCAGGACGATGCCGGTGCCCGGATCGATGCCGCCCGCGGCCGTCAGGAAGCTGGCGATCGCATCGGCCTGGGCGAGGCGCTGCGCCGCCGTCGGCTCGCCCGGTGCCTGGATGCGGCCGAAATCGGGCTGGTCCTCGGAGCGCGACTTGAGATGCGCGGCGACCAGAAGAAGGCGCCGCCCCGCGATCTCGAACATGGCGGCCAGCGGCTTGCGCGTGCCCGAGAACCCATTCGGCCCCTCGGTCCAGGCGGGATCCGAGGGCACAATCCGGCCGGGATTGGCGTCGAGCGTGCCGTCCGGGAGGAGCGTTACCGCGTGGTCCGCCGTGCCCCCCGGGCGTGGAATGAAGCCGACGCGCAGCGGATCGTAGAGGAAGGCGACGCGGATATTGCCGCCCGGCGCGCCGCCATCGGCGCCATCCGCCGGGTCGATCTGCGCGACCGCATAGCGCGGCCCGCCGGCCGCGACGATGGCGGCGACGAGGCGGTCGTAGCTGCGCGTCGCCGTGACCATGCCGCTGTCGACGGTGCCGTCGTCGTCCTGGATCTCCGACAGGGCGAGGATCTCCGGTGCGCGCAACGCGCCCGCGATCTGGCGCGCGAGCGCGGTGAATTTCGCGGCGCGCGAGGTGCCGGCGAGGTTCTGGACGTTGAAGCTCGCGATCGAGACCTCGCCCGGGCGGGGCGGCGCCGCGATCTCCGGCGCGAGGCCGCCCGGTGTGAATTCCGGCGGCGACGTCAGCAGCAGGCGGTAGTTCGAGTAGGCGTAGTCCACGATCCCCACGGCGTCGCCGAACCTGTCGCCGACCCGCGCGTCCGGCATCGCGGCGCGGCCGATCAGCACGTCGTCCGCGATCAGCCGGCCGGCGATCGTCGCGCCGGCACCCGTGGTTGCGCCGCCCCGCGCATTGGCAAGCGGCATCGCGCGCGCGAAATCGGGTGCCACCGCGACCTCTCCGTAGCTGTTGCGCGGTCCGATCGCCTGGGCATCGCCGAGAACGACACGCATGCCTTCCAGCGTCTCGTAGAAATCGAGGCTGTAGCGGCCAGGGTCGGGCACGTGCGCGGGACCATCGATCGCGCCACCGATGGGCGGCGCGATCCAGCCGGGCGGCACCCGTCCCGTCGCGCCGATGCGCAGGGCCTGGGGCAGGGCCACGTCACGCGCGACACGCTCGAGCATGCGGACCTCGATCTGCGTGACCGAAAGCCCGGTGCTGGCGCCGCGCTGTTCGCCGACCCGGCCGGCGACGCGCACGAGGTCGCCTGGCCGGATTTCGCCCATGAGGTCGGATGGAAGCGCCACGAACACCGCATCCGATGTCGCGGTGTCGCCGTCGCCGCCGGCGCGGGGATCCTGGAGGAAGGCGCCACGTCGCGCCCCCATGCTTGCCAGCGTCGTCACCACGCCTTCCACCCCGGTGACATCGGCGCCCAGAAGCGGCGAGACATGGCCCCGGCCCTGGATCGCCTGGATGGTCTGCGCGGCGGCCTGGCCCAGCGCTGGCGACAGCAACGCAGGCAAGGCCAGGACAAGGAGAGCGGCACGCCGGTCGATCATGCGGCGAGCCTAGCGTCGGCCGCCGTCTTGCGCGCCGTGGCGGCCGGATTAGGCCGCGCTGGCGAAGGGCGGAGCGCCGCGATACCGTCCGGCACATGACCGATCCCGTCGTCTACCACGTCTGCCGTACCCTGGAATGGGACGCAGCCGTCGCCTCCGGCCGCTACGCTGGGTCCTCGCAGGATCTCGCCGACGGCTTCATCCATTGTTCGGCGGCGGCGCAGGTCGTCGCCAGCGTCGCCAAGCATCGCGCCGGCCAGGACGGACTGACGATCCTCGAGATCGATGTCGCCGCGCTCGGCGATGCCTTGCGCTGGGAGCCGTCGCGCGGTGGCCAGCTCTTCCCGCACATCTACGGGGGGCTGCTTCCATCGGCGGTGCGCCGCGCCGCGCCGCTGCCGCTCGGTGGCGACGGCCGCCACGACTTTCCCTGGGGGCTTGGCGGCGCATGAGCCTCGGCGGTCTCGCGCTCCGCGCCCTGCGTTGCCTCGACGCCGAGGATGCGCATCGTGCGGCGATTCTCGTGCTGCGTGCCGCGCGCCCCGTGCTGCGCGCGGGCGCCGACGATCCGATCCTGGCGACCCGGCTCTGGGGGCTGGATTTCCCCAACCCGATCGGTCTCGCGGCCGGTTTCGACAAGCACGCCGAAGCGCCCGACGCGCTGCTCGGCCTCGGTTTTGGCAGCGTCGAGATCGGATCGGTGACCCCGCGCCCGCAGCCCGGCAATCCACGGCCGCGCGTGTTTCGCCTGCCGGAGGATGGCGCGGTCATCAATCGCTATGGCTTCAACAGCGAGGGGATCGATGCCGTCGCGGCGCGCCTCGTCCGTCGCGCGCGACGCGGCGTGCTGGGCGTCAATCTCGGCAAGAACAAGGAGACCGTGGACGCCGCCGAGGATTACGCGGCCGGCGCCGCGGCGCTCGCGCGCTTCGCCGACTATCTCGTCGTCAACGTATCGTCGCCCAACACGCCGGGCTTGCGCGCGCTGCAGGATCGCGGCGTGCTCGACGCGTTGATCGCGCGGGTCCAGGCCGCGCTGCCCACGCCGGCGCCGCCGTTGCTGGTCAAGATCGCGCCCGACATGGCGGCGGAGGACCTCGCGGACATCGCCGCCGTGGCGCGCGCGCGGCGTCTTGACGGCATCATCGTCTCCAACACCACCATCGCGCGCCCACCGGAATTGCGCGACGCGGCGCGCGGCGAGGCCGGGGGCCTTTCCGGGCGACCGCTCTTCGCGCCATCGACGGTCGTGCTGCGGGAAATGCGGCGCCTGACCGGCGGCGACATCGCGCTGATCGGAGTCGGTGGCGTCGGCTCGGGCGCCGATGCCTATGCGAAGATCCGGGCCGGTGCCACGCTGGTGCAACTCTACACCGCGCTGGTCTATGACGGCCCCGGACTGGTCGCGCGCATCAAGCGCGACCTCGCGGCGCTGCTGCGGCGCGACGGGTTCCGCTCGCTCGCGGAGGCGGTCGGCGTCGACGCGTGACGTGCCCGCGCGCGGTCCGGGAGGCCCAGGATCGCCGTGCTGGCGTGACCATCACATGAAACGGGAAGGCTCATGAAGACGTACAAGATCGCGGCGATCCCTGGCGACGGCATCGGCACCGAGGTCGTCTCGGCCGGGCTCGAGGTGCTCGAGGCCCTGGCGGCCCGGGAGGGCGGGTTCGCCTTCCACATCGACCGGTTCGACTGGGGCGGCGCCTACTACAAGCGCCATGGCCGCATGATGCCCGCCGATGGACGCGAGCAGATCCGGAACCACGACGCGATCCTGTTCGGGTCCGCCGGCCATCCGGACATTCCGGATCACGTCACGCTCTGGGGCCTGCGCCTCGCGATCTGCCAGCCATTCGACCAGTACGCCAATGTGCGACCGACCCGTGTCCTGCCCGGCATCACCTCGCCGCTGCGCCACGTCGCCGGTCCCGAGCTCGACTGGGTGATCGTGCGCGAGAACTCCGAGGGCGAATATGCCGGCGTCGGCGGGCGCGTCCATCAGGGCCTGCCGATCGAGGCGGCGACGGATGTCGCGATGTTCACCCGTGCGGGCGTGGAGCGGATCATGCGCTTCGCCTTCGCCCTGGCGCGTTCGCGGCCGCGCAAGCGTCTCACCGTGGTGACGAAGTCGAACGCGCAGCGCCACGCGCTGGTGATGTGGGACGAGATCGCCGCCGAGGTGGCGGCCGGCTTCCCGGACGTCGCGTGGGACAAGATGCTCGTCGACGCGATGACCATGCGCATGGTGATGCGGCCGGAGACCATCGACACGGTCGTCGCCACCAATCTGCATGCCGACATCCTGTCGGATCTCGCGGCGGCGCTCGCCGGTTCGCTCGGCATCGCGCCGACGGCCAATCTCAATCCGGAGCGGCAGTTCCCGTCGATGTTCGAACCGATTCACGGCTCCGCCTTCGACATCATGGGCAAGGGCATCGCCAATCCGATCGGCACCTTCTG
This sequence comes from uncultured Rhodospirillales bacterium, assembly GCA_903860935.1. GTDB lineage: Bacteria > Pseudomonadota > Alphaproteobacteria > CACIAM-22H2 > CACIAM-22H2 > CAIOSQ01. Next base: position 23,895 of record CAIOSQ010000217.1, on the reverse strand, counting down.
GTCGGCCGTCATGATGCTCGAGCATCTGGGCGAGCCATCGGGGGCCGTGCGGCTCATGACGGCGATCGAGCGCGTCACCGCTAATCCGGCCTTCCACACGCCCGATCTCGGCGGGCGCGCGCGCACCGTGGATGTCACGCGGGCGGTCATCGACGCGATCGCGGGGGCCAATGCATGAGTGCCTCCGCGCGCGCCGCCAGGATCCAGCATGACGGAGACCACGCATGAATGCCGATGACCTTCGCGCCCTCCAGGCGCCGCTGAAGCAGACCTACCGGCAGGACCCGGCCGCGGCGCGCATTCCCGCGCGCGCGGAGGGCCGGCTCGACGTCGACGGCCTCGCCTGCGCCGTGAAGGTCTGGAAGGGCGAGACCACGGCCGGACTTCATCCGGCGGGTGGCGGTTCGGGCGAACTCGCCTGCTCGGCCGACATGCTGCTCGAGGCGCTGGTGGGATGCGCGGGCGTCACCCTGGCGGCTGTCGCGACCGCGATGTCGATCCCGATTACAGGAGCGAAGATCGTCGCCGAGGGCGTCTGGGACGCGCGCGGGACGCTCGGAGTCGATCGCGCCGCGCCGGTCGGACTGACCGAAATCGCGCTGCGCTTCGAGATCGCGAGCGACGCGCCTGCGGAAAAGATCGCCAAGCTGGTCGATCTCGCCGAGCGCTACTGCGTGATCGCCCAGACCCTGCAGGCTCCGCCGAAACTGACCTTCAGCCACGTCGCCGTCTGAACGTCACCCGCCGACGCGCCACCCATCGAGCCAGTCGCGCAGCCGGTACCAGTTGCCGACGACCGGCATGAACCACGGCGTGCCGGTGTAGAGCGGCATGCCGGGCAGGGGCAGGCGCGCGAAGGCGGAGGCCGTGTTGCCGCCGCCCAGGATCATCCGCGCGGCGCAGCGGCCGAGATGGGTCATCGGGACGACGCCGCTGCCGTTGCAGCCGAGCGCGAAGTGCACGCCGTCATGGACGCCGACATGCGGCAGCATGTCGAAGGCGAAGGCGAGGCTGCCTTTCCAGGCATGGGTGATGCGGGTGCCGGCAAGGTCGGGGATGAGGTCGATCAGGCAGCGATGCAGACGCGCGCCGCCATGGCGTGCCGCCTCGTCGCGGAAGCTGGCCCGGCCGCCGAAGAGGATGCGCGAGAAATCCGGCGCCGGCCGGAAATAATAGAGGATCTTCTTGGTGTCGCCGTAGACGCGCAGCTTCGGCAGCAGGCGGCGCACGCGTGCCTCGCCCAGCTCCTCCGTCGCGATCATGTAGCTGGCGATCGGGATCACGCGGCGCCGGTGCCAGGGCGTCGCGCGGCCGGTATAGCCGTTGGTCGCGATCATCAGGGCCCGTGCCGCGATCTCGCCGCCGCTGGTGCGGACGCGGAAGATCCCGTCGGTCCGGCTCCATCCGCGCAGTTCGACACCGCTCGCCAGCGTCGCGCCATGGCGCTGCGCTGCCGCCGCGAGGCCGCGCACATAGCGTCCGGGATGAAGGCCGCCGGCACGCCGGATCACGAGCCCGCCGTGATAGCGCTCGGTCGCCAGCTCCTCGCCGACCCGCGCGCGGTCCAGGATCTCCGCCGTGTCGCGGCCGCTGCGGTTCAGCATGTCGGCGCGGCGCTTGAGCGCGTCCATCGCCTTCGGCGCATGCGCCCCGACGAAACGTCCGCAGCGGCGATAGGCGCAGTCGATGCCCTCGCGCGCGAGCAGCGCCTCGAAATCCTCGAAGCTGGCCTCGGCCTCGTCGACCATCTCGGCGAGCAGCTTCGCCTCGACGGCCTGGTGCAGATTCGTCTTCGCCCGTCCGAGCGCGCCGGCGCCCGACAATGCGCCGCCATTGCGCGACGACGCGCCCCAGCCGATCGCCTCGCGGTCGACCACCAGCGCCTTCACGCCGGCGCGGCCCAGTTCGATCGCGGTCGACAGTCCGGCGATGCCGCCGCCGACGATCAGCGCATCGGTGGTTTCGGGTACGTGCGCCACGGTCGCGGGCTCGGGCGGGGCGTCGTCCCACCACCAGGGCTGCTCCACGAAACCGGGCGCGAACACCGCGTCGCCGCTCATCGCGTCATCGCCTCATCGCCTGCGCTGATGCGCGATCGCGGCGCGGGCGAGGGCGTCCGCGCGTTCGTTTTCAGGGTGGCCGTCATGGCCGCGCACCCAGTGCCAGGTGACGCTGTGGCGCTGCGCGGCCGTGTCGAGTGCGCGCCAGAGATCCTCGTTCTTGACCGGCTTCTTCTCGGCGGTCTTCCAGCCGCGGCGCTTCCATTGCGGCAGCCATTTCGTGATGCCGTCGCGCACATAGGTCGAATCGGTGGTCACGCGCACGGTGGCCTCGCGGCGCAGGGCATTGAGCCCCTCGATCGCGGCGGTCAGTTCCATGCGGTTGTTGGTGGTGTCCGGCGCGCCGCCCGACAACTCCTTTTCGTGGCCGCGCCAGCGCAGGATCGCGCCCCAGCCGCCGGGGCCGGGATTGCCGGAGCAGGCCCCGTCGACGAACAGGTCGATGATGCCGTCGGAGGCTTCCGTCATGGGGTGACGCGCACGACGATGTCGGCCTGTACGGCGACCTGCACGGTCTCGAGGCCCGGCTCGGCGGCGATCGCGACGGGATCGGCCGCCGCGCCGGAGCGCGCCGCGGGTGCCGCCATCGCCCGCAGGATGGTGGGCGGACGCTCGCCGCCGGTGTCGCCGATGGCGATGCGGGCGAAACGCAGCACGCTGCCGCCCAACGCGCCGGCGACCGCGGAGGCGCGGGTCCGCAGTCGCGCGATCGCCTCGGTCGTCAACTCGTCCTCGGCTCCGCGCCGGCGCTCCGTGCTCAATTCCCAGCCGAGGCCGCTGGCGAGGGCGCCATCCGCCTGCAACCGCGCGCCCAGAGCCAGGATCGCCGTGGCATCGGTTCCCACCAGGGTCAGGGCCTGCGCGCCCCGCCAGCGCATCTCGCGCGTGTCGCCGATGCGCTCCTGATGGATCCAGTACCCGCCGGTCTCGACGCGTACCCCGCCCTCGGCCGCGGCCCCTGCCACGGCCCGGGCCCGGTCGAGCGCCGCCGCCATGCGGCGGTTGACGTCGGCCTGGACACGCGTGGCGTCGGCCCCGGTCTGTTCGATGCGCACCTGCAGACGCAGCCGATCCTGCCGGATCTCGCGCCGCGCCGTCTCGCCGAGCGTGACCATGGTCGCGTGCTCTTCGCCCGGTGCCGCCGCAGATCGTGCGGACGCGCAGGGCGTCGTGGCGAGGAGGATGGCGGCGACCAGGGCCGTGGCGAGACCAGGGATCGGGTGCATGTCGCGTCTCCGTCGTGGCGCCGGGTTAGACGCCGTAATCGGCCACGGAACGGACCGAGCGGTGGAAGCGCAGCTTGCGCAGATATTCGAGGGGATCGAGCTTCTTCACCAGCGCGCCGCTCGGCGTGTTGAGCCAGTCGTAGAGCCGCGTCAGCAGGAACCGGAACGCCGCGCCGCGGGCGAGCAGCGGCAGCGCCGCGATCTCGTCGGCCCCGAGCGCGCGGCGCTGACGGTAGCCGGCGATCATGCGTATCGCCTTGGTGGCATTGAAGCTGAGATCGGGTTCGAAGCACCAGGCGTTGAGACAGATGGCGACGTCATAGGCGAGGACATCGTTGCAGGCGAAATAGAAATCGATCAGCCCGCTGAGCCGGTCGCCGAGGAAGAAGACGTTGTTCGGAAACAGGTCGGCATGGATCACGCCGGCCGGCAGGTCGCGCGGCCAGCGCGGTTCGAGATGGTCCATCTCGCGGGCGATTTCGTCGCCGAGCCCGGGCGCGACCTCGTCGGCGCGCGGGCGCGACTGCTCGACCAGTTGGCGCCAGCCGGCGACCGACAGCGCGTTGTCGCGGCGCATCGGGAAATCGGCGACCGCCATGTGGAGATGCGCGAGCGCCGCGCCGAGCGGCTCGCAATGTCCGACCTCGACCCGCCGGGGCGACATGCCCTGGAGGAATGAGACGATGACCGCCGGCCGTCCCGCGAGTTCGCGGATCACCACGCCGCCGCGATCGCGGATCGGCAGCGGGCAGTCGATGCCGCGCGCGGCGCAATGCTGCATCAGGCCCATGAAGAAGGGCAGGTCCGCCGGGGCGACGCGCTTCTCGTAGAGCGTCAGGATCCACGGACCGGCGGTGGTCTGCAGCAGGTAGTTGGAGTTTTCCACGCCCTCGGCGATGCCCTTGGCCGAGACGAGGTCGCCGATGTCGTAGCCGGCCACGAAGGCGCGCAGATCGGCATCGTCGACTTCGGTGTAAACGGCCATGGGGATCAGTCCCGCGTCATTCCGCGAGGGATCGCGGAAGGTTGAAATGCACGTCCTCGCGCGTGACCGCGAGTTCCTCGACGGTGGTGGCGAAGCGTTCGCGCGCCGCGTCGATCACCTCCTGGACGAGGGTCTCCGGTGCAGAGGCGCCGGCGGTGATGCCGAGCGTCGTCACGCCGGCCAGTGCGTCCCAGTCGATCTCTCGTGCGCGCTGGATCAGGAGCGCCCGCGGACAGCCCGCGCTCAGCGCGACCTCCACGAGGCGGCGCGAATTGGACGAGTTCGGCGCGCCCACGACGAGCACGGCATCGGCCTGCGCCGCGAGTTCCTTGACCGCGTGCTGGCGATTGGTGGTCGCGTAGCAGATGTCGTCCTTGCGTGGACCCATGATGCCGGGGAAGCGGCGGCGAAGCGCGGCGGCGATGGCGGCCGTATCGTCGACCGACAGCGTCGTCTGGGTGACATAGGCGAGCCCGGCCGCGCGTGGCGGATCGATGCGATCGGCATCGGCGATCGTCTCGACGAGCGAGACCGCGCCCTCGGGAAGCTGGCCCATCGTACCGACCACTTCGGGATGCCCGGCATGGCCGATCAGCACGACGTGATTGCCCGCGGCGAAGTGGCGCTCGGCCTCGTGGTGAACCTTGCTGACCAGCGGGCAGGTGGCGTCGACATAGGTCATGGCGCGGCGCCGTGCGGCTTCGGGCACGGATTTCGGGACGCCATGGGCCGAGAAGATGACCGGCCGGTCCGTCGGCACGGCATCGAGTTCGTCGACGAACACGGCACCCTTCGCCTCGAGCGTCTCGACCACGAAACGGTTATGGACGATCTCGTGCCGGACATAGACGGGGGCGCCCCATTTCTCCAGCGCGCGCTCGACGATCAGGATCGCGCGATCGACGCCGGCGCAGAAGCCGCGCGGTGCCGCGAGGAGGATCCGGAGGTGGGGCAACGGGGCGGCGGTCATGGTGGCGGTCGCGGGGGTCGGATCGCTTGAGGAATCGGGAGGCTGTGGCTAGTGTCTGCCGCGTCCCGGACGGGCGGCAAGGCTATATTGCCTCGCAGGCGCGAGGCAAAGCCTGTCGACGTCTGGAACAACCCTTTGCCGTCGCGCCGCGCACGGCTCCGCCCGTCCGTCGGGCATCGTCGCTGGAGATCCTTCGCCCATGACCAAGCCCGTCGTCGCGCAAAAGGCCCCCTATGGCGTGGCCGTCGAGGCCGGCCGGAAATACTACTGGTGCTCCTGCGGCCTCTCGAAGAAACAGCCTTTCTGCGATGGCTCCCATGCCGGTACCGGGATGACACCGATCGTCTACGAGGCCACCGAGACCAAGACGGCCTGGTTCTGCGGCTGCAAGGCGACCGCGAACAAGCCGCTGTGCGACGGCGCACACACCAAGCTCTGACCGGTCATCCCGTGATCCGATCCGCATCGGGCCTGGCGCGTCTTGCCGGGTTGTTTGCCGCTGCGCTGCTCGGGGGCTGCGGCTGGCTCGGCGCACCCGATCCGCTCGAACGCGCGGCCAATTGTCCGCAAGGGCTGATTCTGGCAGATGCCGGCGCGGCGACGATCTTCCGCGACGGTCCTGGCCGCGACCTGACCGACATCGTCGCGGTGCTGCGCATCGCCGATGTCGTGGTCGATTGCAGGCGCGAGCGGCGCGGCGTCACCGTCGATCTCCAGGTCGCGGTCACCGCCGAGCGTGGCCCGGCCAACCGCAGCGGCCGTCACGACGCGGATTACTTCGTCGCGGTCGTCGACGCCCAGGGCAATGTCCTGCAGCGAGAATCCTTCCGCATCGGTTTCGCCTGGCCGGAAAATCGCCTGCGCGTCGGTTCCGTCGAGGATCTGGAACCGCGTATCGCCCTGGCCTCTCCGGATCGCGCCGGCGAGTACCGGATCTGGGTGGGGTTGCAGTTGACGGCGGAGCAACTCGCCTGGAACCGCAGCGGCGCCACGCGGCGTTGACTCGGGCGTGGCGACGCGTAGATTGAACGCCACTGCCGCGCCGCGGGAGAGATCGTCATCGAGTCGTTCGCGACCCGGTGACGGCGCCGAAGGAGCAACCGCCCCGGAAACTCTCAGGCAAAAGGACCGCGGGTCGCGGAGACTCTGGAAAGAAGGCTGGACCGGCGACGGCCCGGCCTCACCGAAGATGTAAGTGCGGCCTGCCAGTCCGGCGTGCGGCGCGAATCTTTCAGGTCCAAGGACAGAGGGGGCACGGCGCAGGGTGGCTCGGTCGGACCGGGCGGCTGCGTCGCGATGTCCGGAGGACCGCCCATGGCCGACGCCGATCACGACGCGCTGCGTGTCACACCGCTGCATGCCCTCCATCGCGAACTGGGCGCCAAGATGGTTCCGTTCGCCGGCTACGACATGCCGGTCCAGTACCCGCAAGGGGTGCTTGGCGAGCATAACCATACCCGCGCGGCCGCCGGGCTCTTCGACGTCTCGCACATGGGACAGGTCCGGCTCGACGGGGCCGGCGCCGCAGCGGCGCTGGAGACGCTGGTGCCGGCCGACATCGCGGGCCTCGCCGTCGGTCGCACGCGCTACACGCAATTCACCGACGTCTCCGGTGGCATCCTCGACGATTTGATGGTCACCAATGCAGGCGATCATCTCTTCCTGGTCGTGAACGCGGCCTGCAAGGCGCAGGACATCGCGCATATGCGCGCCGGCCTCGGCGCGGTGGCGCTGACCGAACTCGCCGATCGCGCCTTGCTGGCGCTGCAGGGGCCGCTCGCCGCGACGGTGATGGGGCGCCTCGCACCGGAGGCCACGGCGATGAAGTTCATGAGCTTCGGAGCCGCGCGCCTCGGCGGCATTCCCGTCTGGCTGACCCGCTCGGGATATACGGGCGAGGACGGGTTCGAGATTTCGGTCGCGGCAGCCGATGCCGAGGCGCTTGCGCGGCTGCTGCTCGCCCAGCCGGAGGTCAAGCCGATCGGCCTCGGGGCGCGGGACTCGCTGCGGCTGGAGGCCGGGCTGTGCCTCTATGGCCACGACATCGACACCGGCACGTCGCCGGTCGAGGCCGATCTGGTCTGGTCGATCCAGAAGCGCCGGCGCGCCGAGGGCGGGTTCCCGGGGGCCGCGCGGATCCAGGCCGAATTGGCGCATGGCCCGTCGCGCAAGCGCGTGGGCATCCTGCCGGACGGCAAGGCACCGGCGCGCGAACATACGGACATCATGGACGCGGCTGGACGGCGCATCGGCACGATCACCTCCGGCGGTTTCGGTCCGACGGCGGGTGGCCCCGTCGCCATGGGCTATGTCGAGGCGGCCTTCGCGGCGCCCGGCACGCAGGTGCAACTGCTTGTGCGCGGCGTGCCGCGGCCGGCCCGGGTGGCGACCATGCCGTTCGCGCCGCATCGTTATTTCAGGGGTTGAATCCGGATCACGCGAGAGGGAGATCACAGATGGCCGAGCTTCGCTTCACCAAGGAACATGAATGGGTCCGCATCGAGGGCGATGTAGGGACCTGCGGGATCACCGACTACGCGCAGAGCCAGCTCGGCGACGTGGTCTTCGTCGAGTTGCCGGCGGTCGGCCGCAAGGTCGCGCGCGGCGGGGACGCGGCCGTGGTCGAATCGGTGAAGGCGGCCAGCGAGGTCTACGCGCCGGTTTCCGGCGAGGTCGTCGCGGTCAACGAGGGGCTGCCCGACAATCCAGCGCAAGTGAACCAGTCGCCGATGGAAGATGGCTGGTTCATGAAGATCCGCCTGTCCGATGCGGCCGAACTGACCGCGATGATGGACGAGGCCGGATACAAGGCCTACCTCGCCACCCTGTCCTGAGGAGCGGCGTACGATGCGTTACCTTCCGCATACCGAGGACGACCGGCGCGCGATGCTCGCCGCGATCGGCGCGCCGTCCGTCGACGCGCTCTTCCGCGACGTGCCGCCATCCGCGCGCCTCGACGGGCCCATCGCGGGGCTGTCGACGACGATGGGCGAACTCGAGGTCGATCGTCATATGTCGGCGCTCGCCGCGCGCAGCCGCGCCGCCGGCTCCATGGCGAGCTTCATCGGCGCGGGGGCGTATCGCCACCATGTTCCGTCGAGCGTCGATCACCTGATCCAGCGCGGCGAGTTCCTGACCTCCTACACGCCCTATCAGCCGGAGGTCAGCCAGGGCACGCTGCAATACCTGTTCGAATTCCAGACCCAGGTCGCGATGATCACCGGGATGGAGGTCGCCAACGCCTCGATGTACGACGGTGCCACGGCGACGGTCGAGGCGGTGGTGATGGCCAATCGCGCGACGCGGCGTGGCAAGGCCATCCTGTCGGGCGGCCTGCATCCGCATTACCGCGCGGTGATCGAGACCCAGGCGCATTTCGGTGGCTTCACGGCGGTTTCCGCGCCGCCGTCGCCGGTCGGCGGCGAGGATCTCGCGACGATGATCGACGCCGAGACGTCCTGCGTCGTCGTCCAGAACCCCAGCGTGTTCGGACAGCTCGTCGATCTCGCGCCGCTCGCCAAGGCATGCCAGGCGCGCGGTGCGCTTCTGATCGCGGTGGTGACCGAGGTCGTCTCGCTCGGCGCGGTGACGTCGCCTGGCGAGATGGGGGCCGACATCGTCGCCTGTGAGGGGCAATCGATCGGCAATGCGCTGAATTTCGGCGGACCGCATGTCGGTCTCTTCGCGACGCGCGAGAAATACGTGCGTCAGATGCCGGGGCGCCTGACCGGCGAGACGGTCGATGCCGATGGCCGGCGCGGCTGGGTGCTGACGCTGTCGACCCGCGAGCAGCATATCCGCCGCGAGAAGGCGACCTCCAACATCTGCACGAATTCCGGGCTCTGCGCGCTCGCCTTCACGATCCACATGTCGCTGCTGGGCGAGACCGGCTTCCGGCGTCTTGCCGCGCTCAATCATGCCGCGGCCGTGCGGCTGGCGGAGAAGCTCGACGGGGTGCGCGGCGCGCGCCTGCTCAACCAGAGCTTCTTCAACGAATTCACGCTGAAGCTGCCCGTGCCGGCGGCAGGCGTGGTTGACGCGCTGGCCGAACGCGGCGTGCTCGCCGGCGTGCCGGGCTCGAGACTCTGGCCGGAGCGTCCGGACCTCGCCGATCTTCTGATCGTCGCCGCGACCGAAACCAATACCGAGGCGGAGATGGACCGCTTCGCAACGCTGCTCGAGGAGGTGCTGTGATGGACAAGTCGCAAGGACGCGTCACGCGCGACGCCGCCGAGACCGCCGCCCTGCCGCCGGTCGTCACCGCCTCCGGCCATCGCGGCCTCGTGATGGACGAGAAACTGATCTTCGAACAGGGCGTCGAGGGGCGTTGCGGCGTCGACCTGCCGGAGCCGCCGCCCGTCGCGAGCCGCCTCGGCGGGCTGGAGCGCAAGGGGCCGATCGGCCTACCGGGCCTGTCGGAGCCTCAGGTGATCCGGCATTTCACGCGGCTGAGCCAGAAGAACTTCGCGATCGACGCGGGGCTCTATCCGCTCGGGTCGTGCACCATGAAGCACAACCCGCGCCTTAACGAGAAGATGGCGCGACTGCCGGGCTTCGCGGACGTGCATCCGCTGCAGCCAGCCTCGACTGTCCAGGGCGCCTTGGCGGTGATGGACGAGTTGTCGCGGTGGCTGACGACGCTGACGGGCATGCCCGCGGTCGCCCTGTCGCCGGGCGCCGGTGCGCATGGCGAGTATTGCGGCATGGTCGCGATCCGGGCCGCCATCGAGGCGCGCGGCGAGGCGGCGACGCGCAAGCGTGTCCTGGTCCCGGAATCCGCGCATGGGACGAACCCGGCGACGGCGGCGGCGATCGGTTTCGACGTCGATCCGATTCCGGCGGAGGCCGGCGGGCGCGTCGATGTCGCGGCGCTGAAGGCCAAGCTTGGCCCCGACGTCGCGGCGATCATGCTCACCAACCCCAATACCTGCGGTCTGTTCGAGGCGGAGATCGTCGAGATCGCGCGGTTGGTGCGCGAGGCCGGCGGGTATTTCTACTGCGATGGCGCCAATTTCAACGCCATCGCCGGCCGCGTGCGACCTGCCGATCTTGGCATCGATGCGATGCACATCAACCTGCACAAGACCTTCTCGACCCCGCATGGCGGTGGCGGGCCCGGATCGGGGCCGGTGGTGTTCTCGGCGCGCCTCGCCGAATTCGTCCCGGTTCCCTATCTCGTGCGCGACGGCGAGGGGCTAAGCCTCGTCGAGCACAAGGCGGACGCGCCCCAGTCGCTCGGCCGGCTCAAGGGGTTCCACGGGCAGATGGGCATGTTCGTGCGCGCATTGACCTACATGCTGAGCCATGGCGCGGACGGGATCCGGCAGGCGTCGAACGACGCCGTTCTCAATGCCAACTACGTGATGGCGCGGCTGCAGGATGTGATGACCCCGTCCTTTGCGGGGCCATGCATGCATGAATGCCTCTTCGATGATCGGTTCCTGAAGGACACGGGCGTCACGACGCTCGATTTCGCGAAGGCGATGATCGACGAGGGCTATCATCCGATGACGATGTATTTCCCGCTGGTCGTCCACGGGGCGATGCTGATCGAGCCGACGGAATCGGAGACCAAGGAGTCGCTTGATCTCTTCGTCGACACGATGCGCGCGCTGGTGGAGCGGGCGAAGGCGGGGGAGGTCGCATATTTCCGTGCCGCACCCAGGCTCACGCCGCGCCGGCGCCTGGACGAGACACGCGCCGCGCGTGCGCCCGTCCTGCGCTGGAAGAAGCCGGTTTCGGCCTTGCCGCAGGCGGCGGAATGACATCGTCCGGCGTCCTCTTCGTCCGTCACCGCGATGGACGAAGGGGGCGGCCGCACGGCTGAGCGAGAGGTCCGCGATCCAGAAAAGAAAACGCCCGGGTGGAGCGATCCACCCGGGCGGCTTGTGTGTTGGCGCACGTCGCGCGGCGTGCGCCAGGCTCAGTTGAGCTTGCCCGGCAGTTCCCGAATCGCATCGTCGACCAACCGCGCCTGAACGCCGGCGTCGAGCTTGTTCGTGAGCAGTTGGCGGGTGGCGGCGAGCGCCACGTCGACGGCGGCGGCGCGAACCTCATGCGCTGCGGCCTGTTCGGCCTGGGCGATGCGTTGGAGTGCCTGGTCTTCGCGGCGCTTCAGATCGGCTTCGAGACGCCGCTTGGCGTCACGCTGCATACGCTCGGCCTCGGAGCGGGCCCGTGCGACGATCGCATCGGCTTCCTGCATCGCGTCGCGCTGCTTGCGCTGGAGTTCGGCAAGCAGGGTCTGCGCTTCCTCGCGCAGGCGCTGGGCTTCGTCCAGCTCCTTGCGGATCCGTTCGGCGCGGGCATCGAGACCGCCGAGCAGCGCGCCCTTCAGCGGCTTCCAGACGACCACGAAGAAGGCGACGAAGGATACAGCGACCCAGAATTCGGGCTTCGCGAGGAGCGAGGCGCTGGTCGGATCGGCCATTGGGGGATGTCCTTTGTACGGCGGTCCGTGATTGTACCGGCGATCAGGCGCGGGCCAGCGCGACGCGAGCCGCGTCGGCCGCTTCGGCTGGATCGACCTTCACCCCGGCCACACGCTCGACAGCGAGGCTGGCCGTATCGGCCGCGACACCGGCGAGGTTTGCCATCGCTGCAGATTTCGCCGCTGCGATCCGGGCCTCGGCGTCGCGGATGCGTCCGGCAAGTTCGTTGCCGAGCACTGCTTGACGCTCCGCGCTCTCCTTGGCCAGGGCGGCCTCGGTGGAGCGGCCGACGTCCTGGGCCTTCGCCCGGGATTCGCCGAGGGTCTTCTCGTAGGCGGCACGCGTCTGGTCGGCCTCCGCCGTGAGGGCGGAGGCACGGTCGAGATCGCTGCCGATCCGGTTCGCGCGCGCCTCCAGCACCGCGCCGATGCGCGGCAACGCCACCTTGCTCATGATCAGGTAGAGCACGACAAAGGCGACGCCGAGCCAGAAGATCTGGCTCGGGAACCGGGTCAGATCGAATTGCGGCATGCCGGCCTTCTGGGCATCGGCGGCCATGGCCATGTCGATGGACAGGCAGACCGATGCCGCAGAGGCGAGGAGGAGGGCGCGGAGGATCATCATCGAAGTACCGGCGATAGCCGCCGGCCCGTTCGTCAGGAGACGTAGACGAGGATGGCGACGACGAAGGCCAGCAGCGCGATGAACTCGGTCACCGCGAAGCCGATATACGCGAAGGTCTGGACACTGTCCTTGGCGGCCGGGTTGCGGCCGACGGCCTGGATGAGGCTGGCCCAGACCGAGCCCACGCCGATACCGGCGCCGATCATGCCGATGGCGGCGAGGCCCATGCCGATGAGCTTGGCAGCAGAAGCGTCCATGGAAGTAGTCCTTTCTGGTTGGAGCTTTGGAGGTGTTCCGGAAGCGATCCGTCGGTCAGTGCAGATGGATCGCGTCGTTCAGGTAGATGCAGGACAGGATCGTGAAGATGTAGGCCTGCAGGAAGGCGACGAAGAACTCGAGCGCGGTGAGGCCGATCAGCATGCCGAAGGGCAGGATGCCCGGCAGGATGAAGAACTGGACGCTGCCCAGCGTGACCACGAAGCCCGCGAAGATCTTGAGGATGATGTGACCGACGGTCATGTTCGCGAAGAGACGGACCGACAGGCTGATCGGGCGCGAGAGGTAGGAAATTACCTCGATCGGGATCAGGATCGGCGCCGCCGCGATGGGCGCGCCATGCGGAAAGAACAGGCTGAAGAAATGCGTGCCGTGGCGGGTGAGGCCGATCAGCGTGATGCCGACGAAGATCGTCAGCGCCATCGCGAAGGTCACGGCGATATGGCTGGTGAAGGTGAAGGCGCCGGGCAGCATGCCGAGCAGATTGCCCATCAGCACGAAGCTGAACACCGAGAAGATGAAGGGGAAATACTTGCGTCCCTCGTCGCCCACGTTCTCGCGCACCATGCCGGCGATGAACTCGTAGCCGAGTTCGGCGACCGATTGCAGGCGTCCAGGAACGAGATCGCGGCTGCGGACCGAGAAGACGAGCACGCCGGCGATCAACGCCACGGCGATCCCCATCATCAGGGCCGAGTTGGTGAAGGAGATGTCCAGCTTGCCGAGCGACAGCGGGACGATGGGCTTGATCGTGAATTGGTCGAGCGGACTGGCCACGGTCGTTTCTTTCACATCCGCACCGGCGAGCCGTCTGAGACCGGCCAGGTGCTTGTCCCATTCCTCGCCCGCCGAGGGGTCAGCGGGCGTCCTTGTGTTCCCGTTCCCGGCGCTCTGCCGCGACGCGCGCGCGCGCCGCATCGTTGGCGCGTACCGTTCGCAGCATGTTCGTCATTCCGGCGGCGAAGCCGAGGATGAGGAACACGAGCAGGAACCAGGGGCTGGTGCCGAGCCACCGGTCGAGAACCAGACCCATCCCCACTCCCACCGTGACCCCCGCGAGGAGGTCGACGGCGATCCGGAAACCAAGCCCGAGTTGACCCGTGTTGCGCGCGGCGACATCACTCGTCGTCTCGCGACCGGCATCCCGTCTTCCGCGCGCCGCCGCGAGGCGGGCCGCGAAATCGTCCCCGGAGGACGAAGAAGACGTTTTGCCGGGGTCAGTCTCGGACATGGCCGGGGAGAATGACCCTGGCCGTTTTCGCGGCGCGGAAAATACGGGTGGGGTCATACCCTGTCAAGTTTGATAGGCCGGATTCAAGGGGCTGAATCGGCGTTGTTTTCACGACCTCGCTCGACGCGCTCACGCGGTGGCGCGCAGCCGCTCCGCCTGGGTCAGGTCGACCGAGACGAGCTGGCTGATCCCGCGCTCGGCCATGGTCACGCCGAAGAGGCGGTCCATGCGCGCCATCGTCATGCGGTGGTGGGTGACGACGACGAAGCGGGTCCGGGTCCGCATCGTGATCGCGTCGAGCAGCTTGCAGAAGCGATCGACGTTGGCGTCGTCGAGCGGCGCATCGACCTCGTCGAGGACGCAGATCGGCGCCGGCGTCGTGAGGAAGACCGCGAAGATGAGGGCAAGCGCGGTCAGCGCCTGTTCGCCGCCCGACAGGAGCGACAGGGTCTGGAGCTTCTTGCCCGGCGGCGAGGCCATGACCTCGAGCCCGGCATCCAGCGGATCGCTGCTGCTCTCCTCGCCCTCGGCCGGTTGCTGGATCGCGAGTTGGAGATGGGCGCGGCCGCCGCCGAACAGCGACGTGAAGAGTTCCTGGAAGTGCTTGTTCACCGACTCGAAGGCGACGAGCAGCCGCTCGCGGCCTTCGCGGTTCAGGCTGCCGATGCCCTGGCGCAGCTTGCCGATGGCGGCGAGGAGGTCGCCCTTCTCGCCCATCATCGTCTGGATCTGCTGGTCGAGTTCCTGGGCTTCCTGGTCGGCGCGCAGATTGACCGGCCCCATGTTGTCGCGTTCGCGCGTGAGGCGCTCGAGCCGCGATTCGATCTGCTCGATCGAGGGCAACTGGTCATCGGCCTCGACGCCACCGGCAGTCAGCGTCTCCGCCGGGGCGCAATCGAGGCGCTCGCGGATTCGTGCGGTGACGGTCGCCACGGCCTGGGTCGCCTGCTCGACCATCGCCTCCGCCCGCACCCGCTCCTCGCGCGCGGTCATCAGCATCGATTCTTCGGATTTCAGGCCGCGCTCCGCGTCGCGCGCCCGCGACTCGGCGATCACCAGCGCGTCGGCGTGGGCCTTGCGCTCGGTGTCCGCTGCCTGGACCAGGGCGAAGAGTTCGACCCGGTGCGCGGCGAGTTCGGCCGGCTGGGCGGCCAGCGCCGCGTGCTCGGTGCTCTGCGCCGTATGGCGCTCCTGCAGGGTCGCGATCTGGGCTTCGGCGGCGGCCGAGCGGTTCTGCCACGCGACGGCTTCGCCAGCGATGGCCATCATCCGGCGCTGGCGCTGCTCGGTCTCGCGGGCAAGGCGCTGCGACTCGCCCTGGATCGTCATCAGCCGGTCGCGCTCGGCCTGTAGCGTGGCGCGCTCGAGCCCCAGGGTGCGCCGCTCCGATTCGATCTCCGGCAGCTCGGTGAGGCGCGCCTGGAGGCCGTTCCGGCGCTCCTCCTCCGAGCCACGCTCCGCGACGAGGCGCTCCAGCCGCTCCGTAAGGGCGGCGACGCGCGCCGCCTGCTCGGCGCTTTCGCGCGCCAGCCGCGCCGCGGCCTGCCGCGCGGCATCGAGGGCGGACACCGATTCGCGGGCCGTCTGGCGGGCGGCACGCTCGGCCTCGCCGGAGGCGGTCTCGCTCTGGCGAGCGGCCTGCAGCCGGCCGCGCGCACCGTCCAGGACCGCGCCCGCCTCGGCGCGCCGCGGCTGCAGTTCGGCGAGTCGGTTGCGCTGCGCCAGCCGGGCGGCGGCGGCCGAGGGTGCGCCCGCGCGCACCGTGAAGCCGTCCCACCGCCACAGCGCGCCGTCGCGCGTGACGAGGCGCTGTCCGCTCGCGAGACGCGTCGCGATGTCGGGCGCCTGATCGAGATCGACAAGGCCGATCTGGGCAAGCCGCCGCGCCAGCGCCGGCGGTGCCTGCACATGCAGCGCCAGCGATTCGATCCCGGCGGGCAGCGCCGGATCCTCGGTCGCATCGCCGCCCATGCGCCAATGCGTCGGCGCGGTCGAGTCGAGCGGTGCCGTCAGGTCGTCGCCGAGCGCCGCGCCGAGCGCGGTCTCGTAGCCGGGAGCGACGCGGATCTGGTCGATGACGGGCGCGAAGAGATCGCCGGTACCGCCATCCGCGAGCAGACGCTGCAGCGCGTTGATCTCGCCGTCGAGCTTGGCGATCTCCGATTCGATCGTGCCGAGCGCCGCGCGCGCGCCGCGTTCCTCTTCCTGGGCTGCGCGGCGCGCGGCTTCCGCGGCGTCCACGCGCTGTTGCGCGGCCTCGATGGCGGCTTCGGCTGCGGCGACGCGATCCTCGGCGTCCTGCCGACGTTCCGCCGGGATCGCAGCGCGGCTCAGGCCCGCGAGATCGTTCTCCGCGCCGGTGATGCGCAGGCGTGCGTCGGTCAGACGCCGCTCTGCGTCGGCGAGCTGTCGCTGGACGGCGTTGCGCTCGGCTTCCGCGGCGGCGACCGCGCCGGTGGCGCGGGTGACGACCTCCTCGCGTTCGGCGACGATGCCGCGCTGACGCTCCAGAGCCGTCGTGGTCTCGGCGGCAATGGCCTGCGCGGAGGCGGCGGCCTCTTCCAGCGTGGCACGTTCCTGGGCCAGGGTCTCGAGGGCGGCCGTGGCGTCCTGGCGGCGCGCCGTCTCGCGGGCCTGATCCTCTGCCAGCTGGGTGAGGCGGCGGGTCAGGTCGGCGAGGGCGGCGGCGACACGACGCTCTTCCGCCTCGATCGCCTGTGCCTGGGTCTCCAGCCGGGTCGTCTTGGCCGCCGCCTCCGCCTCGGCGCGGCGCAGATCGGGCAGCACGGCGGCGGTCTCGGCAACGGCCGTCGATGCGACGGCCACGCGCTGCGTCGCCTCGGCGACACGCTGTTCGGCGGTCGCGAAGCGCTCCGCGGCGGTGCGGTCGGCGGCGTCCGCCTCGCGCCAGCGCAGCGTCAGCAGGATCGCCTCGGCGCGGCGAATGAGCCCGTCGAGATTGCGGTAGCGCTCGGCCTGCTTGGCCTGTTTCTTGAGCGCCTGGAATTGCTGGTCGAGCGTCGTGATGACGTCGTCGAGCCGCGCCAGGTTCTGCTCGGCGGCGCGCAGCTTGAGGTCGGCCTCGTGGCGGCGGGCGTGCAACCCGGTGATGCCGGCGGCTTCTTCCAGGATCTGGCGGCGCTCGCTCGGCTTGGCGTTGATGATCGCCGAGATGCGGCCCTGGCTGACCAGCGCCGGCGAATGGGCGCCGGACGCGATGTCCGCGAAGAACAGTTGGACGTCGCGCGCGCGGCTCTCCTTGCCGCCGATCCGGTACGCGGAGCCTTCGCCGCGCTCGATGCGCCGGCTGACCTCGATCTCCGTCATGTCGTTCCAGCCGGGCGGCGCCTTGCGCTGGTCGTTGGCGATCAGGACCGCGACCTCGGCGACGTCGCGCGCCGGCCGCGACGAGGTGCCCGCGAAGATGACGTCGTCCATCTCGCCGCCGCGCATCTGCTTGACGCGGTTCTCGCCCATCACCCAGCGCAGCGCCTCGACGAGGTTGGACTTTCCGCACCCGTTGGGGCCGACGATGCCGGTCAGGCCCTCCTCGATGACGAACTCCGTCGGCTCGACGAAGGACTTGAAGCCGGCGAGGCGTAGCTTGGCGAACTGCATGACCGATGTCGTCTCTCGTGTTGAGTGCGGGGCGTCCGGATGGCGTTCAGGGCTTGCGAAGGATTTCGCGCAAGGCCTTGTCGACATCCTCGAAACTCGGCGCGCCGGTATGGCGCTTGCCGTTGATCACCAGCGCCGGCGTGCCGGTGACCTTGTAGTCCTTCTCGCCGGCCTGGGCCGCGGCGACGATCTTCAATTGCATGGCCTGGTCGTCCGCGCAGGCGGTCGCGCGGTCGCGCGGCAATCCGGCCAGCGACGCGAATTGCTTGACCCGCTCGATCATCGGGCCAGCCTCACGGCCCGATGCCCATTGCTCCTGCTGCCGGAAGAGCAGTTCGAGGAAACCGAAATAGCGTTCCGTCGGCACGCAGCGGGCGATCTGGGCCGCCTGGAGCGCGACCCGGTCGAGCGGGAAGTCGCGATAGACGAATTTGAGTTGCCCCGTCTCGATGTACTGGCTCTTGAGCTTCGGCAGAACCTCGTTGTGGAAGCGCGCACAGGACGGACAGGTCAGCGACGCGTATTCGATCAGCACCGCCGGGGCGTCGGCTTTCCCGAGCACCATGTCGTCGCCTTCGCGCCGGGCGCCGAGCGCCGCCGGATCGGCGGCGGTCTGGGCGATGGCCGAGGCCGCGATCAGGGACCCCTGGGATGAGCGCGCCTCCCCGCTGCGCGCCGGGAGGCTCGTCCACAGGGCATCGGCCGCGAGGGCGAGGGAGAGGGCGGCCGCGGCCGCCCAGATATGAGATTTCTTTGTCATGTGACCCACTAGATGTTGATGAACCTAGCCACGCTGCCGCCGAGTCGCCAAGCGACGCGGCGGCGTTCTGGGGATAAGTCGGCCCTCGGACTTACCGCGAGCCGACCAGATGCGCGCCGAGCCGTGCCAGGGCTGCACGCAGCATTTCGTCCTGGACCGGCTCGGCCGCGGCGGTGGCGGCTGCGCGCGCGGCGGGAGACGGTATGCGTTTCAGCCGCGCGGGACGGCGGAGCGCGATCGCCGGCGGGCGCTGCGCCAGCGCCAGACGCGCCACGGCGGCGTGGCCGAGAAAGGCGTTGATACGTTCGATCAACTGCGGCGCGATGTGCTGGACCTCGACGGCGAGGGCGGGTGTGACGCGCAGATGCAGCACCCCCGGGCCACCGCCGCGGGGCAGCGCGAGGCGCTCGGGCGCTGTATCCGCCGCGAGTCGGGGGCCGGCAAGGTCGGGCCAGCCGGCGACCAGGGCGGCGAAATGGATGCCGCGCTTTTCCAGCACGGGGCGGGTCAGTTTCGCGAGGCTGCGGGAGATCGCGCGTGGCGCCATGGGGCCGGAACCTCCTGGAGTTCGACAAAAGGCTGACGGCGCGAGTTTAAACGATGCGATCATGGCGAAGCGATGACCGAAACCGCGCCGATCGACGGAGCCCTCGGGGCAAGGCTGCTCGCCTGGTATGACCGGGCGGCGCGCGTCCTACCCTGGCGTGCGCCGTCAGGGACGCGCCAGGATCCCTATCGCGTCTGGCTTTCGGAGATGATGCTCCAGCAGACCACTGTCGCCGCGGTCGGTCCCTATTTCCGGCGCTTCCTGTCGCGCTGGCCGGACATCGCGGCGCTCGCGGCGGCGCCGCGCGAGGAGGTGCTGCGCGAATGGGCCGGCCTCGGCTACTACGCGCGGGCGCGCAACCTCCATGATTGCGCCCGGCGCGTCGTCGCCGAGCATGGCGGCCGGTTTCCGACGACGGTCCCGGAACTGCGCGCCTTGCCGGGAATCGGGCCCTACACGGCGGGGGCCATCGCGGCGATCGCCTTCGACGCGCGCGAAGTGGCGGTTGACGGCAATGTCGAGCGCGTTGTCTCCCGCCTGGCGGCCATCACCACGCCGTTGCCGCAGGCCAAGGCCGGGATCCGCGCGCTTGCTGGCGCGATGATGCCGACGGTCAGACCGGGCGATTTCGCCCAGGCGATGATGGATCTGGGCGCGACCGTCTGCACGCCGCGCGGGCCGTCCTGCCCCGCATGCCCGCTGCGTGACGTGTGCCGCGCCGCTGCCAGCGGCGAGGCGGAGCGCTATCCGGTAAAGTTGGCCAAGCCGCCGCGGCCGCTGCGGCGCGGTGTCGCCTTCGTCCTGCGCGACGCCGCGGGGGCCGTGTGGCTGACCCGGCGCCCGCCGACCGGCCTGCTCGGCGGCATGGTCCAGGTGCCGACCACCGCATGGAGCGAGGCCGGGCCGGATGGCGCGGCGCGGCGCGCGGCCTGCCCCGCGCCGGAACTCGACTGGCGCGCGCTTCCGGACCCCGTGCGTCACGTCTTCACGCATTTCGAACTCGATCTTGCGGTGGTGACCGCATGCATGGCCGAGGCCGGCATGCCGGACGGCGAGGGGCGCTGGTGCCCGGCCGAGGATGTGTCCGGTGCCGGTTTGCCCAGCCTGTTCAGGAAGGTCGTCGGCGCTGCCCTGGAGGCCGCGGGCGATGGCGCTGCGCGCCGCCGCCGGGGGACGCGTCTCAGCCGCCGTTGAGGACGAAGAGGCCGAGCACGTCACGCAGATCGTCGGTGACGAGATCGGCACCGGCAGGAGCAGGCGTCCCGGGACCGGCGAAGCCGACGACGAAGAGGCCCGCGGCGCGTGCCGCGGCCACGCCGGTGGCGCTGTCCTCGACGGCGACGACGCTGGCGGGCGGCAACCCGAGAAGCGCACACCCCGCGCGGTAGGGCGTGGGATCCGGCTTGCCCGCCGCGACATCGTCGAGCCCGACGATGCCGGCGACGAGGTCGTGCACGCCCAGCGCCGCGAGGTTGGCGACCACGATCCGCCGGTTGGAATTCGAAACGCAGACCTGCCCGATCCCCCGGCCGCTCAGGCCGCGCATCGCGTCGAGCGCGCCTGGCATGGGATGGATCGGTCCTGCGTCGTCGACATAGGCGTCGTCGATCGCATCGAGCCAGGTGTCGCGCGCAAGGGTGGCGGGAAAGCGCGGCTGCAGGGTCTGCCAGACATCCGCGTTATGGAGACCGCGAAAGGCGGCTTCGGGCAGCGCCGCAAGGTCGACGCCCCAGCGCCGCGACGCCGCGAGCAGGGCGCGGTGGTGGCGCGGCTCGCTGTCGGCGAGCGTGCCGTCGACGTCCCAGGCAATCCCGCCGAACCGCATGTCCCGTGCCGCCTTGCCGTGTCGGCCGATCCTCGAGCCCCGGCGGCTCAGTTCATGTCCGCGCGCAACTTGGCGCGCAGGACGTCGATGGGCACGCGCTTGCCGCCATCCGCGACCACGCACCAGAAAGTCCAGCCATTGCAGGCGGGCGCACCCTGGACCGCGGCGCCGACCTGGTGGATCGACCCCTTGTGCTCGGCCGAGATCAGCGTGCCGTCGGCGCGTACGCGCGCGGTCCAGCGGCCGCTCGGATCGCTCAGCACCTCGCCGGGTTGGAGCAGGCCGCGCTCGACCAGCCAGCCGAAGGGAACGCGCGGTTCCTCGCGCTTCGAGCCGGTCGGCTCGATCGAATCGGGATCGGCGCGACGCACCGCGGCGATGCGCTTGCGTGCGACATCGGCATAGGCGGGATCGCGCTCCAGCCCGATGAACCGGCGGCCGAGCCGGCGCGCCACGGCACCGGTGGTGCCGCTGCCGAAGAAGGGATCGAGGATGACGTCGTCCGGCTTGGTGGAGGCGACGATCACGCGGTGCAGCAGCGCTTCCGGCTTTTGCGTCGGGTGCGCCTTGCGGCCCTCGGCGTCCTTGATCCGCTCCGACCCCGTGCAGAGCGGGATGAACCAGTCGCTGCGCATCTGGATGTCGTCGTTCAGCGCCTTCATCGAGGCGTAGTTGAACGTGTAGCGGGATTTCTGGTCGCGCGCGGCCCAGATCATCGTCTCGTGGGCGTTGGTGAAGCGCCGGCCGCGGAAATTCGGCATCGGGTTGGCCTTGCGCCAGACGACGTCGTTGAGGACCCAGAAGCCGAGATCCTGGAGCGACGCGCCGAGCCGGAACACGTTGTGGTAGCTGCCGATCACCCAGATCGTCCCGTCGGGCTTGAGGACCCGCCGTGCCTCGGCGAGCCAGGCGCGGGTGAAACTGTCATAGGCGGCGAAATCCCCGATCTGGTCCCAGGCATCGTCGACCGCATCGACCTTTGAATTGTCGGGGCGGTGCAGGGCGCCCTTCAATTGCAGGTTATAGGGCGGGTCGGCGAAGACCATGTCGACGCTGCCGGCCGGCAGGGCGCGCATGAGGGCGACGCAATCGCCGATCAGCAAGCGGTTGCCGTCGCCGAGTTGATCGCCGAGCGACGGAGCGGATGGGACGGGGGCGGGGGAGGGGGAAAGGGCACGGGCCATGGAGGCGGACTTTGAGTCCCCTCCGAGTCGCCGTCAATAGCTAAATGGAATCAAGATCTTGAAGGATGTTTTTCAGAGATCGAGCGAGCGTTGGGAAAGTGGTGCAAAACTCAATCGGTGGTGTTTGCTCGGTCCCTCGGACCCGATCGCTTGTAGGTGAAGGGCGGTGCCGTAACCCATGTTGCGCTCCCAGCCATAGGCCGGATGGCGGCGCGCCAGGGCGCGCATCGCGCGGTCGCGGACCTCCTTGGCGACGATCGAGGCTGCGGCGATCGAGAAGACGCGCGCGTCGCCGCCGACGAAGGCACGCCCCGGGCAGGCAAGGCCCGGCGGCACCTGATCGCCGTCGACGAGCACATGGTCCGGTTGGCGGGGCAGGCGCGCGAGGGCGCGACGCATCGCGAGGAAGGTCGCCTGAAGGATGTTCAGGCGATCGATGTCGCGGGCGGACGCGGCGCCGAGTGCGATCAGCACCTCGCCACGCCGAGCAGCGTCCCACAGGGCCGCGGCCGCAGTGGCGCGTCGCGACGGGGACAAGGATTTCGAGTCGTGAACGAGGCCGCGCAGACCATGCGGCACTCGTTTTGCGGGCACGATCAGGGCCGCAGCGACGACGGGGCCCGCGAGCGGTCCACGCCCGACTTCGTCGATGCCGGCAACGAGGCCCGGCGTCGCGCGTTCGGCGCGGAAATGGACCATCGCGGCGCCCCGGTCACAGGTCCCGGTCGCGAGGGGCGCCGCGCCGGTCGCGCGACGTCGTAGGTCAGACCAGCGTGAACCCGACCGCGGCGTTGACGTCGTCGCGCACCGCGTCGATGCCGGCGCCGATCGCGCCCTCCGCGGCGTGCAGGTTCGCGGCGCTGAACGACGCGACGACCACGGCGCTGTGCTGGCTCTGGACGCGCATCACGGCGGCCGCATCGCCGGCCGTCAGGTCGCCTGCCGACACGGCCTTGCCGAGTTCCTTGATCTGCCGGGCCAGGCCCTTGAGCTCGATCTTCACCACGGTCCGGATCTGCGGCCACGCCGCGCGATCGTCGGCCTGTGCCGCCGAAAACATCCTGGAGTAGAGCGAATCGGTGTCGATATCGGTGAATGCCACGGCGAAACTCCTGAGAACCCTTCAGACTCGAACAGTGGACAGATTCGGAGCAGGCCAGCGTCGGGGTCAAGCGCTGTTTTCAGGTCCGCGCCGCCATCGCATGGCACGGTACGCGGGCTTGGCGGCGCTGGCGGTGTGCGGCACTGTCCCGGTATCGCCATTGGGGAGAGCAGGGCATGATCCGGATCGCGACCGCGGGCTTCCAGCACGAATCGAACACATTTTCGACCGTCCCGGCCAGCCTCGACCTCTGGCGCGACTCCGGTATCCTCGAGGGTGACGCGATCCGCGACGAATACGCGACCTCGCAATCCACCCTGGCCGGTTTCTTCGCCGCCGCGGCGGAACGCAATGATGTCGATATCGTGCCTTTGGTCTTCACGCGTCTCACCCCGATGGGGGCGATGACCGCAGAGGCGGCCGGCCACATCATCGACCGGATCGTCGCGGCTATCCGCGACAATGGTCCCTGGGACGCGGTGCTGCTGCCGCAGCACGGGGCCGCCGTGTCCGATCCCTGGCCGGACGCCGACGGCGAGTTGGTTCGCCGCGTGCGCGAGGTCGTCGGGCCGCACGTGCCGATCGGTCTCGCCCTCGACATGCATGCCAATGTCTCGCCGCAGATGGTCGCGAACGCCGACATCACGACGGTGTATCAGACCAATCCGCATATCGACGCCCGCGAGCAGGCCCTGCACTGCGCGCGACTGGTCCTGCGGATGGTCCGCGGCGAGATCCGGCCGCGCAGCGCGCTGCGCATGCCGCCGCTGCTCGTCAATATCCTCAACCAGGGCACCAGCGACCGGCCGATGTCCGACCTCCTGCGCGTCGCGGACGAGCAGCGCCGCCGCCCCGGTGTCCTGTCGGTCAGCGTCGTCGAGGGCTACCCCTATGCCGACGTGGCTGAGATGGGGATGTCCTTCATCGCCGTGACCGATGGCGATCAGGCCCTGGCCGAGGATGTCGCCGATACGCTGGCGCGGGCGGCGTGGTCCATGCGCGAGGCGTTGAACCAGGGCGGCACGCCGATCGACGACGCGCTCCAGCGCGCGCGCG
>CAIOSQ010000216.1 GCA_903860935.1 uncultured Rhodospirillales bacterium | reverse complement strand
TCGACCGGCAACCCCGCCGCGCTGATCCTTGAATCGATCCTGTCGTCCGGAGGGGTGATCGTGCCGCCCGAGGGCTATCTCAGGGCGGCGGCGGAGCGCGCCCGCAAGCGCGGCATGCTCGTGATCGTCGACGAGGCGCAGACAGGTCTCGGCCGCACCGGTCGCCTGTTCGACTGCAGCTATGACGGCATGGTCCCCGACTTCGTCACGCTGTCGAAGACGCTGGGTGCAGGCCTTGCGCTCTCGGCCGTGATCACGACCGCCGAGATCGAGCAGCGCTGCTTCGATCGCAAATTCCATTTCTACACGACGCATGCCTCGGACCCGCTACCGGCCGCGGTCGGTCTCAAGGTCATCGAGATCATCCTGCGCGATCGCCTGGCCGATCGCGCGCTCGCCGCAGGGGCTCGCCTGAAATCCGGCTTCGAGGCGATCATGCAGCGCTACGAGGCCGTCGGCGACATCAGGGGACGCGGCCTTCTCATGGGGCTCGAACTCGTCAAGGATCGCCGGTCCAAGGAACCCGCGCCCGACCTTGCGCAGCGCATCATGGCGCGCTGCCTCGAACTCGGGATGTCGACCAGCGTGATCCGCGGCAATTGGGGCGTGTTCCGCATCGCGCCCCCGATCACGATCACCGACGACGAGATCGATCTCGGGCTGTCGATCTTCGAACAGGCGATCGGCGACAGCTTGCGCTAGGGTGTCGCCGATCCGGCGCGGATGGGTGTCCATCGTCGCTTGCGCCGGATCGTGAGGGAGCGAGGACGCAGGGTGATCTTTCGCGACGTGAGCCCTGCCCGCCGCCGGATCGCGACATGCACCCGGGGCGGCGCATGAACGCATCCATCGTCTCGACGCTCTACGCGCTGATCACCATCCTGATCACCGGCACGCAGAACATCACGATCCGGCTCGCCGCGGACGATGGGGCGCATGCCGTTCTGGTCGTCCTGTTCCGCAACCTCTTCGGCCTGTTGTCGGTCGTGGCGATCATCCTGTGGACGGACAGGTCGTTGCCGCGGAGCCGCTACACGGGGCCGATCGCGCTCGCCTGCACGATCCATGTCGCGTCGATGATGTGCGGCTATTACGGCATCGCGGTGCTGCCCCTGAACGAGTCGGCGGCGCTCGCTTTCGCGATGCCGCTTTTCGCCACCATCGGAGCGGCGCTGTTCCTGGGCGAGACGGTGCGCGCCCGGCGCTGGAGCGCGGTGGTCGCCGGTTTCGTCGGCGTCCTGATCATCCTGCGTCCCGGCATGATCCCGTTCGAGATCGGCGCGGGGATGGTGCTGATCTCGGCGATGCTCGGGGCCGGGATCACGCTGATGTTCAAACGCTTCGTCGCCGGCGAGGCGGCGATGACGCTGATCCTCTACCAGTCGCTCTTTGCGACGGCGCTGTCGGTGCCGCCCGCGGCGCTGGTCTGGGAGACCCCGACGGTCTTCGCGACGGCGATGATGGTGACGAACGGCATCCTCGGCACGCTCGGATGGATCACCTTCCTGCGCGCCTGCACCCTCGCGGATGCCAGTGCGCTGATGCCGTTCGAGTTCCTGCGCCTGCCCGTCGTCGCGGTCTTCGCCTTCGTGCTGTTCGGCGAGGTTCCGGACCGCTGGGTCTGGGTCGGTGCCGCGGTGATCTTCTTCTCGACGCTCTACATCGCCCATCGCGAGGCGGTCGTGGCGCGCGCGGCCGCCGCGCGAACTCCGAAGCCGGACTGACGGCAGGCCGGCCCCGTCGATCGCGCTGCGGCTCTCTCGCGACGCGTCACCCGATCCGGAAGTTCCTGACGTGGTCGGGGACCGGGACGCCCTGGCGGCCGCGCGGATCGGGAACCGGGTCGAGGGTCTGGGTGCGCAGCGGAATGACGCCGGCCCAGACGTCGATATCGAGATCCGCATCGTCGTCGCCCGGCGGGGCCGCGCGGATCTTGGCCGAAGCCTCGTCGATGGGCAGGGCGAGAACGGTGGTCGCCTTGAATTCCTGCTCGGTCATCGCGCGCAGCTTGTCCCAGCGTCCGGGGAAAAGCGCCTCGACGAAATTCCGCAATCGCATCTCCTTTTCGGCGCGATCGTCGACGATCCGCGCGCGGCCCAGCAGCATCACCGACCGGTAGTTGACCGAGTGGTTGTAGGCCGAGCGCGCCATCACCATGCCGTCCATCAGCGTCACGGTGACGCAGACCTCGGCGCCATCGCAGCGCTCCAGCATGCGGCTCGCGGACGAGCCATGCCAGTAGACATGGTCGCCTTCGCGCCATTGCAGCGTCGGCGTCACCAGCGGCGCCCCGTCGAGCAGATAGCCGACATGCGCCAGTGGTTGCGCGTCGAGGATCGCGTCGATCGTCGCGCGGTCATAGGCCCCGCGCTGATGCATCCGTTTGACGCGTACACGCTGGGTCTTCGGAGCTGGGGTTTCGGTCATGATGGCCTCTTGCGATCTCCAGGCCGCGATCCTTGCCGTCATCTGGTATGACGGAAAGATCCAGTTGGAGTCAAAATGACCAGACCAGTAAGACGAGCCAGGGGCGCCGAGGCCGCGATGCTCGCGCTGAGCGTCGATCGCGGCTCGCCAGTCCCGTTGAGTGCCCAGATCGCCGCCCAGATCCGGTCCTTCGTGCTGTCGGGACGCGTCGCGCCCGGTGCGCGACTGCCCTCGACACGCGCCCTGGCGATCGAACTCGGCATCGCGCGCGCGACGGCGGTGCTCGCGGCCGACCAGCTGGTGGCCGAGGGCTATGTGGAGGGGCGCGCCGGGTCCGGGCTGTTCGTGTCGCGGCGACTGCCCGAGCAGCCTTTCCAGGATCGCATGATGCGCCGCCCGGACCGGCGGAGGGCGCTACCGCCGTCCTCCGCGCAGCCGGTGTGCTGGTTGCCTTTCGCGGTCGGCGCGCTCGATCCGGCTCTCTTCCCCCATGACGACTGGGCCCGGCTCCTGCAGCGCGGCTGGCGCATTCATGGCGCCGAGATGCTGCGTCGTCCCGCGCCCTTCGGATGGCAACCCTTGCGTGCGGCGATCGCGGATCATCTGCGTGCCTGGCGCGCCATCGACTGCGATGCCGAGCAGATCGTCGTCACGTCCGGTATCGCGGATGCGATCGGGCTCGTCGCCGCCTGCGCCTTCCGGCCAGGCGACCGGGTGGTCGTGGAGGATCCCGGCTATCCGGCGATCCGCGAGGAACTCGCGCGCCATGGTCTTCGCGCCGTGCCTTTTCGTGTCGACACGGCTGGGCTCGATGCCGCGCGGATCTCCGCCGATCCTGCTGCGCGCAGGGCCCGCGGCGTCTTCGTCACGCCGGCGCGGCAGCACCCGCTGGGCGGTGCGATGCCGGTCGATCGTCGCCTCGCGTTGCTGAACTGGGCCGCGCACGCCGATGGCCTGGTCATCGAGGACGAATTCGACGGCGAGTACCGCTATGCGGGCGCGCCGCTGCCGGCCTTGACCAGCCTCGACCGCGAGGGGCGTGTCGTACATGTCGGCAGTTTTTCCAAGGTGCTCAGCGGGTCCCTGCGGCTCGGGTATGTCGTGCTGCCTCCGGGATTGCTGGGCGCCGCGCATGCCGCGCTCGGCGTGCGACCTCCGGCAGCGTCGATCGTTGCCCAGCCAGCCCTTGCTGAATTCCTTGCCTCCGGTGATTTCGCCGCCCATGTGCGCCGTACCCGACGGATCTACGCGCGCCGTCTCGACGCGCTGCTGGAGGCGGGACAACGCTGGTCGGGGCACATCGCCATCGAGCCGACCGAAGGCGGGCTGCATGTGGTGGCGCGCTTCGGTCCCCGCATGGCGCGCGGCGTGACCGATCGCGAGGTTGCCGCCGCGGCGCGCGAGTCCGGGATCGTCGTCGTGCCGCTTTCGGCGAGTTATGCGCGGGCGCCGCGAGGCCGCGGATTGCTGCTTGGCTTCGCCGGCTTTGCGGAGGAGCCGCTGGTTGCCGCGATGAACCGGCTGGGCGAGGTCGTGCGGCGCCTCAGCGGATGACACCGACGCGGGCAAGCTTGAGCAGGCCTATGAGCGTCTCTTCCTGGGCGGGTACGTCGCGCATCGGAAGCGGAAAGCGCGCGGCGAGCCGCCGGCGTAGCGCCGGAAAGGCCTGTACCAGGCCGCCCGAAACGGCGAGCTGGGTCCAGGACGGCGCCGCCGCGAGCCGGTGCGAACAGGCGAGATAGCTGTCCGCCATGAAGTCGAAGGCGGCGCAGAACAGGTTTCCGACCGTGAGGTTGTCGGTCGTGATGCCCTCGATTCGCCCGCTGTCGCCCATCGCGCTGGCGAAGAAGCCGAGATCGCAGGAAAGTCCTCCGCCATCGGCGGTTTCCGTTGCCGCTGCGATCAGGGCCCAGGAGCGCGCCACCTCCAGGCCGGCGGCGCGCGGCAATTCGGTGAGGAGCGCCTCCAGAACCGAGAGGGATCGGCCAGCCGGGATATGGGTCACCGTGTTCAGGAATTCTCCGCCGAACCAGGCCCGCGTCTGGCAGTCGCCGGGCTGGAAACCGTCGGTAATGCGGCTGACCTGCGAGCCGGTGGAGCAGTTGATGGACAATTCCGACGGATCCAGGTCGATGCCGAACAGGGCGGCCTGCTGATCGCCGATGGCGGCAAAGCCGTCGAGCGCGCATCCGTCGAGGACGATCCGGCCCACCGGCTCGTCCTCGCCCGCCAGCTCCGGCCAGGCGAGACCGCCTATTCCAGCCGCCGCGAAGGCGTCGTGGTGCCAACCGCCCGTGCGCAGGTCGAGCAGCCCGATGGCGTTCGTGGGATGCATGCGCGCCGGCGTCTGGCAGAGCTCGGCAACCACGTAATCGCCGATCGTGACCGGCATGGCGGCTGCGGGCAGCTGTCCGTGGCGCGCGAGCCAATGCAGCAGGGTCGTCGCGGAACCGGGCTTGAGTTCCTTGCCGAGCTGTTCGAACTGCGCATCGGTCCAGGCCGCGCGCAACGCGTCCAGCAGCGGTACCGAGCCACCAGCCAGCGTCTTCGTCGCGCGTTGATCGCGCCAGGACAGATAATTCGTCAGCGGCCTGCCGTCGGTGTCGAGCAGCAGGACGCCACCCATCTGGCTCGACACGCGCAGCTGGCGCGCGTCGGGTGCCTGACGCAGCAGCGACGCGAGGATCCCGCGCGTGCCCTCGACGATTGCGTCCGCGCGGACCTCGTGGACTCCGGGGGCGAGGCCCGAGACCGGATCCGGGAACGGGGTCTTCTCGATCCGCTCGACCCGGCCAGCTTCGAGGTCGAGGATCCCTCCTTTGATCGACGAGGAACCGATATCCAATCCGATGCAGCGCATGTGGGTCCGAGGATCAATGCGGCGAGGGCGGTCACCGAGGGCGCGTCCGGGGTGTCGGAACGCATCCGTGGTCGTAGCCTACCGGGCTGCTGGACGGAAGCCCGGAGGGTCGTGTTCCAGCACGTGGTGTAGGAGCAGAGCGCGGGGCGCGCGCGCAACAGGACGGCGAGCTGCGGCCGCAGATCCGTCGGGTGTTCGAGGCGAACTTCGAGGTCTACGGCGTGCGCAAGGTCTGGCGGCAACTCGGCGGGGATAACGTGACCGTCGCCCGCTGCACGGTCGCGCGGTTGATGCGGCAGATGGGCCTGCAGGAGCGTGGTTCGCGGCAAAGCCGCAAGGACGACGATCAGCTAACGTGGCGCAGCTTGCCCAGCCGACCGGGTGAACCGCCAGTTCCAGGCGCCACGACCCAACGCGTTGTGGCTGTCCGACTTCGCCTACGTCGCGACATGGCAGGGCTTCGTCTACGTCGCCTTCGTGATCGATGCCTTCGCCGGGCGCATCGTCGGCTGGCGGGTCTCGCGCACGGCCCATGCCGGCTTCGTACTCGATGCCCTGGAGCAGGCGCTTCACGATCGCCGACCGATCGGGGGCGACGGCCTCGTGCATCACAGCGACCGCGGGGTACAATACGTGTCGATCAAGTACACCGAGCGCCTCGCCGAGGCGGGCATCGAGCCGTCGGTCGGCAGCGTCGGCGACAGCTACGACAACGCCTTGGCCGAGACGATCAACGGC
>CAIOSQ010000215.1 GCA_903860935.1 uncultured Rhodospirillales bacterium | reverse complement strand
GCCGCCCGGCGCCCGCGCCTCCCGCAAGCCGGCGCGCGGCGCGCCCGCGCCGACGCCGACACGCCATTCCGGCGACGTGCTGCGCGTCGCCGGCCTGCGCGCGGTGACGGCGCTGTTCGAGAGCGATCCCGGCCGTGTCGAACGGCTCTTCTTCCTGCCCGGACAGCAGGAGGCGGCGGCGCCCTTCGCCGCTCTTCTGGCGCGCGCGCGCAAGCCCTATCGCGCCGTCGATGCCGACGAGCTGGCGCGCATCGCGGGCAGCGCGATGCATGGCGGCATCGTCGCGATCGCGCGCCCGCGCCCGGTCCTGTCCTTCGACCCCGCGCAGGTGGAGCGCTGGGCGCGGCGCGAGCGGCTGATCGTGCTGCTCGACGGCGTCTCGAACCCGCATAATTTCGGCGCGATCGCGCGCACGGCGGCCTTCTTCGGCGTGGCGCGGCTGATTTTGTCGGACCATCCCGCGCAGGCGCTGCCATCGGACGCGGCCTGCCGCGTCGCCGAGGGCGGGCTCGACCGCCTCGACCTCGTCCGCGCGCCGTTTCCCGCCGCGCTCGCCGCGATCGGACGCTCCTTCCGCACCGTCGCCACCGCGCTGACCCCCGCCGCGCGGCCGCTCGGCGAGGTGCCGCGCGACCGCCCCGTGGCGCTGGTCTTCGGCAACGAGGAGCGCGGCCTGTCGCCTGCGACGCTCGCCGCCTGCGCCCATGTCGCCTGCATTCCCGGCAGCGGCGGCGTGCAGTCCCTCAACGTCGCCGCCGCCAGTGCGATCGCCATCCATCTCTTCGCCGCGCCGCCGCCGCGCTGAGGCGTAATCCAGGCGGAGCGAGGGCTTGAGTCGGGCGGAAAATTGCCGCCGTGCCCCACCTGTCGTTTCCTTCCGTCGCGATTGATGGCGGGAGGACGCAATGACGAACACCGACGGACAGGCCCTGGCGACAAGCATGCGGAGGTGGCCATGAGCGCCGCGCCGGGCCTGCGCGCGCGCAGCGAGGCGAGCGCCGGGATCGAGCTCTCGCATCGCAACCATTTCCGCTTCGGCTATGACGGGCGGTGGTTCGTGCCGCGCCCCTCGCCCTTCGCCTCCTGGGAGGTCGCCTATGGACGCAGCGTCCATGTTCCGACCGACTGGCGCGCGGCCTGTCTTGACACCGCGCGCCTGATCCGCGCGGCCACGGACCTCGATCTCTGGGTGCTGTTCTCTGGCGGGATCGACAGCGAGGTCGCGCTGCAATCCTTCCTGTTCGCGGGGATCCCCGTCCGCGTGGCGATCACCCGCTTCGCGCGCGACCTCAACCGGCACGACATCGTCTACGCAATCCGGTTCTGCGAGACCCATCAGGTTCCCTACCGGATGCTGGACATCGACATCGAGGCGTTCTTCGCCTCGGGCGCCGCGCTCGACCATGCGCTGCGCGCCAGCTGCGTGCAGCCGCAGCTGCTGCACACGATGTGGGCGATGGACCAGGTCGACGGCTATCCGATCCTCGGCTCGGGCGAATGCTATCTGGAGCGCCGCGCCGCGGGGCCGGAGGATGCCGGTGCGACGCATCGCGACGGCGTCTGGGAAATGCTGGAGAAGGAGCGAATCGCCGGATGGTACCGGCACCTGATGGTCACCGGACGATCCGGCTGCGCCGGTTTCTTTCAGTACGACCCTGCGAACATGCTCGCCTTCCTGCGCGATCCGGTCGTCGCCGCGCTGTGCGACGACCGCCTGCCCGGCCTGACCGACACGACCCAGGTCAAGGGGCTGGTCTACCGGCGTCATTTCCTGCTCGAGCCGCGGCCGAAATTCCACGGTTTCGAGACGGTGATGCGCCTCGACGATGCGCTGAGACCCGAGCTGGTCCGCCGTCTGGGCGCGCATGACGCGATCGCACGGACGTCCTATGCCGATCTCGTCGCGAGGCTGGCGCCATGAGCGGCGACTTCGCGCAGTCGCCGGCGCCTGGACCGCTCACCCGCGACCGGCATTTCCGCTTCGGCCATGACCGCGAGATCGGCGGATCACGGCGGTCTGCGGCCCAGGTCTATTGGACCGAGTACGGCGCCTGCACCCGGGCCGAGGAGGGACCGGCGCGGGAATTCGAGCGCGCGATGGTCGAGATGGCCGCATGCTTCGGATCCCTGTCGATCGCCTGCGCCGGCGGCCCGCTCGCGATCGCGGCGATCGCGGTGGCCGAGCGGCTCGGCATGCCCGCCCGTGTCGTCACGGTGGCGCTCGACGGGGTCGCGCCGCCGCTGCCGCCGACGCGGCTGGAGGTGCTGCGGATCGACGCGCCCTTCGCGGAGTTCGCCGCCTTCGCCGGTGATTTCGCGGAGCGGGCGGGCAGCGGCTGCGGCTGGACGGCGCTGGCCGCCTTCATCGCCGCGCGGGACGACGGGCCGCATCTTGCCGATCATGGCGAGATCACCCTGGTCGACCATGGCGTCGACCGCGTGCGCGCCGCGGCGCCCGCGCCGGGGAATATCGCGCTTGCCGACGCGGAGGCCTTCACCGGCCTCGATCGCTGGATGGCGCGCGAGGGACGGCCCGGGATCGCGCAGCCCCTGCGCTGGTCGGCCGAGCTGGTGGCGGCGCAACTCGCCTGTCCGCCGATGCGGCACTGGATCGCCGCCGCGCTTGCCGGCGGTCCGACGCGCGCCCGTGCGCCGGACAGCCATTCCGCGCGCCTTGCGATGTGGCGCCAGATCCTGCCCGTGCTCGGCGCCGCGGTGCCGGCGCGGCCCTGGCCCGATCCGGAACTGCGTGCGCGCATCCGCCTGCTGACCCGCGCGCTGCGGCGCCGTGCCCCGGGTGGCGGCGCGGTCCACCACCATCCGCTGCATCGCCTCGCGTCCCGGCTGGGAATCGATTTCGGTCCCGGCCTCGGCGAGGGGCGCGATCTTTACGGCACCGTCGGCGCGGTGCCGCCCGACTTCGGAGACGCGGCATGACGACACAGGTTTCGACACCCGCCACCCCGGCGACGCCCACCCTCGCGCGGCTGCGCTGCGGTCCGCTCGGCTTCGAGACCTGGCGGCGGGAGATCGCCCCGCTCTGGCACATGGAAGGTGCCGCCGACATGATCGCGCCCACGGTTAACGGCCATGGCCAGATGCAGTATTGCGGGCGCGAGTTGGCCGAGCGGGTGCGTGTCCTGCCGGTCGCGGCCGCACTCGACGGCCTGCGCGTGGCATGGACCTCGATCTACAATATTTCGGACCAGGCGCTGCGGCTGCGCGGGATCTATGTCCTGCCGCAATGGCGGTCCTGCGGTATCGGCCGCCATCTTGTCGCGCACGCGATCGACCAGTGGCCTGCGACCTGGGACCGCGTCTTCCTCTATGCCCGCAGCGAGAACGTCGAGCGTTATCGCCGTTGGGGGTTCGCCGTCGTCGAGGGGCACGGGCCGCGCTTTCATCGCCCGGGGCTCGGCGCGTCGCCCGGGCTGATCGTCCAGATGATCCGCTGGCGCGACCAGACATCTCCGGGATGATGAATTCTCGCCGCATTTCGGCCGCAACTGGTTTATACCCCTGCGCTGTATCGGCATCGATGCCTGAAGAAAGGGGCCGTCGCTCTCATGGAACGTTCGCTCGAAACCGGTTTCTCCGCCGCCGCGCCCGCGCGCCGTCCCCTGACGCGACGCGGCTTCGGTGCGCTCGCCGCCGCCTTCGCCGGGACCTTCGCGCTCGGCGCCTGCAGCACGACCGACGGCACCGGCGGCACCGGGGATGGCTCGGGCGGCGGGTCGGGCTCGGGTGTCGGTGGCGGCACCGGCGGCGTCGATCGTGGCGCGCTGGGCCGTCAGCTCAGCGCCGACCAACTGCGCGAGGCGCTGGCACGCGAAGGCGTCTCCGATCGCGTCCAGTTCGGTTACGATTCCGCCGAGCTGACCGGCGAGGCGCGCGCGACCATCGAGAAATGGGCGCGCATCCTCAATCAGGCCGGCGGCACGCGCGTCGTGATCGAGGGCCATTGCGACGAGCGCGGCACCCGCGAGTACAATCTCGCCCTCGGTGAGCGCCGCGCGACGACGGTGCGCAACTACCTGACCAGCGTCGGTGTCGCGTCCGCGCGTGTCCAGACGATCAGCTACGGCAAGGAGAAGCCTGTGATGGTCGCCTCCACCGAGCAGAGCTGGTCGCAGAACCGCCGCGGCGTGCTCGCCGTCGACTGACGGCGGGCCCGGGTTTCCCTTCGCCACCGGCGACCGGGTTCCTTCGCGTGGCACGAACGCCTAGGATCCCGTCGCCATGGCTGTCCACCGCATCGCCCCCGGGGTGACGCTCGACGACGAGGATGTCGCCGTCGAAGGTGTACGTGCGTCCGGACCGGGCGGGCAGAACGTCAACAAGGTCTCCAGCGCCATCGCGCTGCGTCTCGATCTCGACCGCGTCGCCGGGATGGACGAGGCGATGCGCGCACGGCTGCTCGCCCTCGCCGGTCGGCGCGTGACCGAAGGCGGCATCCTGGTCATCAAGGCGCAGAGCCATCGTACCCAGGTCGCCAACCGTGCCGATGCGCTGGCCCGCGTACTCGACCTGTTGCGCGCCGCGGCGATCGCGCCGCGCAAGCGCGTCCCGACCCGCGCGACCGCGGGCAGCCGTGCGCGTCGGCTCGATTCCAAGCGCCGGCGAAGCCTGATCAAGAGCAGCCGCGCCCCGGCGCCCGGGGACGATTCGTGAGCGCGCTGCTGGCCTTCCTGCGCGGCGAGGGTCCCGACGGGCGTGGGCGCCGGATCGCCGCGATCTGGGCGATGAGCGACGCCGAGCTCGAGGCCAGCCACGATTTCATCCAGTGGCTCTTCCCGCTCGATGCCCCCTCCGCCGCAGTGCCGGGATCGCCGGTCCTCGCCGCTGAGGAGATCGCCGTCCTGCGCGGCGACCGGACGATCCGCGCCAATCTGCGCCGCTCGCTGGACCGCATGCTCGGCGTCTACGGCCTCGCCTGGGACAGCGAGCGACGGGCGATCCATCTCGCGCCGCATTTCGGCGGCCAGGCGATCGTCTGGCTGTCGCGCGGCAACCACAATCTGCGCCGCCTCACCCGCATCCTGCGCAGTCTCGTCCTCGCCGGCGAGCGCGACGCCGCGGCGGCGCTCTTCGTTCGGCTCGGGGCCCTATATCGCGGCACCTATCGCGCCACGATCGGCGCCGAGACCTTCGCGTACTGGTCCGCGGCGCTGGAATCTTCCACGCCGGATGGCGCGCCGCCGGCCGGGTGGTCGCAGCGGGGCTAGAGCATGATCGCCGGCGATGCGGGTCGCCGCGCGCTCAGTCCAGCGCGAAGGACAGCCGCGCATCGCGATGCGCGAGGCTGCGCGTGGCGCAGTCATAGGCCATCAGGTCCTCGCCGATCACCAGCGGCCCGCGCCAGGTCTCGCGCACCTCGGCGATCAGCGCGGCACGGTCGAAGCGCGTCGGAACGAAATGGTTGAGCACCAGCAGCCGGACCTCCGCCTCGCGCGCGACGCGGCCGACCTCGCCCGACAGGGTGTGGTAGGCGGCGACATTGCGCATGCCCTCGGGCGAGCGGCTGGTGGAGGGCTTCATCTCGCGGTGGATGAAGCATTCATGGACGAGCGCGTCGGCGCCGCGCGCCGCCTCGATCAGAGCCGGGCAATAGGCCGTGTCGCCCGAGAAGGCGAGCTTGCGTCCGCCAGCCTCGAAGACGAAGCCGAAGGCGTCGCGCACCGGGTGATGGTTCGCGGCGACGGCCTGGATGCGCATCGTGCCGTCGTCCCAGATGGTGCCGGGCGCGATCTCGACGATGTCCATCTCGAAGGCGGCGGTCGAGGGGCGGAGTTCATGGGCGATGCGCTGGCTGCGTTCGGGCTCCCACAGCGCCATCGTGCCTTCGACGAAGCGGCGCGTTCCCGGTGGACCGAAGACCCGCTGCGGCCGGTCGCGGCCCTGGTGCCAGCTCGAGATCACGAGCTGGTAGAAATCGACGACATGGTCGCTGTGCAGATGCGTGAGCAGGATCGCATCGAGCGCCGCGCCCGGCGTGCCGGCCTCGACCAGACGCTGGGTCACGCCGGAGCCGCAATCGACGAGGAATGCGCGGCCCTCATGGCGTACCAGATTGGACGGGCCGAGCCGTCCGGGATCGCATTGCGGGCAGCCGGTGCCGAGGAGCACGAACTCCATCGTGCCTACTCCGCGAGCGGCGGGCGCCGCTCGCGCCACGGCGTCGCCGCCTCGTAGGCCGCGCCGATACGCAGCACCAGCGCGTCGTCGAGCGGCCGTGCCGCGATCTGCACGCCGATCGGCAGGCCATCCGCGTCGAAGCCGGAACAGACGCCGAGCGCCGGCATGCCGGTGACGTTGAAGGGCGCGGTGATCAGCGGCCGCTGCAGGTAGTAGAACTTGCGCATCGACGCGACGGGCGCCGGCGGCGCCAGCATGCCCGCGCAGAGGATCGCGTCGACCGGGGCCATCGCCGCGCGCGTCGCGGCGATCAGGACGCGCCGCATCCGGCGCGCGCGCTGATAATCCTCGGCGCGCAGGAAGGCGCCGAGGAACATGCGCCCGCGGGTGAAGGCGCTGACCTTGTCCGGCGTCGCGCGCAGCCAGGGCGCGTTGTTCGCGAAGGCCTCGCTGGTCATGATCGTGGTGTTGCAGACCGTGTAGTCCCAGAGATCGGGCAGCACGATGTCCCGCATCTCGGCGCCGAGACGCGCGAGTGTCGCTGCGGTCTCCTCGAGATTGGCGTTGATCGCAGGCGTCGCGAGATCGGGGCCATCGGAGAAGTTCCGCACCACGCCGATGCGCAGGCCCGCGATGCCGGCACCGGTCGCGGCGACGTCGCCGCTCGGCTTGAGACCCAGCGTCGCCGGATCCTTGGAATCCGGCCCCATGATCGCGGCGAGGATGAGGGCGCAATCCTCGCTGGTCCAGGCCATGGGCCCGGGGTGGTCGAGCGTTTGCGCGAGCGGGTGGATGCCGTGGTTGCTCACCAGCCCATAGGTCGGCTTGTGCCCCGCCGTGGCGTTGAGCGCGGCCGGGATGCGCACGGAGCCGCCGGTATCCGTGCCGATCGCCCCCAGGCACAGCCCGGCGGCGATGGCGACGCCGGCACCGCTCGACGAGCCGCCGGCATAGAGGTCGCGGTTCCACGGGTTGCGTGCCGGCGGCGCGAAGGCGTCGAGCGCCGGGCCGCCGAGGCAGAATTCATGGCATTCGAGCTTGCCGAGCAGGATGGCGCCCGCGCGCCGCAGCCGGGTCACCAGTTCGGCGTCCTGCGTGGGCACGCGGTCGGCGAAGACGCGCGAGCCGATCGTCGTGCGCTCGCCCGCGGTGTCGATCGCGTCCTTGAGCGCCAGGGGAATGCCGTGCAGCGGCCCGCGCCACAGCCCGGACCGGATCTCGGCGTCGGCGCGCCTGGCCTCGACGCGCGCGGCCTCGGCGCGCACCGACAGGAAGGCGCGCAACTCCGGATCGTGGCGCGCGATGCGCGCGAGGCAGAGCTCGGTGAGGTCGACGGGGGACAGGCGCCCCGCGCGGATGTCGCGCGCGGCCTCGGCGAGGCGGGGCGGAAAGGGCAGCGCCATGGCTCAGCGCTCCCAGGCCGCGACGACGCTGTCGGGCCAGGTCTCGCCGGTCCGCAGCTCCGCCGCGTCGAGCCGCGTCAGCAGCCGCGCCAGCGCCCCATGGGCCTCATGCAGCTCGGCGAGTTCCGCTTCGCTCATCGCGAGGCCGTTGGCGGCGGCGAGGGCCGCGAAGGCCTCGCGGGACAGGATGCGCGGCGGCGAGGGATCGTTCGTCATGCGGAGCTTCGATGTCCTTCTTGGCGATTGCCGCGGCGACGGCGGCGGGTAGGATTACGCGGCACTCCGTCGCCGCACGCAAGCATGGCGACGCATCGCGAGGAAGGCATTGCACATGCGACTGTCGCATCAGGAACGCGCCGAGATCGATTTCGTGCTGACGCTGCGGCGACGCTGGTCGGACGTGCTCTATCCGGCGCTGCGCGCGCAATACGACGCGCGCGCTGCCGACGCGCCGCCGGCGACGCGCAAGGAGGCCGCGCCCGTGGTGCGCGCGCTGCCGTCCTATCGCTGGTTCGCCTGGATGGAGCGCGGGGCGCAGAAGATGCTCTGGCGCGCGGTCTCCGACGCGGTCGTCCGGCACGGATCGGCGCGCGGACCGGTTTGCGCGCCCGCCGCGCTCGAACTCGATCCCGCGCTGGAGCTGCCGGACTGGTACACCGCCTGGGACATCCATGTGCAGCCGGGTGGCGTCTGGCGCAACGACGCGAGCGCCGACATCTACGAACTCGGCGCGAAGCTGGTCATGCTGGGCGTCAACGACGACTACACATTCCACCGCGCCTTCGTGGCGACCGCGGTGCCGCCGG
The DNA here is from genome assembly GCA_903860935.1 of uncultured Rhodospirillales bacterium. GTDB lineage: Bacteria > Pseudomonadota > Alphaproteobacteria > CACIAM-22H2 > CACIAM-22H2 > CAIOSQ01. The sequence continues at coordinate 2,157 of CAIOSQ010000215.1, read as the reverse complement.
GCGCCTATCGCCGCATCGTCGATCTCGGCTGCGGGTTCGGCAAGTCGACCTGGCCGTTCAAGAAGGCCTTTCCAAGTGCCGAGGTCATCGGCGTCGATCTCGCCGCGCCCTGCCTCGCCCTGGCCGCGGAAAAGGCGGGCGCGCAAGGCCTTGCGATACGCTTCCGGCAGGCCGATTGCGCGGCGACCGGTCTGGAGGCGGGATCGGCCGACCTCGTGACGTCCACCATGCTGATCCACGAGATGCCGCGCCCGCATCTGGCGGCGACCTTGCGCGAGGCGGGCCGCCTGCTGGCGCCGGGCGGATTGCTGCGGTTCCTCGATTTCACCTGGACCGGCGACCCTTTCCGCGACGTGGCGATCGCCGAGCACGGGGCGCGCAACAACGAGCCCTTCATGGCGGGGTCGATGGGCGCGGACATGGAGGCGCTCTGCCGCGCGGCGGGGCTGGAGGCCGTGCGCTGGGTCGCCTTCGACGAGCGTGGCCGCGGATCTCTGGACGCGCTGGCCTGGCCGGCGCGTGCGGAATGGCATTTCCCGTGGGCGGTCCTGGAAGCGAGGAAGGCCGCATGAGCGCCCCGGACGAAACGACTGCCGCCACGGCCGATGCGGCCCCTGCGCCGCGCGGCGAACTCTCCTTCCTGGAGGTGGCCGATATCGACAAGCTGGCCGCGCTGGTCTTCGAACTCGCGGGGCAGCTGCATGTCGAGCGGCACCGGCGCATGGCGCTCGAGCGTGCCCTGATCGCGCGCGGCGCGGTGTCGGAGGCGGAGATCGCGGCGCTCGCCGACGATCCGGCCTTCCTGGACGCGGCGCGTGGCGCCGCCGATCGCGGGCTGCGCAAGATGATGCGCATCCTGGCCGAGGACGGCGACCGTCAGGGCCCGCTGCGGGACGAGGCGCCCTGACCGGTCAGCCCGCCGCGCCTGCGGCCAGGGCGCGGTTGGCCGGCTGGCTGACATGCATCGACCAGACATAGCTCTCCGGCCCGGCATTCTGGATATCCGCGGACCAGGTGACGCAGCGCGGCGCGGCGCGGTCCGCGAAGCCCCGATGGCGGACGGCGTAGAGCGCGACCTGGTCGAGGAACCAGTCATGGCGTCCGGCGTCGAGGAAATGCCCGATATAGGCGGCGACCAGCGCGGCGAATTCCGCCGCGCGCGGCGTCGGCGCGAGCGCGACATGATCGGCCCAGCAGCTGCCCCAGACCTCGCCGGGATCGCCGACGATCATCCCGAGATCCGCGCCCTCCGCGATCACCTGCGCGGTCAGCGGCGCGAGGTCGCGCAGCACTTCGCTGTCGATGTCGAGCACCACCAGCGGGCAGCGATGGCGGCGCAGCAGCTGGGGCAGCCGCAGGAACCGCGCGCAGGCATAGTAGGTGCGGCGCGCCTCGGGCGCGGGAGGCAGCTCCGGTCGCTCGATCGTCCACTCGACGCGCAGCGGCGCGAGTTCCGCGCGCAGTGCCGCGAGCGCGGCGAGATGCTCTGGTGCGGGATCGACGAGATGCAGATGCAGCACTCCGGCGACGCCGCAGCGCGCGCGCACCGACCGCGCGAAGCGGGCGCCGAAGCGCGCGAAATAGGCGCCATCCGCGCCCGCCATGACGACCCAGGGCGGCGTCGCGCCGTCCTGCGGGACGGCCGCGTCGACCGGCAGGTCCGGTGGCGGCGCGCGCTCGGCGAGCGCATCGAGAAAGCCGGGATCGAGCCGGATGATCGTCTCGCGTCCGCCATGCGCGTGGCCGAGTGCGCGGAACAGCGCGTCGGCGGCGGCGAATCGCCCGGCCTCGGCGAAGAGGCTCGCCAGACGCTCGGCCGCGAAGGGCGCCTGCGGCCAGATGGCGAGGGCGCGGCGATAGGCTTCTTCCGCCGCGTTGCGTGCGCCGGCGCGGCGCAGCAGGTTGGCGTGCGCGATCCAGGCCGCGTAGCCGGCGCGCGACGCGGTCAGCAGCGGCCGCAGCCGCGCCGGATCGATGCGCGGACCGATCCAGCCGGGACCGACGCTGACGCAGAGCTTCCAGGCGGTGTCATGTGTCGTGCGGTCGGGCGCGAGATCCCAGGCCGCGAGGGCGTGATCGGTGGCGGCCAGATCATCGTGACCGGCGGTCGCGAGCGCGGCCTCGAGATGCGCGGCGGCGATCCGCGCCGCGCGCGCG
>CAIOSQ010000214.1 GCA_903860935.1 uncultured Rhodospirillales bacterium | reverse complement strand
GATTGTTGACCCGTCGCTTCATGCGCAGCCCGATCGGGAACCAACCGCGCGCGAGGGCCGCATGTTCGAACAGGATCTGGCGACGCTCCGGATCGGTCATCGCCACAAGTGCGCCATGCGCCTGCGCCTGCGCCAGGGCCGATCGCGGCAGCCCCGCGGCGGCGAGGAAAAGACAGGACAGTCCCGCCGCCGCCGCATAGGCCGCCGCCGCCACGCCGAGATTGCCGGTCGACGACACGACGATGCGGTCCACGCCGAAGGACAGCACGGCGTTCAGCGTGGCCGCGACATAGCGATCCTTGTAGGACCCCGTGGGATTCGCGCCCTCGATCTTGAAGCGCAGCCTCGACAGTCCCAGACGCGCGGCGATGCGTGGCGCTTCGACCAGCGGCGTCGCGCCCTCCCCCAGCGTCAGCGCGCCGGGATCGCCGGCCTGGGGCAGCCGACCCTCGACCGAGAGCACCGCGACATGCCCGCGCGCGGCGCAGTCGGGACAGCCGCTGGTCGCGGCGAAGGCGGCATGGCGCCTCCCGCAGTCGCGGCAGAGCAGCGTCCATTCGGGAGATGCGGTGCCGGGATGCCGGGGCATGACGACGGTCTCCGGCGATCGCTTCAGGCGCGAGCCAGCCCGTCGAGGGCCTGGCGGATGACGTCGTTCGAGCGGGACAGGACCATGATCTTCCATTCGGGCAGAGCGGGATAGAACATTTCCCGCAGGCCGGCGCGGATCTCGCGGCCCTGCGCGGATTGCGGATCGCCATGGGTCCAGAGCCAGTTGTCGGCGCGGATCGACTTGAGGACCGCGCGCACGTCATGCGTGCCGTACTCGATGCCGCCGGCCGTCAGCCGCGCTCCCGGCAGGAGCGCCGGAAGCCGACTCGTGAGCGTTCCGGGGATGGAGTTCGCGACATGCCCGCCGGAGGCGCTGCGCGCGGCCTCCAGATCTTCCTCGGTCGGGGTCACATGGTCGAACCAGTCGCGCGCGCGGCCCTGGGTGGGCGTGTTGCCGAAGATCATGTCGCCATGGCCAAGCGGCCCGAGGCCCGTGTGGTAATCGATCACGCAGACATCGGTGGCGTTTGCGAAATGCCGCGTGACGAGGGCCTCGAGATTGCGCCTCGCCCAGGTCGGCGCGAAGCCGCCAAAATAGGTCCCCTTGTCGTTGACATACTGGCCGCCATGGATGGCGCGCGGCAGGAAATCGGCGTTGGCCAGACCGTAATGCCGGGCGATCGCGAGATCCGCAGCGGCGATCGCCTCCTCGGTCCAGTCGCGCGGATTCACATGCGCGGCCAACGCCTCATAGTCGGGATTGCGCGGCAGGGCTTGCGCGAAGTCGACGAAGTTTCGGTTGAGATCGACATTCTCCTCGGTGACGCGACGACCCCACGCGAAGCCGTGCGGGTTCACCGCGTGGACCAGATAGACCGCGACATCGGGCGTGGCGTCGCGCCAGTAATGCTTCCTGGCCAGCCAGCCGACCTGGCAACCCGAGCCGCAATAGCCCTCGATCCCGTGGGTCGCGGAGGTCAGCACCAAGATCTTGCGCGCATCGCCCGGACCGATGCGGGCGAGGTCGGTGAACAGCGCCTCCCCGTCGGGCCCTGGCATTGGATGCGCGCAGCTCTCCAGCAGGCGCGCGCCAGACGCCTCGGTCGCGGCGAGGAATTTCTCCCGTGCCTCGGCGTAGCTCCGCGAAAAGAACGACGCGACGCTTCCCGAATATGCTGCGCTCATCTCGACCTCTTCCCGATTCTTGCCCCGTCATAGCACCTCGTCGGCGTCGATCGCTTCGGCTATCGTCGTGCGCGGGGACGGATATCGCGCATGCATGCGTGGCCAAGGCGACGACGGGCGAGGGGACGAGGACCATGGGCGCATTGCTGACGGTCGAGGGGCTTGCGCATGCCTATGCGGGCGCGCTCGCGGTGCGCGACGTGAGCTTCACGGTCGGCGAGGGCGAGGTCGTGGCCCTGGTCGGTGCCAATGGCGCGGGCAAGTCGACCTCGGTCAAATGCGTCGCCGGCGCGTTGCGCCCCGCGCGCGGCTCGATCCGCTTCGCAGGCACCGAGATCGCGGGCCACCCTGTCCACGAGGTGGTCGAGCGCGGCATCACGCTGGTGCCGGAGGGACGGCTTGTCTTCCCGCAGATGACGATCGAGGACAATCTCCTGGTCGGCGGCTGGGCGCCCCGCGCGCGCGGCGCGCGCTCGGCGCGGCTCGACGAGGTCTTCGCGATCTTTCCGCGGCTTGCGGAGCGGCGTGGCCAGTTCGCGGGCAGCCTCAGCGGCGGCGAACAGCAGATGCTCGCGATCGCGCGCGGCCTGATGAGCGGCCCGCGCCTGATCATCCTCGACGAGCCGTCGCTTGGCCTGATGCCGAAGCTGGTGCGCGAGTTGTTCGTCCTTATCGCCTCGCTGCGCGGGCGCGGCGTCTCGATCCTTCTGGTCGAGCAGAACGTGCATCAGTCCCTCAAGATCGCCGATCGCGCCTATGTTCTGGAAAAGGGCAGCATCGCGCTCTCCGGAACGGGTCCCGAGTTGATCGGCAACGATTTCGTGCGCGCGGCCTTTCTCGGCCTCGATCAGCCGGGATCCTCGGCATCGGTCCCGAGATAGGCCGCTATCACCGCCGGGTCGCGCGCGATGCGCTGCGGCGGCCCCTCGGCGATCTTGCGCCCGGCCTCGAGCACGAAGACGTGGTCCGAGACCTCCATCACCGCCCGCATATCGTGCTCGACCAGAAGGACGGTCAAGCCGCGCGCGCGCACGCGGCGCAGGATGTCGACGATCTCCGCCGTCTCCGACGGGTTCAGCCCCGCGCAGGGTTCGTCGGCCAGCAGCAGCCGCGGCCGTGTCGCGATCGCGCGCGCCAGTTCGAGGCGCCGCAGGAACCCGACCGTGAGGCTCGACGCGGCGGCATCGCGATGGCCCGCGAGCCCCGCGAGCGTCATCGCGTCCTCGGTCACCGCATCGGGATCGCGGTCGCCATCGGCGCCGAACAGGGCGCCGACGCGGACATTGTCGCGCACCGACAGACCCGGAAAGGGCTTCGAGATCTGGAAGGCGCGGCCGATGCCGAGCCGGTTGATCGTGTCCGTGGGCATGCCGTCGATGCGCCGTCCGGCGAAGACGATGCTGCCGGCGCTCGGCGCGACATAACCCGTCACGAGGTTGAAGAAGGTCGACTTGCCGGCGCCGTTCGGGCCGATCAGGCTGCAGATCGAGCCCGCGGGCACGTCGATGTCGACGTCGCTCATCGCGGTCAGGCCGCGGAAGCGCTTGGTCAGGCCGCGCGTCGAGAGGATGGGCGCGCTCATGGCCGTTCATTCCGGCGCCAGCGCGCGCGCCAGTCGCGCAGCACGCCGAGCAGCCCCGACGGCGCCAGCAGCACGAGCCCGACGACCAGCACGCCGGTCACCAGCAGATGCACATCGAGCAGCCGCCCGAGCAGGACGTTGGTCACGAAGACGAGCAGCGCGGCCCCGATCACCGGACCGGCGAGCGTGCCGATGCCGCCGAGCAGCGCGTGCAGGATCATGTTGAGCGAGAAATCGACGCGGAAGACCGAACCGCTGGTGAAATAGCCGAGGCTGTAGGCATAGACCGCGCCGATGGTGCCGGTCAGCGCCGCGCTGAGCACGAAGGTCAGGACCTTGAAGCGTTCGGTCGGCACGCCGAGCATGCGCGCCGTGTCCTCGTCCTCGCGGATGGCCGCGAGCCCGTAGCCCAGCCGGCTCCCGCGCAGCCATGCGGAGAAGGCGAAGATGCCGGCGGCCAGGGCAAGGAAGCAGTAGTAGAAGAAGACCTCAGGCCGGATCGCATCGGGCACGATGTCCGGCAGGTTGAGGCCGAGCGCGCCCTGGAAGGCGTCCACGTTCTGCGACAGCTCGCCCAGGACCTGGGACACGCCGAGCAGCGCGATCGCGAAATAGATCCCGCGCAGCCGCAGGACCGGATAGGCGATCACCGCCGCGAAGGCCGCGCTGACGCAGCCGCCGAGCAGCGTGCCCGCCGCGAAGCCGAGCATCGGCGGCAGCTTGAGATGCACGTGCAGCAGCCCCGCCGTGAACGCCCCGATGCCGACGAACGCGGTGTGCCCGAAGCTCCAGTAGCCGGCGAAGCCGCCCAGGATGTGCCAGGCAAGCGCAAGGCCGGCCGACAGCAGGAAGAGCTGACCCACCCGCACATGGTAGGGCATCACGAAGGCGGGCAGCACCGCGAGCAGCGCGAGCACCGCGCCGGCGGCGAGGATGGCGGCCGTGCGCCCCTTCACCGCGACCCCCCGAAGGCGCTGCCCAGCAGGCCATGCGGCCGCACCAGGAGCATAAGGACCAGGACCAGGAACATCATCGCGTTGGGAAAGGCGGGGCCGATGAACTGCGCGGTGAAGGTGTTGATAAGGCCGAGCAGCAATCCGCCAAGCAGCGCGCCGGCGGGGCTGCCGACCCCGCCGAGCACTACCACCGCGAAGGCCTTCATCGTCCAGTGTCCCTCGTCGGGCGGCGCGAAAGGCAGCACGATGCCGATCACCGCACCCGCGGCGCCGGCGAAGGCGCTGGCGACGCCGAAGGTGAGGCCATAGACATGGCGGACATTGACGCCGCACAGCCCGGCCGCGAAATCCTGCTGCGCGGTGGCGCGGATCACGCGCCCCCAGTCGGTGCGGTAGAGGACGAAGGCGAGCAGCGCGATCAGCCCCAGGCTGGCGGCGAGCGCCGAGATGCGCACGATGTCGAGCGTCAGCGCGCCGAGCTTGAGGTTGGTGAAGGCGTAACTCGGCGTGATGCTCTTGAAATCGGGGCCGAAGGCGAGGACAAGCAGATTGCGCAGCACGAGCGCGACGCCGAAGGTGACGAGCAGCGAGGCGAGCAGCGACGAACGGTCCACCGCGCTCTGGATGATCGTGCGCTGATAGGCGTAGCCGGCGGCGAACAGGACCGCCATCACGCCGGGGATCGCCAGCAGCGGGTCGACGCCGAGGAAATGCTGCGCCGACCAGGCGAGATAGGCGCCGATCAGCACGAAGATGCCGTGGGTCAGGTTGACCACGTTCATCACGCCGAAGATCAGGGAGAACCCGGCGGCAGCGAGCGAGAACACGCCGCCGAGCACGAGCCCGTCGAGCAGCGTCTGGAGGACCAGGGTCATGTCCGGATGGCCGGCGCGATACGGAAATTCACGGCTGCGGGGCTGCGGGGCGTCACGGCTTCAGATGCACGACCTCGCCGCCGAAATGCCCGGGGCATTGCGTGCGGAAATGTCGGGCGATCTCGGCCCCGGTCGCAAACCAGACATCCGGGAAGCGCTGCATCCAGGCGATGAACTGGCGCAGCATCGCGAGGCGCGAGGGGCGCCCGATCGCCTGCGGATGCATGACGAGGTCGAAGAGACCGCCCCAGCGATAGATCTCCTGGAACTCTTCCTTCCAGATCGACTCGATATGGCCGTTGGGGAAGACAGGCCGGGGGCGCGGGATCGAGAAGATCGTGTAGATCGCGTCGTCGAGCGACCAGTGCCAGGGCAGTTCCACCAGGCTTGGCGTGCCGTCGGCGAGGCGATGGCGATACGGGAACACATCGTCCATCATCGACGAATCGTATTCGAGGCCACGCTCGTGGAGGACCTGGATCAGCTCGGGGCTGGTCTCGCCGGCCGGAGAGCGGTAGCCGACCGGCATGTAGCCGAGCTCGCGGCGCAGGCTCTCCAGCCCCTTGTCGATCGACGCGATCAGGCCTTGCGGATCGTCGGCGTCGGGATACTCGTGCAGATAGCCGTGATGGCCGATCTCGTGGCCATGGGCAAGGATGGCCGCGCAGCGATCGGTGTGCTGCTCGACGGTCCACCCGGGCACGAAGAACGTCCCCTTGAGCTCCATGTCGGCGAGCAGCTCCAGGATCTTGGGCACCGCGACGCGCGCGCCGTAGGTGCCCTGCGACAGCGTTCCCGGCTTTTTCCAGTTAGCGGGGTCGCGGCTGACCCACAGCGTCTCGGCGTCGAAATCGAAGCTGAGCATCACGGCGACCTTGGCGCCGTTCGGCCAGACGATGTCCGGGCGCGAATGCGGGATGGGCGGCAGCGCGGCGCCGGCCATGATCAGCTCCGCTCCGACCATTTCGGCGCCGGATAGACCGTCTTCGCCGAGGCGGCCTCGGTCGGGAACACGATCTCGACGGCGCCCTTCTGCACCTGGCCGATGCGCGGCCCGAGCAGGATCGGGTCGCCATCGCCGTCCTTGGTGAACTTCACGCGTCCGTAGAGCGTCTCGACATCGGTCGTGGCGAGCGCCTCGCGCACCGCCGCCGGCGCGACGCTGCGCGCCTTCTGCATGGCCTGCAGATAGACGACGATACATGCCGCGCCGGCCGCGGTGTGATAGGCGAGCGGGCGCGGATTGATCGAGCGGTAGGTGTCGGCGAAGCCCTTGGCGCTGCCGAAGACGGCGTCCTTGTAGTTGGCGCGCTCGTCCCAGTAGATCTGGACCATGATCGAATTCGCGAAGCGCCCCAGCGCCTCGCGGTAGCTCTGAAGCTGCGGTCCGAGCGTCTGGTAGAGCAGCTTCACATGCGTGTCCGTCGCCGCCATCTGCCGCGAGATCAGCAGCGAATTCTGATCATGGGTGGTGCAGATCACCATGTCCGGCGTCTTGGCGCGCAGCGAGTTGAGGACGCTGGAGACGTCGGTGATCGTCTCGGGCAGCTGATAGCGGTCCATCAGCTGGAAGCCCGCCGCCTCCATGTCCTTGATCGCGCCATCGGCCTGGGTGCGGCTGAAGGCGTCGTTGGTGAAGATCACCGAGAAGGTCCGGGGGCGCGGCTCGATCGTCTTGAAATACTCGACCGAGGAGATGAATTGCTGCGACGCGCGCGGGAAGAACCCGAAGACGTAGCGGTAGCCCTGGGTGAAGATCTGGTCGGATCCGCCGCCGGCCTGGACCATCGGCTTGCGCGCGCGCTCGGTGATCGCCGCGGTCGGCAGGACGATGTTGGAGCCGAAGGATCCGAGGAAGAAATCGACGCCCTGGTCGATCTGCTGCTGGATCAGCGTCGTCGCGCGCGTCGGATCGCTGGCGTCGTCGAACATCTTGAGGTCGAGCATGTATTTCTGCCCGCCGACCTCGATCCCGCCCTTGTCGTTCACCGCCTTCACCGCGGCGAGATAGCCGGCATGGACATTGAGCCCGGTCTCGGCGGCGCGGCCGGACAGCGGGATCGAGCCGCCGAAGGTGATCGTGCGGGCCTGCGCGCGTGCAGTGCCGATGATCGCCGGCGCCGCGGCGATGGCGGTCATGCCGGCCGCCAAGCGGCGTCGAGTGGTCCTGGTCATGCGCGTCTGCCCCCCCTTGCTGCGCGCGGCACCATCCCGTCGCGGCGCCGCATCCCCAGACTCATGTTAGGGGCATCGCGAAACTGCGCACAAGGTCTTGCAGGGTCCCCTCGCCATCATCCCGGCGCCATCGACCGAATGGCTGGTGGGGGACGCCGCCGCTTGTTCCGCCGCGGCACCTCTGCGAATTTCGCCACGATGAGGCCGGCGGCGCCGGCCCCGACGCGGGAGATCGCCATGGCGACGATGCAGCACCGCAACGCGATCCGCCTGGGCAGGGCCAGGCGCTGTGCGGCTCCGATGGACCCTCATCTGCTGGAGATCGTCGCGCGCGTCGAGGACGGCGCCTATGGCGACGCGGTCGAACTCGGTATCGACGTGTTCCTCGACCTCGCCCCCGACATGCTGGCGGCGTGCGGCGGCGATCGCGACGCTCTCTCGCGCCGTATCGCGCCGGGCGACGCGCGACTGGACATCCGGGCGATCGTCGGATCGATCGCCACCGCGACGCTGTGGCTGCCACGTGCCGGCGCCCGGCCCGCGCTCGCGGCGCTGCGGCGCGGGTCGTCCGGGATCCGGCGCCTCAAGGCGAGCCCGTTTTTGCGACTGCAGGCGCGCGCCGCTATCCCCGGACCGGCGATGCCCGACGCCGGCGCGTCCCGCATCGCCGGCCTGCTCGCGGGGCTCGATGGCGACGGCGTGGTGATCGGTGTCGTGGACGATGGCTGCGACCTCGCGCATCCGAATTTCCTTGTGGCGCCGGACACCCCCGGAGCGCCGCCGCGGACCCGGATCCTCCATTACTGGGACCAGCGCCATGGCGCGTGCGCCGACTCGCCGCCCGAATACGGCTATGGCCGCGAGACCACGGCAGCCCAGATCGATGCGTGGCTGGCGTCCCGCGTCGGCGATGCGCCTTTCGATCCGGCGTTCACGCCGCCGCGCGACAGCCATGGCACGCGCGTCCTCGACCTCGCCGCCGGCAATGGCGCGCTGACCGGTGCCGCCGGTCTCGCGCCGCGTGCGTCGATCGTCTTCGTCCAGCTGCCCTGCGCGGAATTCGACCAGCCCTATCGCATCGCGCATTCGACGCGCGTGGTCGAGGCCGTGGACTACATCTTCGCGCGTGCCGCGCGGCTCGGCATGCCGGCCGTCGTTAATCTCAGCCTTGCCGCGCAGGCCGGTCCGCATGACGGCACGTCGCTGTTCGAGCTTGCGCTGGACACGCTCGCCGCGCGTCCGGGCCGCGCCCTCGTGCTCGCGGCCGGCAACGACCATGGCGACGACATCCACGCGCGCGCGACGATCGCCCCGGGCGCCACCGCCGCCTTCGACTGGGCGATCCCCGTCCAGGACCGATCGGAAAACCGCTTCGAGCTCTGGTACACGCCGGGCGCGCGTCCGGGCGACGCGCTCGACATCCGCGTGATCCCGCCGGGTCGGGACGAGGCCGATGCCGGCCCCGGCGTGCCGCCCGACCATGTCCAGGACATCCGCCATGCAGGGCGTCGGATCGGCGGCGTCGTCCATCGCGGACAGGACTCGGCCGCCCATCGCGACGGGCAGGTGCTCGTGACCGTCGCCGCCGCGGCGGATGCGCCGACGGCCGGCGTCTGGCGGGTCGTCGTCCATAACCGGACGCGGCGGGCCGTCACATGCCACGCGTGGCTCGACGGCGACGAGCGCGTGCCGGGCGGGCGGCGCCTGGAGAACCAGTCGCGATTCCTGTCAGCCGGTGCGTGTCGGGGATCGACGGTGAGCTCCTTCGCCTGCGGCCGTGCCACCCTCTGCGTGGGGGCTTCGATTCGATCGACCGGCGCCGCGGCGCCCTATTCCGGGCGCGGCACGACGCGCGACGGCCGTGCCAAGCCGGACATCCTCGCGCCCGGCGAGATCGCGCCGCGCGAGCGGATCGTCGCCGCCGCCGCTGGCGGCCATGCGGGAACCGGATCGGGCACGAGCATGGCGGCACCGCAGATCGCCGGGCTCCTGGCGCTGCTGCTGCAGCGCGCCGCCGCGCGCAAGGGAAAGCTGCCCGGTGGCCGCGATTTGCTCGCCGCGCTGCGGGCGCTGTGCGGCCGGCGCGGGCGTGACGGCTTTCCGGTGTTTCCCGGACCCCGTTTGCCGCCATCGCCCCATCGTCCTACCGGTCGCTGATCACCGCCACTCGTCCTGGGCGGCCTTCATCAGCCGGGCGAATTCGCTGCCGGTGCCGCAGCCTGCCTGCCATGCGGCGAACAGGTCATGGGCCAGTTTCCGGCCGGCTTCGCTGTCTGACGGGAAATGCACGCCGGCGACCTCGCGGTTCTCGGCGATCCGCACGGCGAGCGCCTTGAGGTGCCTGCGGCCGGCCTTGACGCGACCATCCCTGGACTTGCGGGTGGCTTCCGTCATGAGCAGCGCCGCCATCGCCGCGTTGGTCGCGTGGCCCGACGGGTAGGAGGCGTGCGGCGGTGAGGCGATCAACGGCTGGATCACGGCGGAGAGCTGGACCGGTCGCGGCGCGCGCAGGCGGCGCTTCCAGTACATCGTCGCCAGGCGTGCGACCTGGTCGCCCGCGATGAAGAGTTCGTAGGTCCGCGGGCGCGTGCGCGGCGTCATGTCGAGAAGATCGGCGTAGAACGGATAGATGGGGCCGGTCTGCGCGAGGATCTCGGCGCGGCGCTCGGCGCGCTTCGCCGCCGCGGTGATCACCGCGTTGATCTCGGCGCGTGTGGCGTTCGCGTCGTCCGGATAGCGCGGTGGCGCGACCTTGATCCGCGCCAGCCCGCATCGGACGGCGAACTCGCCCGCCAGCGCGATGCCGGTCAGGAACGGATCCCAGGCCGCATCGGGGAATTCGTCGATGCGCTGGTTCGCTGCGCCCGGGCGCAGGTCGGGGGCGAGCCCGAACGCGACGCGGGTCGAGGTCAGGGCGCGCCGAAGGATGCGCGCCGAGCCGCCGCGCCGAATACGCCGTGCTCGTGCCGCATCGGCTGGATCCGCCGGATCCGCCGGGTCTGCGGGATCCGCCGGGTCTGCGGGGTCCGCCGGGTCTGCGGGGTCCGCCGGATCCGCCGGGTCTGCGGGGTCCGCCGGATCCGCCGGGTCTGCGGGGTCGGCCGGATCCGCCGGATCCGCGGGATCCGCTATCCCGGCGCGCGGCGCGCCGTGGGGAAAAACCGGCACTCTCTTGGGGTCGGGCATCGCGGTCTCCATGTGGTCCGGTCAGGCGTCACGTACCCGCCGATCACGCACGAGCTTTCCTCAAACACCCGGCGAAGGCAATGAATCGGGCGATGGGTGCAGCCGTGTCATCGCCCCGGCGGACAGCCGGCCTCGAGCATCGCGGCGCAGAACCGGTCGAGTTTCCGCAAGTCGGTCAACGGCAGCCGCCCGCGATAGGCGTGGACGTTGAAATCGGGTTCGAGCGCCAGCAGCGTCGCGACATGCTCCTGCGCCTCCGCCGCGCGGCCGAGCAGGGCGAGCGCGCAGATCGCCACGCGCAGCGCCGCCGTGAAGCGCCGGTTCAGTCGCAGTGCCGCCTGGGCGTGCTCCAGCGCGAGGTCCTGCTCGTCGGCGAGCCAATGGCAGATCGCCAGCGTGCAGCGCAGATAGAACGAAAAGGGGTCGAAAGGCGACAGGTCGAGCGCCCGCTGCGCGCGGACCACGCCCGACGTCGCGTCGCCGTCATAAGCGAAGGCGAGGCTGCTCAGGCACCAGGCGAGCGAGGCGTTGGGCTCGATCTCCAGCGCGCGCGCGAAGTAATCCCGTGCGGCGCGATAGTCGCGCGCCACGATCACCGTCATGTGGCCCTTGATCGACAGCGCGAGCGGATCCATCGGGTCGAGCGCGAGGGCCTTGTCGGCGAAGTCGATCGCGAGGCGCGAATCGGCGCGGATGTCGTCGGACAGCCCCTGTCCCATACGCAGGCTGTGCCAGCGGGCCATCCACGCATAGGGCGTCGGATAATGGGGCGCCCGCGCGATCGCCGCGACCAGGAATTCGCGCGCGGTGGCGAAGCCTTCGGGCGAGCAGTCGCCGATATGCTCGATCGCGCGCAGCATCAGGCCGTAGGCATCGAGGTCCGTCGGCCGTTTGCGACGCGCACGGTGCAGCTCGGCACGGTGGATCGAGGGCGCGACCTGCCGGATAACGGCGTTCACCGCCTCGTCCTGGACCGCGAACATGTCGGCGATGCGGCTGTCGATACGCGTCGACCAGATCGTCCGCTCCTCTGTCGTGTCGGAGAGATCGAGCGTGCCGCGCACGCGGTCGGCGGAGCGCCGGATCGATCCCGACACGATGTAGCGCACGCCGAGCGCCTCGCCGGCCTCGCGCAGGTCGACGCGGCGACCCCTGAAACCCAGCGTCGTGAGCTGCGAGATCACGAAGAGGTCCCCGATGCGCGACATGTAGGACGTCACGTCCTCGGCGAAGCCTTCGCCGACGAGGCGCATGTCCTCGTCGGCCTCGGGCGTGAACAGCGGGAGCACGGCGATGGACGGCCTGCCATCGGTGGCGCGCGAGCGGCGCGGGCGGCGCTCGCCGCGCGCTTCGGGATCGGCGAGCAGGAAGAGCCGCACCGGCCGCGCCATGTTCTTGAACGATCGCTCGCCGAGATCCTCGACATCGGCCGACAGCCCGTCGACGATGCGGTCCCTGAACTCGGCCGAGACGACGACCTGCCCGCCCTCGGCGGCGGACGCGATCCGCGCCGCCGCGTTGACGCCCTCGCCGAATATGTCGATCCGGTCGGCGATGACGCGCGCATGGTGGATGCCGATGCGCAGACGGATACGCCGGTCGCTCGCCCGTCCGGCCTCGCGCGCGCCCATCTCGCGCTGGATCGCGAAGGCACAGCGCGCCGCGACGATCGGATCGGGAACCTCGAGCAGGAAGCCGTCGCCGAGGCTCTTGACGAGCTTCGCCTCGAAGCGCGGCAGGATCCCCGCCTCGAGCGATGCGAGGAAGTCGCGCCACCGCCCGACGACGGCGTCCTCGTCGGCCTCGATCAGGCCCACCGAGTTGACGATGTCGGCGACGAGGATGCTCGCCTCGCGCCGTTCGATCGTCGCGATCGCTTCCGTTCCGTCGGTCACCTGTGCGCCTCGTGTCGCGTCGCGCGCGTTTCCGCGCGGCGGTGTCAGCCGCCGGGCGCGCCCCGCGTGTTGACATAGATCGCATAGAGCGACTTGCTCGCCGCCATGAACAGCCGGTCCTGGTTGCGGCCGCCGAAACAGACATTGGCGCAGCGCTCGGGCAATGCGATCCGTCCGATCGGCTTGCCGGCCGGCGAGAAGACCATCACGCCGTCCAGTTCGGCGCTTCCCATGCCCCAGCCGCACCAGAGATTGCCGTCGACGTCGACGCGAAATCCGTCCGGCGTGCCTGGCCCGGCGTCGATGAACACGCGCTTGTTGGCGAGCGCGCGGCCCGCGTCGACGACGTCGAAGGCGAGGATGACGCGGTTCGGCGTGGCCCGCGATTCGACGACGTAGAGGATCTTTTCGTCGGGCGAGAAGGCGAGGCCGTTGGGCGCGCGCAGATCGACGGCCACCGCCGTCGCCTCGCCAGTCGCGCCGTCGATGCGATAGACGTTGAGCGGCAGTTGGGCTGGCGCAGGGTGGCCCTCGTAGGTGCCCATGATCCCGAAGGCGGGATCCGTGAACCAGATCGACCCGTCCGACTTGACGACGACGTCGTTGGGCGAGTTGAGACGCCTGCCCTGGAACGAGTCCATGAGCACCGTGATCGAGCCGTCGTATTCGGTGCGCACGACGCGCCGGCCGCCATGCTCGCATCCGATGAGCCGGCCCTGCCGGTCGCGCGTATGGCCGTTGGCGAAGTTGGAGGGCTTGCGGAAGATCGAGACCGCGCCGGTCTCCTCCTCCCATTTCAGGATGCGGTCGTTCGGGATGTCGCTCCACAGCACGAAGCGGCCGTCGCCGAACCAGACCGGCCCCTCCGACCAGCGGCATCCGGTCGCCAGGCGTTCGACCGCGGCGCTGAAGATTCGGTATTTCAAAAAGGCCGGATCGAGGATCTCGACCGCGGGATCGGGGTAGCGTTCGCTGGGTTGCCACATGGGCGCAATGTCCTTCTCAGCCATAGACGAGGCGGGGAAGCCACATCACCAGCCCCGGGAAATGGGTGCAGATCAGCAGGACCAGGATGAGTGGCGGCAGGAACGGCACGATCGCGCGCGCCAGTTGCTCGAACGGGATGTTCCCGACCTTGGCGACGGTGAAGAGCGCGACCCCGAAGGGCGGGGTCAGGATCCCGATCATGAGGTTCATGACCACGATCACGCCGAAATGGTTCACGTCGATCCCGAGCTGCTTGATCACCGGCATGAAGACCGGGACCATCAGGATCATGATCGCGATGCCCTCCATGAAGCAGCCAAGGATCAGCATCACGAGATTCATCACAAGCAGGATGACATGCGGATTGTCGGACAGGCCGAGGAAGGCCTCGGCGATCTGTTGCGGCACGCGTTCGCGCGCCAGGACCCAGCTGAACAGGCTGGCGCCGGCGACGATGAAGCCGACGACGGCGGAGGTGTTGACCGCCTCCTTGAAGATGCGCGGGAGGTCCGAGAATTTCAGGTCGCCATAAATGAAGAGGCCGAGGACCAGCGCGTAGATGGCGGCCACGGCCGCGGCTTCGGTCGGCGTGAAGATGCCGCCGAAGATGCCACCCATGATGATCACCGGCGTGACCAGGGCGAGGAAGGCGCGCTTGAAGGCGACCCACAGCTGCGGCAGGGTCGAGCGTGGATGGCGCGGGAAATTGCGCCGCCGCGCATAGAAATAGACGTGAACCATGAGGAACAGCGCGGTCAGCAATCCAGGCACGATACCCGCGAGGAACAGCGCGCCGACCGAGGCGTTGGCGATCACGGCGTAGAGCACCATCGGGATCGAGGGCGGCACCAGCGGTCCGATGATGCAGGACGCGCAGGTCAGCGCGCCGGCGAAATCGGCCGGATATCCGTCCTCCTTCATCGCCTTGATCTCCAGCAGGCCGAGCCCGCCGGCATCGGCGATGGCCGAGCCTGACATGCCGGAAAAGATGAGGCTGCCGGTGATGTTCACATGGCCGAGCCCGCCGGTCAGATGGCCGACCAGGGCGCGCGCGAAGCCGTAGATGCGCTCGGTCACGCCGCCGGTGTTCATGGCGATACCGGCGAGGATGAAGCAGGGGACGGCGAGCAGCGGGAAGGAATCGATGCCGCCGATCAGCCGCTGCGGCGCGGAGGTCATCGTCTGGCCTTCGAGGATGAGCCAGGACAGGCCCATGACGATCAGCGAGAAGCCGACCGGCATGTTGGCGATGATGAGGCCGAGCCAGCCGAGGAAATACCCGATCATGTCACAGGCCTCCGCGTGCGTCGGTGGCGACCTGGGTGCCGGCGCGCATCGCCACGAAATCCGCGCGCATGAGCGCGACGGTGCGCAGCGACATCAGCACCGCCGTGATCGGGATGACGACGTAGACCCAGGTGTAGGGGATGTCGAGAACCACCAGGGGCAGGTTCCATTGCCGCATCGCCGCGCGCCAGCCCCAATAGGTCAGCAGGGCCAGCGCGGCCAGGATCAGCAGGTTCACCGCCACCGATACCGCCCATTGCGCGCGCACCGGCAGGGCCTTCGCGAAATAGTCGATGCCGACATGGGTGCGGTCGGAGATCGCCGCGCTCGCGCCGAGGAACACGATGTAGACGTAGAGGTAGCGCGCGACCTCCTCGGTCCAGGACAGCGGATCGTTGAGGACGTAGCGGGTGAAGACCTGCAAGAACAGCGTCGCGAGCAGACCGCCCATGAACAGCGCTGCGAGGTTCTCCTCGAATTTCAGGACGAAGCTGCGCAT
>CAIOSQ010000213.1 GCA_903860935.1 uncultured Rhodospirillales bacterium | reverse complement strand
GATCGGTTATGCCGCGGAGACGTCCTGTCGCTTCCACAAGCCTTTCGCCTATCCGGAGCCGGTGATCGCCTGCATGCGGGTCGGTCATCTCGGCACATCGTCCGTGCGCTACGAACTGGCGCTGTTCGGAGACGGCGAGGACGTGGCCCGTGCCGATGGGCATTTCGTCCATGTCTTCGTCGAGCGCGAGACAGGCCGACCGACCCCCATCCCGTCCGGGATCAGGGCCGCGCTGGAGCGACTGCGGGACGCGTCGGGCTAGAGCCACGACCCGCACCGGCACACGTGCGGCACGGGTTCGGGATTTCTGGCCTGTCGCTTGTTTTTTGTCGCCGGTGGTCGCGCCTTCGACGATCACGCTCTAGTCGAAACCGACGCGCACCGCACCGAGGCCGGAGATCTCGATCTCGACCTGGTCGCCCGCCTGCGCCCAGTAGGGAAGGGGCAGGCTGCCGGTCATCACGATCTCTCCGGGTTCGAGGCGGCGGCCCAGCGTGCCGAGGCGGTTGGCAAGCCAGGCCAGCGAGCGCATGGGATGCCCGAGCACGTCGGCGCCGCGGCCCGTGACCTTCGCCACGCCATTCGCGCGGGTGGTGCCGGTCGCGGCTGCGAGGTCGAGGCCGCGCCATCCGTCGACAGGTGCCCCCAGCACGACCCCGTGGTGGAAGAAGAAATCCGCGATGAGCGCACCGACCCCGAAATTGCGGAAGTCCCCGTAACGATCGTCGACGATCTCGGCGGCCGGGAAGATCCGGCCGACCGCCGCAGCGGCCATCGCGGCATCGACGGGTGCATCGCCGCCGAGGGGCGTCGCAAGCTCCATCGCGATCTCGCATTCCACGCCGACCCGGCAGAACGAGGCATGCGCAAGGCGCGCATGGCCATGGGTCAGTCCGGCACGGTGCATCTCGCCGGCACAGGGCGCGGGAACATTGAGGAGGCCCTGCATCGCCTGGGTCGTGGCGCCGACCTTCCAGCCGATCGACGGGCCGAAGCGCGGCGCGAGACGATCGCGCAGCGCCGCCTGAAGGGCATAGGCGGTGGCTTCGTCGCCGGGTTTGAAGGCGGCCGGAAGGTCGGCGATCGAGCGTCCGGCGAGGCGCCGCGCGGCGATCCAGTCGGCGCTGGCGGCGAGATCGAAATCCGTCTGTGTCATGCGAACAGGAGGCGCCGGACCGCCGCACCGCGTCAAGCCTCCAGAATCCGACCTCCAAAAGCGAACCGCCGGGATCTTGCGATCCCGGCGGCTTGGTGTCCGGCAGGTGGTGAGGTGCCGGCTCAGGCGGCTTGCTGGGCCTCGATCGTCTGCGCCTTGCCGGCGGCGATCTTGATCTGGCGCGGCTTCATCGACTCCGGCACCTCGCGGACGAGGTCGACATGGAGGAGGCCGTTGACCAGTTCGGCGCCGCCGACCTTGATGAAGTCGGCCAGCTGGAAGCGCCGCTCGAAGGCGCGGCCCGCGATGCCGCGGTAGAGGAACTGACGCTGCGCGTCGGGCTGGCGCACGCGGCCGGTCACGAGAAGCGCGTTCTCGTGCTGTGTGATCGAGATGTCCTCGGGACCGAAACCGGCCACCGCCATCGTCAGCCGATAGCTGTCGTCGGCGGTCCTTTCGATGTTGTACGGCGGGTAGCCCGCGCTCTGATCGGTGCCGGTCAGGGCCGAATCGATCAGCCGACTGACGCGGTCGAAGCCGATGGCGTTACGGAAGAGGGGCGAGAAATCGAGGCTGTTCATGAGATCCTCCTTGAGGAAGCGAGGTTCCGGGCACCCGCCATGCCCGGGATCGGGCCATGGGTAGCGTGCCTGTCCGTTCCGGGAGCGGCCCCGCAAGGGCGACCGTCCCGTCACGACGCGCAGATGGGGATCGCCTGTGCGCTTTCAAGGCGCGTCGTACTGACGCAGTCGGCAGCGCTGACGGGCGCGACCGAAAAAGGAAAGGGCGCCGCAAGGGCGCCCTCATCCGCACGACGCCGCCCGGAGGCGGCGCCGGTATGCGCGAGCGATCAGGTCTTCTTGACGCCCAGATTGGCGAAGCGCTTGTTGAACTTCGACACTTGGCCGCCCGACTTGATCTCGCGATGCTGGCCCGTCCAGGCCGGGTGGGTCTTGGGGTCGATGTCGAGGCGAAGCACGTCGCCCGGCTTCCCGTAGGTGGAGCGGGTCGTGAACTGCGTTCCGTCCGTCATAACCACGTTGATGTCATGATAGGCGGGATGGATGTTCGGCTTCATCGCTGACACTCCAGGGCGCGGCCCGGACATGGGCCTCGAAAGGGACGTTGGCGTATAGCCAAGCCGCCCCGCCGAATCAAGCCGTTGTCGCAACGCGGTGTCGCAAGGCGGGCGCGCCGCATGGTAAAGCGGCCAGGATGAGCGACCGCAGACGGATACGAAGACATGGATGAGCGCACCTTCGAGACCCTGGCCGGCCAGACATTGGCGATGATCGCCGAGCGGCTCGAGGATGCGCTCGTCGACGGGGCCGATGTCGAATTGCGGGGGGGCATCCTGACCATCACCTGCGAGGACGGCGGACAATTCGTCCTCAACAAGCATGCGCCAAGCCGGGAACTCTGGCTCTCGAGCCCGGTCTCCGGCGCGACCCATTTCGCCCGTCGCGGTGAAGAGTGGGTATCCACGCGCGGTCCGGACATTCTCGCCGCCCGGCTTGCTGCCGATATCGAGGCCAGGACCGGCACCCGGGTCGCTTTGGGCTGACGGAGCGAAGGATGGCCGGGGGGATGGATCGGGATCCGGCGTCCGCGCAGCGCGGTCGCGCCGACCCGCGGGTTTTGCGACGGCTGCTCGGCTACGCAGCGCCTTATCGCCTCCAGGTAGCCGGCGCCGTGCTGGCGCTCAGCGCCGCGTCTGCGGCCGTTCTGGCATTCGGCAGCGGCCTGCGCTGGATGGTCGACCATGGGTTCGCCACCGGGACGCGCGACAGGCTCGACGAGGCGTTGCTGGCGATGCTGGGCATCGTGGCGTTGCTGGCCGCCGCGACCGCGGCTCGCGCCCATCTGGTCGCCTGGATCGGCGAGCGCGTCGCCGCGGATCTCCGTCGGAATGTCTTCGATCATGTGATCGGCCTGTCGCCAGGCTTCTTCGAGACCAGTCGCGTCGGTGACATCATCTCGCGCCTCGTCGCCGACACGACCCTGATCCAGACCGTGATCGGGTCATCGGTCTCGATGGCGCTGCGCAACGTCCTGCTCGTCGTCGGCGGCACGACCATGATGGCGGTCGCCTCGCCGCGGCTCACGCTCGTCACATTTGCGGTGTTGCCCTGCGTCGTCGTTCCGATCGTGTTCTTCGGGCGACGCGTGCGTGCCTTGTCGCGGGCCAGCCAGGATCGGCTTGCCGATACCGGGGCCGACGTCGAGGAGACGTTCAACGCGATCGCGACGGTCCAGGCCTTCGGTCGCGAGGCTGATCGCCAGTCGGGGTTCGCGGCGCGGGTCGAGGCATCGGTCGCGGCGTCCCAGGCACGCAACCGCGCCCGTGCCGGCCTTGCCGGGATGGTCATCCTGCTCGTCTTCGGGGCGATCGGGGCCGTGCTGTGGATCGGCGGCCACGACATGATCGACGGGCGTATCTCGGCGGGGAAACTCTCGGCCTTCGTCTTCTACGCCGTCGTCGTCGCCGGCTCGGTCGGGTCGATCAGCGAGTTCCTCGGCGACCTGCAGCGCGCCGCCGGTGCTGCGGAACGGCTCTTCGAGTTGCTCGACACGAGACCAGACCTGTGCGTGGCGGATCCGCCCTTGCCGTTGCCGACGCCCGCGCGCGGCGCGCTTCGCTTCGAGGGGGTGCGCTTCGCCTATCCATCTCGCCCGGCCGCTCCGGCCCTCGAAGGTCTCGATTTCGCGATCGAGCCCGGGGAGACGGTGGCGTTGGTCGGGCCCTCAGGCGCCGGTAAATCAACGGTGC
The DNA here is from genome assembly GCA_903860935.1 of uncultured Rhodospirillales bacterium. Taxonomy (GTDB): domain Bacteria; phylum Pseudomonadota; class Alphaproteobacteria; order CACIAM-22H2; family CACIAM-22H2; genus CAIOSQ01. The sequence goes on along the minus strand of CAIOSQ010000213.1, from coordinate 1,642 downwards.
TGAACCTCGCGATGCGCTTTCGCGATCCGCAGGACGGCCGCGTCCTCTTCGACGGGGTCGATGTCGCCGCGTGCGATCTGGCCCTGCTGCGGGCGCGAATCGCGCTCGTGCCTCAGGAACCGGCCATCTTCGCGGCCGATGTCGCCGCCAACATCGCCTTCGGACGTCCGGGCGCCAGCGAGGCCGAGGTCCGTACCGCCGCCGAGGCGGCCCAGGCGGCCGAGTTCATCTCCCGGCTGCCGGATGGTTACGCCACCCATCTGGGCGAGAAGGGGCAGCGCCTGTCGGTCGGCCAGAAGCAGCGTATCGCGATTGCCCGCGCGATGCTGCGCGATCCGGCCTTGCTGCTGCTCGATGAAGCCACTTCGGCCCTGGATGCGGAGAGCGAGCGTCTGGTCCAGATCGCGCTCGACCGCTTGTCGCGTGGCCGGACGACGCTCGTCGTGGCGCATCGCCTTGCAACGGTGCAGCGGGCTGACAGGATCCTGGTGCTCAATGGCGGCCGGATCGTGGAGCAGGGAACCCACGAGGCGCTGCGCGCCGCGGGCGGCGTCTACGCGCGGCTCGCCGCGCTTCAGTTTCTCACCGCGCCGTGAGCTTCAGCTCGATCCGGCGGTTGCGCCGGTAGGCCGCGTCTTCGTCGCGCGGATCGACGGGCTGGAACTCGGCATATCCGGCCGCGACGAGGCGCTCGGCCGGGACGCCGCCGGCGATCATCGCCCGGACAACGGACATCGCGCGGGCATGCGACAACTCCCAGTTCGACGGGAAGCTGCGGGCGATCGGCCGCTTGTCGGTATGACCGTCGACCTGCAGGATCCAGTTGATGTCCGACGGGATCGTCTCGGACAGCCGGACGAGTTCGCTGGCGACGCGCTCGATCTGACGCCGGCCTTCGGGCTCGAGTTCCGCTGACGCCGAGCGGAACAGGATCTCGGTCTCGAAGATGAAACGGTCGCCCACCACGCGGACATCGCCGCGCTCGCCAAGCACCTCGCGCAGCCGACCGAAGAACTCGGACCGGTATCGCGCCAGCTCCTCGATCTTGCTCGCCAGGGCGAGGTTCAGGCGTCGGCCGAGATCGACGATCTGGACATCCTGCGCGCGCGACTTCGCCTCGGAGGCGTCGAGCGCGGTCTCGAGCCGGCCCAGTTGCTGGCGCAGCCCCTCGAGTTCGCGGGTCAGCCGGTCGACGCGGAACTGCGCGTCAGCGGACAGTTTGCGTTCGCCGGCGAGCGACGCCTGGGCGCCTTCGAGCGCCGCGGTGCGCGCCGACAGGTCCCGCTCGAGCTGGTCGCGCAGCAGGGTGAGCGTCCGGATGTTGTCGCGCAGCGCGTCGAGTTCACGCAGCTGGACTTCGATCTTCTCCCGGTCGGCGCTCACCGAGCGCATCGTGTCGGCGAGGCGCGCGTCGGCGTCGCGCGTGCGGTTTTCGGCGGCGGCTAGGCGCCGGAGGAGATCGGCCGCCTCGCGCTCTGTCAGCGCGACCTTGCCCTGGCCGACCTTCAACGCGGATTCCGCAGCTTGCAGCTTGCGAGCGAGCTCGGCCGCGGCGGCGGCTTGCAGCACCGCGCGCGCCTCTGCGTCGCGCAGGGCCGCATCGGCGGCAGCCAGGCGCCGGGCGAGATCGGCGGCACCGGTC
>CAIOSQ010000212.1 GCA_903860935.1 uncultured Rhodospirillales bacterium | reverse complement strand
GCCTGCCCGGTGCGCTCCTGCGTGTCGGGCCCCGCCGCCGGCGTGGTCGGCGCGGTCGAGATCGGCCGCGTCGCGGGCTTTCCCAACCTCATCACGTTCGATGTCGGCGGAACGTCCACGGACGTCTCCCTGATCCACGGTCACGCGCCGCTCTACACCAGCAACCGCATGGTCGCCGGCTATCCGGTGAAGACCCCGATGCTCGACATCCAGGTCATCGGCGCGGGCGGCGGATCGATCGCCGCGATCGACGACGCGGGCGCGCTCAAGGTCGGGCCGCGCAGCGCCGGCGCCGATCCGGGGCCGGTCGCCTATGGCAAGGGCGGCACCGAACCGACGATCACCGACGCCAATCTCTGCCTCGGACGCCTCGATGCCGGTGCGCTTCTGGGTGGCCGGATGCGGGTCGACATGGAAGCTGCGCGCGCCGTGGTGCGCGAGCGCATCGCGAAGCCGCTGGGCCTGTCGCTCGAGGCCGCGGCGCTGGGCATCATCCAGATCGCCAATGCGAACATGAGCCGGGCGATCCGCTCGGTGTCGGTCGAGCGTGGCTACGATCTCGGCGAGTTCGCGCTCTGCGCCTTCGGCGGTGCCGGACCGCTCCATGCGACGGAAGTCGCGGTCGAATGCGGCATTCCGACGGTGCTTGCGCCGCGTGAGCCTGGCACCCTGTGCGCACGCGGCATCCTGCTGTCGGACATCAGCTCCGACTATGTCCGCAGCCATTTCGCCGATGCGGGACAGGAATCCTGGCTCGGCATGCTCGGGCTGTTCGACGAGATGACCCGCGAAGCCGACGCCTGGCTCGTCCGCGAAGGCGTGCCGCCGGCACGGCGACGCTTCAAGCGCATCATCGACGCGCGCTATGTCGGCCAGAACTTCGAGGTCAAGGTGGATGGCGACGGGCTCGGCCCGGACGATCTCGCCACCGTCGCCGAGCGCTTCCACGAAGCGCATGCGCGCGAATACGGCTACGCGCTGCGCGACCGCGCGCTGGAACTCGTCACCTGCCGCCTGCAGGCGATCGGCGAAGTGCCGAAGGCCCCGCAAGCGCGCGTCGAAGGCGGACCGTCGCTCGCCGCGGCCGAGATCGGACGCCGGCGCATGTATGTCGACGGGACGCATGGCTGGATGGACGCCGTCGTGTACCAGCGCGAGCGCCTGCCCGTCGGAACCGCTTTCGCGGGCCCGGCGGTCGTCAACGAGATGAGTTCCACCACCCTGATCTTTCCCGGGCAGACAGCGCAGATCGATGCCTGGGGCAACCTGATCGTGAGGATCGGCCGATGAGCGAGACGATTGGCGATGCGGTGCAGATGGAGGTCTTCAGCAATCGTCTGCTGGCGATCTCCGAGGATATGGGCTCGATCCTGATCCGCTCCTCGTTCTCGTCGAACATCAAGGAGCGCCGCGACTGCGCCACCGCATTGTTCGACGCGCGCGGACGACTGGTCGCGCAGGCGGATCTTATCCCGATCCACCTCGCGGCGATGATGGGCGGGGTCCATGCGATCCTCCGTCGTCACGCAATCTCCGACCTGGCGCCGGGCGACGCCTTCGTGTGCAACGACCCCTACCTGGCGGGCGGCAGCCACCTGCCGGACATTTCGGTGATCACGCCGATCCATCACGACGGGCAGGTCCGCTTCTTCGCCGGCAACATCGCGCACCACGCCGATGTCGGCGGACGCAATCCCGGATCGACCTCGGGCAGTTCGCGCTCGATCTTCGAGGAAGGCATCCGGATCCCCGTGATCCGCATCGCGCGCGGCGGCGAGGTCGATCGCGATCTGGTCGAGATGATCGCCTGGAACACGCGCGATCCCGAGGAACGCATACTCGATCTCAATGTCCAGGTCGGAACGAACGTTCGCGGCGGACGGATGCTCTGCCAGCTGGTCGACCGCATGGGATGGACCGCCGTCGAGCGGGCGATCGAGGACATCCTGACCTATACGCGCCGCCGCCTGCGCAACCGGATCGCGGCGCTGCCGGATGGGGAGTATCGCTTCACCCGCGAACTCGACGACGACGGCTTCGGCGGCGAGAAGATCCCCCTGACCTGCATCGCGCGCATCCGGGGCGACTCCCTGGAACTCGATTTCTCGCAATGCGGCCGCGAGGCGCGCGGTGCCGTCAACCTGCCGGAGAGCGCGCTGCAGGCCTCGGTCTATTACAGCGTCAAGGCGGTGCTCGATCCTGACCTCATGCCCAACCAGGGCATGATCGACCCGATCACCATCACCGCGCCGCAGGGCAACATCGCAAGCCCGCGGCCGCCCGCCGCAGTGGCCGCGCGCGCGGTCACCAGCAACCGCCTGTGCGGCGCGATCTTCGGCGCGCTGTATCAGGCGATGCCGGCCGAGCGCGTCATGGCCTCGTGCAACGATTCGACCTCGGCGACCTCGGTCTCGGGTTGGCATCCGAAGCGGCGCACGACCTACATCTATCCGGAATCGATGGGTGGGGGCGCCGGCGCCTTCGCCGATCGCGATGGCCAGGACGCGATCCATGTCCATACGGTCAATTCGACCAATCTTCCGGTCGAGGCGCTGGAACTCGAATATCCGCTGCTGCTCGACGAATACTGCTTCGTGGCCGATTCTGGCGGCGCGGGGAAACATCGTGGCGGTCTTGGCATGGCGCGGCAGATCCGCATCCGCCATGACGGCACCACGGCCTCGCTGCGGTCGGACGCCCATATCGTTCCCGCACCGGGGGTCTTCGGTGGGCATCCCTCGAGCGTGACGCGGATCACGCGCAATCCGGGAACGCCGGACGCCGAGCTTCTTTATTCGAAGGCGTCAGGCATGGCGATGAAGGCCGGCGAGACGATCCGCGTCGAAACCCTCGGCGGCGGTGGCTACGGCGATCCGCGCGACCGGCCCAACGAGTTGCTCGCCCGCGACCTGCGCCAGGGCAAGGTGACGCGGGCGGCGGCGGAGCGTGACTACGGCGCCGACAAGGTGGCGCGCGCGCTCGGCGAGACCTGAAGCCCGCGGCGGGCGTCAGCGCGGCAGGTCGATCCAGCGGCGCTCGCGGCTGGATCGGACCACCGCGTCGAGGACCAACTGGTTGCGCCAGCCGTCGTGGAAGGTCGCGCCCTCGCGCGGCTGGCGTCCCTCGCGGATTGCCGCGACCAGTTCACGCAGCAAGCCGACCACCGAAACGTTCCAGATCCCGGGATTGAGACCGGGCAGCTCCGCGTTCGGGTCCGGGACCTGGATCTCCTCGAAAGAGCCGCCCGCGCGCGCGATACGCAGCTTCTCGCCGGCGTTCTCGAGGATGATGGTCCCCTCGCTGCCGAAGATCTGGGTCGTGTTGTCGGTCGCGTGCCGCGCGACGGCGCTGATGAACACCTGAACCAGGGATCCGGCCGTCATCTCGAGCGTGAAATGACACAGATCGTCGGCATCGGCGCGCCATGAGCCGCCAGTCGCGCGGTCCACCCTGTCGGGCACCATCGTGCGCACCTGCCCGTCGACGGCCGCGACCTCGCCCAGCCACCAGCGCAGCAGATCGACCTGATGCGACCCGTTGGCGCCCAGCCGCCCGCCACCCTCGGCCGCGAGCGACCACCAATCTCCCATCGGTCGCGATGCCGGATCGCCCCAGGACCCGACGACGTTGGAGACGTTGACGTGGCGCACCTGGCCGATCGCGCCGCTGGCCAGGAGATCCCTGACCTTTCGGCGGTTGGGATTGAACCGCAATTCATGGTCGATCATGTGTACTCGGCCGAGCGCCTCCGCGCGATCGAGCATGGCGCGCGCCTCGCCGGCATCCATAGCCGTGGGCTTCTCGCACAGGACATGCGCGCCGGCCTCCAGCGCCGCCAATGTCATCGGCGCGTGCTGACGCGTCGGCGTGGCGATGCAGACCAGATCGAAGCGGTGC
>CAIOSQ010000211.1 GCA_903860935.1 uncultured Rhodospirillales bacterium | reverse complement strand
CGCGGCTCCGTCGGGACGCCCCGGCGCACCGCCCGCCGCAAGAAGGATCCGCGGCGAACCACGCGCCCCCGTCTCCGGGTCGTAGGGGAACGCGAGAATGTCCCCCCGGCGCGTGTCCGTGAAGGTCATCGTCCGACCATCTGGCGCGAAGGCGATGCTGTTCGGAACGCCGAACGGGCCATCCACGGCCTGCGGCAGACCTCCGGGATCCATGCGGTAAAGCATCCCGGCTGCGGTCTGACCATAATCCTCCATGGAGCCGCACCAGTAGCGCCCCGAACGATCACAGCGCGCGTCGTTCGGGCGGTTCCTGGGCAGATGCAGTTCCGGCGCCGCGATGAGATCGAGCACCGATGTCAGGGGATCGAACGCGTGGAAACCCGTCTGCAGCCCCGCGATCAATCCGCCGCGCGCGCGTGGGACGATCGATCCGATCAGCGCCGGCATCGCCCATGTGCGATGTCGACCGGTCCCAGGAGCCCAGCGTTCGATGCTTGGGCCCCGGATATCGACCCACCACAGGGCCCCAAGCGCTGGATCCCAGAAGATCGATTCGCCGAGTTCGAATGGCCCGCGGAACGCGATGTCGACGGCGTCCATCAGAAGAACCCGCCATTCACCTTGATCATCGCGCCGCTGACATAGCCGGCATCGGGCGACAGGAGCCACACGATCGCGCGCGCGACATCCTCGCCGACGCCGACACGTCCGACAGGAATCTGCGGCCCGAGCAAGGCGTTGCGCTCTTCGTTTCCGAAGCCATCGTTGAAATGGGTGTCGATCACGCCCGGCATCACGCCGGCGACCCTGATCCCGAGCCGCCCGACCTGCTTGGCGAGACCATACGTGAAGGTGTTTCGTGCGCCATTCGTGGTCGCATAATGGACGCGCGGCCCGATGCCGCCGCTGTCGGCGGACATCGAACTGACATTGACGATCGCGCCGCCTGCGCCGCCACGCTCGCGGGACATCCGACGCACGGCCTCGCGTGCGCAGATGAAATAGGCGACGACGTTGACGTCCCAGAGCCTGCGCATGGCCGAGGCGTCGAACTCCTCGATCCGGTGCTCGCCCCCGAGATAACCGGCGTTGTTGACCAGTCCCCCGAGCGGACCGAGTTCACGGTCGCATCGCTCGAACATCGCGACGATCGCCGCCTCGTCCGCCATGTCGGCTTGTACCGCGATCGCCGTACCGCCGCCGTCTCGTATCTCGGCGACAAGGGCCTCGGCCGGCGCCGCATGGCTGTTGTAGTTCACACAGACCTGCCAACCCGCCGCCGCGGCCAGCCGCGCCGTCGCAGCGCCAATACCCCGGCTTGCGCCGGTCACGATAAGGCTCTTGCTCATCTCGTCTGTCCTCCCTTGGATGTCAGGCGCTTTCACGCACCACCAGTTCGTAGCCTACGTCCACGCGCACCTCGGCGACCTCGGCGCCCGCGAGCCGCTGCAGGATCATGTCGCCCGCGCACTCGCCGATGCGCAGCCGCGGGACGCGGATCGTCGTCAGGCCAGGGCTGACGAGACCGGCGATCTCGATGTCGTCGAAGGACGCGACGGCGACACGACCGGGAACCGGGATGCCGCGCCGTTGCAAGGCGAACAGGACGCCCGCGGCTATCGCGTCCGCGGAGCAGAGGATGCCCCGAAGATCAGGATTCCGCGTCACAAGGTCGTCGGCCGCCGCGGCACCGGACACCATGTCGAGATCCGTCTCGACGACGAACTCCGGCGCGACCGGCCGGCCCAGCTCGCGCATGGTCGCGCGAAATCCGGAACGCCTGTCGCGTGCCCGGTCGTTGTCCCTGGCATGCGCGCCCACGAAGGCGATCGGACCGCGCCCGCAGCGCTTGGCGAGATGCGCAGTCACAGTGCGCGCAGCCTCACGGTTGGAAAATCCGACGACCATGTCGATCGGCGCGCGCGTCAGGTTCCCGCCCTCGACGACCGGAATTCCCGCCGAGACCAGCATCCGCCTCGTCTCGGATGTATGCGTCGTGCCGATCAGGAAGACGCCGTCGACCCGCCGCGACAGGAAGGCGCGCACCAGACCTTCCTCACGCTCGGCGGAGAAGCCGCTCGACGCGATCAGCAAGTGTATGCCCGCCGCCTCCAACCGGGTGGTCAATCCCTGCACGACCTCCGCGACGAGCGAATTCGTCAACAGCGGGACGATGGCGGCGACCACGCCGCTGCGGTTCATGGCCAACCCCCGCGCGAGCAAGTCCGGCGTATAGCCCGTCTCGGCGAGCACGGATTCGACACGCGCGCGCGTGATCGCCGCGACCTTCTCCGGCGTCCGCATGACGCGAACAACCGTCATCGTCGATACGCGCGCGCGCGCTGCGACATCACGCAGGCGCGGCCGGCGACTGGGCGCGGCGTGGGCGATTCCGCTCGCGCGATCGCGAGATTTCATCTTGTGTCCCCTGATGTGAGCGGTAACATCCAACGGAAGTCGCGCGCAAGCGACATGCTTGTCGCCAAGACCGGGATCGAGGGGGATACGCATACATGCCGGATCACGGGAGCTTCATGGGCTTTCGGCGCGCCGATGGGCGGGTCGGCACCCGCAATCATGTTCTCGTCCTGTCCATGGTCGGCCTGGTGAGCGGAGCGGCGCGGCGGATCGCCCGGACGGTGCGCGGCACCCTGCTCGTCGCGACGCCTTACGGTCGCGGCCAGTTCGGCGACGACAAGGTCGTTCACGAGCGCCAGTTGATCGGCCTCGGACGCAATCCCAATGTCGCGGCCGTCCTCGTCGTCGGTGCGGACCGCAAGACCGCCGACCGGGTCGGCGCCGCGATCGCGGCATCGGGAAAGCCCGTGGAGATCGTCGCGCTCGACGATGTGCACGAGGATTCGCTGGCGTTGTCCGAACGCGGCGTGCGCTGCGCCGCCGCGCTCGTCCGTGCGGCGTCGCGTGTTCAGCGCGTCGCCTGTCCCATGGCTGATCTGTTCGTCGGCGTCGAATGCGGCCATTCCGACGCGACGTCCGGGCTGGGGGCAAACCCGCTCGCGGGCGCGGCGATCGACATTCTCGTCGAGGCCGGCGGCAAGGCCGTCTTCGGCGAGACTGTCGAGTGGTTGGGCGCCGAACATCTGCTCGCGCGGCGCGCGGCGACCCCGGAGATCGCACGCGCCCTCGTCGATGCCGTGTCACGCCGCGAGGCCGCTGTAGCCGCGACGGGTTTCGATCTGACCGGAAACAATCCAGGCCAGGAAAACATTCGCGGTGGCCTGTCGACGATCGAGGAGAAATCCCTCGGCGCGATCGCAAAAGGTGGCACAAAGCCTATCCAAGGCGTGCTCGCGATCGCCGAAGAACCCACGCAGTCAGGCCTCCATGTGATGGACGCGCCGGCCTTCTCGCCGGAATCGCTTACCGGGTTCGCCGCAAGTGGCGCGACCCTGATGCTGTTCACAACGGGCGCCGGCAACAGCTTTTGCAACGCCGTCGCGCCGACCCTGAAGATCAGCGTGCGACCGGACACGGTCGCCCATCTGCCGCATCAGATCGATTTCGATGGCTCCGCAATCCTTGCCGGCCGCGAGGAGATCCCCGCTGCGGGACGACGGCTCTTCGAATTGATCCGCGCGACGGCATCAGGGGCGTTGACCTGGGGCGAGATACTCGATGAGGGCGACGAGACCTTCATCCGCACCGGTGGATCGCTGTGATCCTGTCGTCCGCGACGTTCCCCCACTCTCACGACATGGAGCAGCAGCCATGATCAAGGTCGGCTTCATCGGCCTCGGAACGATGGG